>JBEKUO010000516.1:0-5661 GCA_049514955.1 Bryobacteraceae bacterium | reverse complement strand
ATCGTGCGGAACGGCCGCATTTAATAGCGCGCCAGTTGGACGAGCTGAATGAGGTTGCCGCACGTGTCGTTCAGCATCGCAATGGTCGAGGCGGTCACGTCGGTGGGCGGCATCGTGAACTGGGCGCCGTGGGCCTTGATCCGCTCGTAGTCGCCCTTGACGTCGTCGGTGTAGAACATGGCCGCGGGCTGGCCCTGTTGAAAGATCGCCTCCTGATACGCTTTGGCCGCGGGGTTGTTGTTCAGCGCCAGTTGTAGCTGAGTGCCGTCCGGCTCCTCGGGCGAGCCCACGGTCAGCCAGCGAAATGGGCCCTGACTGAAATCGGCCTTCTTGGCAAAGCCCAGTACCTCCGTATAGAAGCGCAGGGCCTTGTCCTGGTCGTCCACGTATAGGCTGGTCACTTTGATTTTCATTTCGTTTCTCCTTTGTCACGTTCGCGGTTTGGGCCGCGTCGTCTTCTCCTTTGTCTTCCTTTTCGTCGGTGTGGATGGATCCATGCGGTCGAGGTGGCGTTCGAGAGCATCTACATGAGCGTTCCAGAACCGGCGGAATGGAGCCAGCCAGGCATCCACCTCCTGAAATGGTTCAGGTTTTAGGCGGTAGAGGCGGCGCTGTGCGTCCACCGTGGATTCTACGAAACCGCCCTCGCGCAGCACTCGCAGGTGCTTTGACACGGCCGGCTGCGGCATGCGAAGTTGACGCTCGATGTCTCCCACCGACTGTTGCGACGAGACCAGCAGGCTCAATATCGCGCGCCGGTTCGGTTCCGCAATGATTTCGAACACCGATTCCACTCTCCGAATATACTCCACAGAGCATATGCGTGTCAAGGCATATAGCCCAAAAAAAAAGGCGGGGCCAAGGCGACAATTTCAGCCGGCGTGCGGGAAGGCACTGTCTGTGCGTTTGGCGGGTGCGATTCAGACCTCTGCGCGTTCCGGCCGCTTCAGCGTTGAGGCGCGGGGACTGTCCACATCATCCGGGAAGACGAACTCACCATCGAAGAACTTCAAAATGTGTGAGCAGCATGTGAGCAAGATGCTTTAGAAAATGGATGAACTAACGGGAAGCCAGGATGGATCCGGTTGTAAATTATTGAAACATGGTAGCGCTAACGGGAATCGAACCCGCCGCCTGCCAGTTCAGTACAGTGCAGTTGGGTCCAAGTAGTTGTGTTTTCAGTCCAGCTCAGTTTGGCGATCAGGCGTTTTGAGCCGTACAGGTGGCTGGCGTCGCCCCCTGTTCGTCCCCTGCGGCCGGAATTGGGGCCAGCGTTCACGCCTGGTTGGGCCGTGTTGCGCCTAGGGGTAGAGGCCAGACGTGGTGGTGGCAGAATCAGTTGCGTAGAGCTACCCGGACTTACCGGGCTCACCGGAGGCGCTCGCGTTTCACGCCAGGTTGGGGCGTGGCCCTGGATGAGGACACCTGCACGCAGATTCTTCGTGAATGCGGCCACCTCCTCACCGGTCCGGTCGGCGTCCTGAACCTCACCAAATCCCGGTGGGCCTGAATGCGGATGAGTTGGAGCAGTACCTGCGGGAACACGGCGCCGAATTGAAGCTCGGCCGAGACACCGCTAGGTCCCACCTGGCCGTCGATGATGGCGGCAAAAACGACGCGAGAATCGAGCTCTGGGAAAGCCTCGCGGCATGGTGCCCGATGACACAACTTGTCTTTGCACGCACTCATTGGATTGTTCCCTCGTGCCACCTTCGGCTGCACGGTTGTCGATCTGCCTCTGCGGAATGCAGCGATATCGGACGCGGGATGGGCTGGCACACCTAGTTCCGCTCGGTCGCTCCTCTGCTGCCCCTGTCTTATAGGAGCGCATTGTCTAGCCGGAAGCGCTTTGGTAGAACTCCGTCCTCGCCGGCAATGTGAAAAAAAACGTCGACCCCGTGCCTACTTCAGATTCAACCCAGATGCGCCCGCCGTAACGCTCAACAATTCTCTTGCACGTTGCCAGTCCGATCCCAGTGCCAGGGTACTGCTGACCGTGGAGCCGTTTAAAGAGCTCAAAGACTTGCCCATTGTACTGAGGAGGAATACCTTGACCGTTGTCGGAAACCGAAAAAAGCCATTCGTTGCCTAAGTTCCGCGCCGCAATGTGAACGCGGGGGACATCTTGCCGGCGATATTTGAGGGCATTGCCGATCAGATTCTGCATCAGTTGCTCGAGATGGGTCCTATCCGCCATGATCGCGGGAAGCGGATCGTGGGTGATCACCGCGTTATTTTCTTCGATAGACCCATTCAGATTGCCAAGAGCCTCCGCCAGCACCTCTTCGATGCGGAGGGGGCTAAGAGGTCTGTTGGTGATTTCTCCAGCTTTGGAGTAATCCAGAAGGGCATCGATGAGCTGACCCATCCGGTCGGCTGCCGCCACGATAAATTGCAAACACTCTGCGCTCTTCTTATCGAGCTGCGATCCACTGCGGATCTGAACGAGTTGCGTGAAAGCCGTGATCGTTCGCAGCGGTTCGCGCAGATCATGGGAGACCGCGTACGCGAAGTGCTGCAGTTCGGCATTCGTTCGTTCCAGCAATTCGGAGCGCCGGGCGAGCTCCGCGGCTGCCTTCTCTTCAACGAGCTCGGCTTCCCTTCTTTGAGTAACATCGCGAAACACCAGCACCACGCCGGTGACGCTCCCATTAGCGGCGCGGATGGGGGCGGCGCTGTCTTCGATCGGAGTGTGACGGCCGTCCTTCGCGGCGAGCACGGTTTGATCTGGAAGGCTGGCGACGCGTCCCTCATGCAAGGCCTTGCCGACGGGGTTCTCGGCAGGCAGGCCGGTTTCTTCGTTGCGGATGTCGAAAATATCTTCCAGGGGCTTACCGGACGCCTGTTCCTGCGACCATCCGGTCAACAATTGGGCGATCGGATTCAGAGAAACGACCATCCCCGCGGTGTCGGTGGTAATGACGCCATCGCCAATGCTTGAGATTGTCGTTTGCAGCAAATCTCGCGCTTTTCTTGCTTCCTCGTCGCTCTTCTGGAGATCTTCGATCAGCCGTTCGCGCTGGCGAGTTCCCTTCCGGATGGTGATCGTTGCAAGAATGAGGAGCAGGAAAACGGTCGCGCACCCAAGCACGCTGGTAAATCCCGCTTGATAGGCGCCGGCTCGCACCTCCTCTCGTTGCTGTCCCAATAGATCGTTACTCGCAGTTTGGATCTCAGAGCAGATTGCCCGGATGCGATCCATCGCCACTTTTCCGCGATCGCTGTCGACTATGGCGAGAGCCGCGTCGAGACCTTTGCTTCGACGAAGCTCGATCGTCTCGGCCAATTCATCCATTTTCTCCTTCACCAGGGGTCTCAACCTATCGATGCGCTGGAGCTGCTGGGGCAGGCGGCGGCTGGCTTCGGTGCGAGCGAGGACACCCAAGCTGGCGGGTATTCTGGTGAGCGCTTCCTGGTAGGGCTCCAGGTAACGATCGCTTCCGGTCAAAAGAAATCCACGCTGCCCCGATTCAGCGTCCTCTAAAGACGAAAGAAGCGCGGTGGTTCCGTCCATGACCTGCCGGGTGATTAGGGCGTCCTGTCGATTGCGTTCGGAGGCAGCCCACGAGCGATAAGTAAGCGTTGCGGTGAGCAGCACCAGCAGGAGAGCAATGAGCAACGATAGGCGTTCAGCCTCCTGCCGGATCCCTAGGCTGAGTTTCATCGATTCATTGCCTTATTCGGCGCAGCCGAGGCGATTGAGCAAGCCAAGAAGGGCCGATTACGGTGCCACCGAAGCGGCGACCTGCTTCTCCCCGGCGGGCAGTGAGTGCCTTATCTAATATTCGTGCGTTTCTTAACCTTTGTCAACACAACAGACGCCTGAAAAACGAGGATCATTTGAACGAAACCGGCCACATCCATTTGAACGCTGGCGGACATAAGGCAAACGGCTGGCGCTGCGAATCAAACACAAACTAGTGCGCCTGTTTTGGAGCATCGGGAAGCAGGGAATCGTATACCGCGATGATGGCTTGATAACAGTCGCAGGCGGCCGACTCCAGGCCGGCCCGGTCGATCACCGCGATCTTTCCTCGCACGAATCGGATAAACCCCGCTTTCTTCAACATGCCCGTGGCTTCACCGTCGCCCGCCCCATGCCAAGCATATGCGAAAGAAACTCCTGAGTGAGCGGAAAGCTATCCGCGGCGGCGCCGTCGTGCGTCATCAACAGCCGGCGGGCGCAACGTTCTTCCATGCTGTGGGTCCGATTGCAGGCCGCTCCATACAGTATCTGCCGCATGAGCGCATACAGGTGCTGATTGATCGCCTTCTGCATCAGGGGCCGGCTGGCGATTATTCTCCGGAAGGCATCCGCCTTGATGCGCACGGCGGCGCCGGGTATCTGGATGATATTCAAGCCCATGGCCGGCTGCGTTTGAAGGACCTCCGAGGCTCCCGCAACTCCTTCGTTGCCGATGGTAGCCATCCCCATCCGGGGCCTGCCGTCGTTCGTGACTAGCAGTGAGACCATGCATGTCAAGGGGAAGTAGACGGCATCGATGGCTCATCCTGAGAATGCAGCCGCTTGCGGAATTTCAGAGGAACAATCTCGGCCTCCAGCATCAAGGCGTCATAATCCGGCTGTTCCAGCGGGGCCAGGAGACGGTTCGTTTTAGGATCTGAGATCTCCAGTTGGCGGGTGTGCCTGGTCAGTTCGCTCCTGGCGGTACATCGTGGGGCACTGCGCCCACGCAACCTTAGTAAAAGCCGTGTCACGACTTTTCAGGAGCGCTGCCCGGCGGAATTGCCGAGCATTAACCCTTCTGGAAAGGGGTACGAGTTTTAGACTGTCATGCTTAGTTTAGCACACAAGTGACGACTATGGCTTGGGGTAGTGTCCTAAAGTGGCGACTTTAGGGCAATGGCTCACCTGCACGATCTCTGGCGGTGCCGACATAAGTACTGTACCGATTCTCAGTTCGGAAAGCTCTGCCACCAGTATACACCTTACCATTTACATTGGCGTAGGGTTTAGCATCGAATAGACGCCGATGTTGAGACAAAGCGGAGCCCGCGGGCTGAGCTCACGGCCGCACCGAGGTGGCGCTTCGCGTACCGCCGTTGACCAGTTTTTTTCGCTCCGGTTCCGCAGCGTAAACCATCACTGCAACACCACTATCGTTCGAGCCGTCGTTTTTTCCCAGGCCGATCGTTTTAACCCGTGTATCGTTCAACCGGAAATTCTGAACGAGATAGTCGCGAACCACCATCGCGCGCGCTTCCGTCAGCAAGCGCTCCTGCTGCGTGTCCCCTTTCATCCCGGCATATGCCGCGACAACCGCCAGACCGAACTGCTCCCGTTCGAGGAATCTCCCCACCTCGTCCAGGACCTTTTGATTTTTGAGCTTGGCCGTGCCGGCTTTCTCGAATAGTTTCGTTCCGTCGTAGGTAAAGTGCTTTTCGGGCGGCGCGGCGGGCAGTTGAGAGACTTCATACTTTGTCAGCTCGTCGGAATCCTCGTATCCGCGCCTGTGGAAGAACCCCCGCAACAGGAAGTTGTGTTTCAACGCTTCCGCATCTTCCTGGAGATTCGTGGCGGCAGCGTTGACGTGCTGGTAAAGTGCCTTGTCGTTGATCAAAGCGCCGACCGTGCCGCTGCCCTGAGAGATCTTGGAACTGATGGAGGTCAAATTTCCAGCCGTTTGGTCGATGCCTTCC
>JBEKUO010000515.1:0-5664 GCA_049514955.1 Bryobacteraceae bacterium | reverse complement strand
TGACCGACTGGCGGCTCAAGGCCTTCCGCCACTGGCAAACGCTGACGGAGCCCGTGTGGCCGAAGATCCATCACGAGCCCATCAATTACCAGGACATCACCTATTATTCCGCGCCCAAAAAGTCCGCGGGCGGGCCGAAAAGCATCGATGAAGTTGACCCGAAACTGCTGGAGACCTACGAGAAACTCGGCATCCCGCTGCGTGAACGCGAGCGGCTGGCCGGCGTGGCCGTGGACGCCGTGTTTGACAGTGTGTCGGTCGGCACCACCTATCGCAAGCAACTCGCCGAGAAGGGCATCATCTTCTGCTCGTTCGGCGAGGCGGTGCAGGACCATCCCGACCTCGTGAAAAAATATCTCGGCCTGGTCGTGCCCCCCACCGACAACTTCTTTGCCGCGCTGAACTCCGCCGTGTTCACCGACGGCTCATTCTGCTACATACCGAAGGGCGTGCGCTGCCCGATGGAACTCTCGACCTACTTCCGCATCAACGCCGCGAAATCCGGCCAGTTCGAACGCACCCTCATCATCGCCGACGAAGGCGCGCACGTCAGCTACCTCGAAGGTTGCACCGCGCCGATGCGCGATGAAAACCAGCTACACGCCGCGGTCGTCGAACTCATCGCGCTCGAGCGGGCCGAAATCAAATACTCGACCGTGCAAAACTGGTATCCCGGCGACGAGAACGGCAAGGGCGGCATCTACAATTTCGTGACCAAGCGCGGCCTGTGCAAGGGCCGCAACTCGAAGATTTCCTGGACGCAGGTCGAGACCGGCTCGGCCATCACCTGGAAATATCCGAGCTGCCTCCTGATCGGCGATAACTCGGTCGGCGAATTCTATTCGGTTGCGCTCACCAATCATTACCAGCAGGCCGACACCGGCACCAAGATGATCCACATCGGCAAGAACACCACCAGCACCATCGTGTCGAAGGGCATCTCGGCGGGCCGCGGGCAGAACACCTATCGTGGCGCGGTGAAAATTCTGAAGAGCGCCGCCAACGCGCGCAACTATTCGCAATGCGACTCCATGCTGTTGGGCGATAAGTGCGGCGCGCATACCTTCCCGTATCTGGAAGTCAAGAACACCTCTTCGCAGGTGGAGCACGAGGCATCCACCTCCAAAATCGGTGAAGATCAGATCTTTTATTGCAGGCAGCGCGGCATCTCCACCGAGGACGCCGTCTCCATGATCGTGCACGGTTTCTGCAAAGAAGTCTTCCGCGAGTTGCCCATGGAGTTCGCGGTGGAAGCCCAGAAGCTGCTGGGAGTCAGCCTTGAAGGAAGCGTCGGATAAGCTAACAATGTCACTACTCGAAATCAAGAACCTGCACGCCAACGTCGCCGGACGCGAAATTCTGAAGGGCATCGACCTCTTGATCGACGCCGGCGAAGTACATGCCATCATGGGTCCCAACGGATCGGGTAAGAGCACGCTCGCGCAAGTGCTGGCGGGCCGCGATCTCTACCAAGTCACGGATGGTAAAGTACTTTACAATGGAAAGGACTTGCTCGAACTGTCGCCCGAGGATCGCGCCCGCGAAGGCATCTTCATGGCGTTTCAATATCCGGTCGAAATCCCCGGCGTCAGCAACCTGTATTTTCTGAAGGCCGCGCTCAACACCATCCGCAAACACCAGGGCCTGCCGGACCTGGACGCTATGGACTTTCTCGCGCTCGTCAAAGAGAAGATGGCGCTCATGGAGATGGACCAGAGCCTGCTGAGCCGCGCCGTCAACACCGGCTTTTCGGGCGGAGAAAAGAAGCGCAACGAGATTTTTCAGATGGCCGTCCTGGAGCCGAAGCTGGCCATTTTGGATGAGACGGATTCCGGCCTGGATATCGACGCCTTGAAAATCGTGGCAAACGGCGTCAACTCACTGCGGGACCCGGCGCGCGCCATGATCGTAGTGACCCACTATCAGCGTCTGCTGAACTACATCGTGCCGGATTTCGTACACGTGCTGGCCGAGGGCCGGATCGTGAAATCGGGTGGCAAGGAACTGGCGCTGGAACTGGAAGAGTCCGGCTACGTGGGGATCGAGGAGGTAGTCGAAAGCGCATGACTGCCGCGCCCACCAGCTTTCTAGAACGCCTACGCGAGGATGCTAAGCAGCGCTTCTCCGAGCTGGGCTACCCGACCACGCACGATGAGGACTGGCGCTTCACTAACGTAGCCCCCATAGCGCGCGTGGCGCAGGCACTCCTGCCTGCCGCGCCGGCACTCCTGCCGGCGCAAAACCAGCCGGGAGTCGAAATCCGCAGCCTCGCGGAAGCTCTGCGTAACCAGCCAGAGCTCATCGAGCCTTACCTGGCCCGCTACGCAAGCTACCAAAACAACGCCTTCGTAGCGCTGAATACGGCAAATTTCCAGGACGGCCTGTTCGTCCGCATAGCCAAAGGCGCAGTGATCGAAGAACCAATACACCTGGTCTTCACCGCCTCAGCCAACGGCCATCCGACTGTCTCCCACCCGCGCAATCTGATCGTCGCAGAATCCGATAGCCAAGCCACCATCGTCGAAACCTATACCGGGAGCGGCGGCGCCTACTTCACCAACCCGGTCACCGAACTGATGGCCGGTGACAACACCGTAATCGATCACTACAAACTCCAGACCGAAAGCAGCCACGCCTTCCACGTGTCGACCCTACAAATCCAGCTAGGCCGCGACACAAACTTCCGCTCGCACTCGCTATCATTTGGCGGCGCGCTGGTCCGAAACGACGTGAACGCCGTCCTCTCGGAAGGGTCCGAATGTACGCTGAACGGACTCTACCTGGTCACCGGCGACCAACACATAGACAATCACACCTCAATCGATCACGCCAAACCGCACGGCGCCAGCCACGAGCTATACAAAGGCATCCTCGACGGCAAATCCAGCGCGGTCTTCAGCGGCAAGATCCTGGTCCGCAAGGACGCCCAGAAGACCGACGCCAAGCAGACCAACAAGAACCTGGTGCTCTCCGAAGAAGCCGTCATCAACACCAAGCCCGAGTTACAGATTCATGCCGACGACGTGCGCTGCACCCATGGCGCGACCATCGGCCAGTTGGATGGGGAGGGAATCTTTTATCTGCGCTCGCGCGGCATAGGCCTCGCGGACGCCCGCAACCTGCTCATCTACGCCTTCGCGCGCGACATCGTGGACCGCATCAAAGTCGCTTCCCTGCGCGAGCAGTTGGAAAAGCTGCTGCTGGAGAAACTCCATGGCAATCGCCAGTAGTTGTGGCGCAGGCACGCCTGCCTGCCCGCCGGCACTGTTGCCGGCGCTCTCTCCTTCCTCGCGCGAGAACTTTCCCGTACTGGACCAGCGCGTCCACGGCAAGCCCCTCGTGTATCTCGATAACGCCGCCACCACTCAGAAGCCGCAGATGGTGCTCGACGCGATGAATCAGTTCTATCAGATGGA
This sequence comes from Bryobacteraceae bacterium, assembly GCA_049514955.1. GTDB lineage: Bacteria > Acidobacteriota > Terriglobia > Bryobacterales > Bryobacteraceae > Bog-159. Next base: position 2,248 of record JBEKUO010000515.1, on the reverse strand, counting down.
TAATTCCAACATCCATCGCGGCGTGCATGAGTTGAGTGAGCGCTCCACTCGTCACTACGAAGAGGCCCGAGTCAAGGTGCAGCGCTTCCTCAACGCCGGCGATTGGCGCGAGATCGTTTTCGTCCGGGGTGTCACCGAGGGCATCAATCTGGTCGCCTACACCTACGGCCGCAGGCACATCGGCGCCGGCGACGAAATCGTGATCTCCGCCATGGAGCACCACTCCAACATCGTGCCGTGGCAGATTCTCTGCGAGGAAAAGCAGGCCATCCTGCGCATCGCGCCCATCAACCAGCGCGGCGAGCTGCTGCTCGACGAGTTCGAGAAACTGCTGGGACCTCGCACGAAACTGGTTTCCATCGTGCATGTATCGAACGCTTTGGGAACTATCAACCCTGTGGCTGAGATCACCCGCATCGCGCACCGCCATGGCGTGCCCGTATTCATCGACGGCGCGCAGGCTGTGGCCCACATGAAGGTGGATGTACAAGCGCTCGACTGCGACTTCTATTCGCTTTCGGGCCACAAGATGTTTGGACCCACCGGTATCGGCGTACTGTATGGAAAAGCAGCGTTGCTGAATAAGATGCCGCCATACCAGGGCGGCGGCGACATGATCAGCTCGGTAACGTTCGCCAAGACTACTTACAACGAGCTGCCCTATAAGTTCGAGGCCGGCACACCCAATATCGCCGGCACCATCGGGTTGGGAGCGGCTATCGATTACATCAACGGAATCGGCCTCGATCGCATCCAAGCTTACGAGCATGAACTGTTGGCCTACGGAACCGCGCAACTAGAGCGTATACCGGGCCTACGGCTCATCGGCACCGCACGCGAGAAGGCCAGCGTGCTTTCCTTCGTGCTAGAAGGCGTGCATCCGCACGATGTCGGCACGATTCTCGATCGCGAGGGAGTCGCGGTACGCACCGGCCATCACTGTGCCCAGCCGGTGCTGGAGTGGTTTGGAGTGCCTGCCACCACGCGCGCGTCGCTGGCATTCTACAACACCAAGGAAGACATCGACGCCTTGGTCGCCGGAATCGGCAAAGTAAAGGAGATCTTCGGATGATTGTGGGGCAGGTTGTCAACCTGCAGCCGATTGGCAATCGGCCCCAAGCTGCCGTACCGGAGACTATCAACTAATGCTCGACGACCTCTATCAGGAAGTCATCCTCGACCACTGCAAGAGCCCGCGCAACTTCCACCAGATGGCGGATGCCACGCGCCGCGTCGAAGGCTATAATCCGCTGTGCGGCGACAAGCTCGCTCTGTTCGTGAAAATGGATGGCGACACGGTCAAAGACATCAGCTTCGTGGGAGCAGGCTGCGCCATCTCCACCGCCTCAGCTTCCCTAATGACCGAAACCGTCAAAGGCAAGTCGCGCCAGGAAGCCGTGCAAATGATGGAGCGCTTCCACGCCCTCCTAACCACAGAGAAACCGCCCGCGGCCAACCTCGGGAAGCTAGCTGTCTTTTCCGGCGTGCGCGAGTTCCCGGCGCGCGTCAAGTGCGCCACGCTCGCCTGGCACACGTTGAAGTCCGCACTGACCGGCGAGAGCGAGGTGGTGTCCACCGAATGAGAGACCAGATCATCGCCGCGCTGAGTAAGATCTTCGACCCCGAGATCCCGATGGATATCTATAGCCTCGGCTTGATCTACGAGGTAAAGGTAAATGCCGAGGGCGAGGCGCGTATCAAGATGACCCTCACCGCGCCGAATTGCCCCGTGGCAGGCAGCCTGCCGGCGGAAGTCGAGCGCAAGGTGCGAGCCGTTCCGGGCGTGAAAGACGTGAAGCTGGAACTGACATTCGATCCGCCATGGGACAAGAGCCGCATGACCCCGGAAGCCCGCATGCTGCTGGGCCTCGACGATGTGATCCCCCTCGATCGGCTGGGACGGCGATGAAACTGAGCGCTCACGAAGAATACGGATTGCGCTGCCTGCTGCGTATCGGTCTGGCGGCGAAAGATGAGAGCCTGACCATTCCCGAGATCAGCCAGGCGGAAGCGCTCTCGCCCGCTTATACAGCCAAGCTGCTGCGCATTTTGCGCCGCGGCGGCTTCATCACCAGCGCCCGCGGCAAAACCGGCGGCTACGCCCTGGCGCGCCCGGCCGGCCAAATCGTAATTGGCGACGTGATCGGCGTGCTGGGCGGCCGCTTGTTCGAGTCCAAGAACTTCTGCCACGAGCATGCCGGCCAGATGCAGATCTGTACTCGCTCGGTGGATTGCTCCGTGCGCTCGC
>JBEKUO010000514.1:0-5688 GCA_049514955.1 Bryobacteraceae bacterium | reverse complement strand
AGCGCAGGTTGAACGCCACGCCCTCCATCACCGCGCGCACGTAGTGGGCGCGCGTGGTGCGGGCCGTCTGGTTGAAGAAAGCGCTGCGCGTATAGTGATCCTCGCGCGGCGCCAGCACGCCGTTAATCCACGGGGTGAAGATCAGGCCTTCGCTCCCGGCCTCGACTTGCGCGGCCTCCGCATTCAGGATTCCGTAAAGATCGCCCTCCGCGGGCTTCTGGCCGTTCGCCGGAAACAGGATATTGTTCTTCAGGAACTCCAGGCAGCGGCCGGCCGTGCCCTGTTCGGCGCTGACCATGTACCGGCCGGGCAGCGCGGCGGGCATAGTGGCGATGGAATGCGTCACATCAGTCTTCTTCCAGGGCACGTGGCAACTGAGCCACGCGGTGGTGCCGATCGAGAAATAACCGTCGTAGTCCCGCACGCATCCGGCGCCCACCGTGGCCGCATGACTGTCGCCCGAGCCCATCACCACGCGCGTGCCCGGCAGCAGGCCGAGTTCCGCCGCCACCTCCGGCTTCAGTTCGCCCAGGATCGCGTCGACCGGCCGCAGATCCGGCATCTTCCCCCGCTCGATCCCTGCGGCGCGGAGCAGGCCGGCATGATACTCGATGCGGTTGGGGTCGCGGTTGTCGGTCAGCCAGTAGGGAAAAATCGTGCTGTAAGACGCCGCGCATTGGCCCGTGAGACGGAAGTTGAGATAGTCCATGGGCTCCAGGAATTTGTAAGTGCGCGCGTACAGATCCGGGCGCTCGTGCTTGAAGTATAGGATATGGCCGAAGCCATCCACGCCGGAGTGATTGGGCGCGGCGCCTGTTAGCCGGACCCATTTCAGCAGCTTGGACACCGCGTAGCCTTCGATCTTGGGCCAGCCATCCGCGGCGGCCCGGCTATAGCGGCCCCCGCGCGTATCCATCCAGGAGAGCGCGTTCCAGATGGCGTGGCCGCCTTCATCGACCGGCACCGTGACGGCCCATTGGGTGGTGCACGCCACGGCCACGATACGCTCGGGCGGAACGGCGGCAGTGGCCAGCGCCGACTTCGCCGCGGCAATCGTCGCGCTCCACCACTGCTCGGGATCTTGCTCAGCGCCGCCGCCGGGGAGCAGCAGGATGTCCACGTTCCGCAAGCCGGTGCCCGCCAGTTCGCCGTGCTGCGAGACCAGCGTGGCCTTCACGCTGCTCGAACCCATGTCGATCGCCAGCACGTAACGATCGTCCCGCATCCCGTCGGATCTCAACGGCAGCTCTCCGCGCGGTGACGCGTACGCTCTGAGTTTGCCACGCTTCCGATGCTACCGCACTACTGCGGCGGCAGTGTTTGTCGCGAACCGCCATCGTAGGGACAATCGCGTCGGCAAGCAGGGCCGTCGACGGTCCATCTCAGGCAGACAAGCGAGAAAGCGCTATCCTCGCCCGCCGGGGATTCGGCAGCGCAATGGCCGAGCGCCTCCAGGCCTTCAAAAACGCGCTCCACACTTCGATCGAGCGCTTGTGGCTGTGTCATCGTGGATACCTCCATGGAAAGCGAACTCTGGGCTTGCAATTCGGTTTCCCTACTGTCGGCGAGTATATCACTAAAGACTAAAAGATATCAATCACTGCAAATCTCAAATGTGCACATCGGACTATTTGACCGCTGCGCTCTGTCCGCACATGCCGCAGAAGTCCGGAGGGGCGCGCCCACGAAGCCGGACGACGCCAAGGGTGCTGCGAACCGTCGGGCGCCATGATCGCCTGCGCCAGACGGGCCGCGAATCGCAACATTTCCCGGCGGCCCAGTATTTCGATTGTGTTACAATTCGATGACAGCACTGTAAGCTGAAGTTTAGACCAGCATGGGCGCATTTCCTTTCTAACCGGATGCTGCAGGGCTGGCGACTTCGTTTGAGAGCATGCTGTGTCAAAACAGTATCTTGGACATCTCTCCTCGCACGATCCGCTGCATCCCTATCTGGTGCAGGACGTGCTGCCGCAAATCGGAGTCCGCAACAATGCAGCCGACTTCCGCGTCTTCAGCATGAAGGACAGCAAAGTCTATCTCTACGAGGAACGTCACAGTTGCACCCAAGTAGTGGGCAAGTTCTTCTTGAGTGGTGGCCACCACAAAGCCGAAGCCAGCCAGCGCATGCGCCAGGAGTTCGACAATCTGGAGCTCCTGCGCGGCTATGGCCTGGCCGGTTACCCGCATCACGTCGTACGCCCGCTGGGCACGAATGCCTGGCTCAACAGCATTTTGGTCGAGGAATATGCCCCTGGAGTCCCTCTAAGTGCCTTCGTCAATGACGCGATCCACCAAGGGCAATCGCAACCGCTTTTCGAGAAGCTGACCGCCCTGGCCTACTTCCTGGCGACCCTCCACAACCGCACGGCCAACGGGCAGGGCGTGGATTTCAACCAGGACTGCGCCTATCTGGACCGGCTGGTCCGGAAGCTGCAAGCCCTGAAGGTGATCGGCGTCTGGGACGCGGACGAACTGTATTGGTTGCGCGACCGCTGGCGGGAGAAGCCGCGCATGTGGGAGGATAGGCAGGTGCTCGTGCATGGAGATGCCACCCCTAGCAATCTCCTGTTTGGGCGCGGTCTCAGCGTGATCGCGATCGACCTGGAACGAATGAAGCGCGCCGACCGCGCCTTCGATCTGGGACGGATTGCCGGAGAGTTGCAACACTATTTCCTGCAAGCCGGCGGGAACAAGCACGCCGCCGAGCCTTTCATCGGGCACTTTCTCTGGGAATACGCCTGTCACTTCCCCGACCGCGGCCGCGCATTCCGTTCCATCACCGGCCGTTTGCCCTTCCAGATGGCTCTCACGCTCCTGCGCATCGCCCGAAACTCCTGGGTGAGCGCTTCCCAGCGTGGGCGGCTGGTGGAAGAAGCCAAAATCATTTTGCGGACACCGTGAATGGAGATTCGCGCCCTGCTCTTCGATGTCAACGGAACCCTGATCGACATCGAAACCGATGAGTGGATGGAAGAGACCTACCGCGCCATCGCCCACTTTCTCAGCTATCAGGGCATCGCCCTGCGCCGTGGCGAAGTGCGTGACTTGTACTTCCAGATCATGAAAGAACAGTTCGCGGCGAGCAAGGAAACCTATCCCGAGTTCGACGTGGTCGCGGTTTGGCGGGAAGTGTTACACCGGCACGCTACCGAGTACACCCGCTCTCTCGAACCGGAGAAGCTCCTGCAAATGCCACTGTTCCTGGCCGAACTGCAGCGCGGGATCTCCCGCAAACGGCTCGTGGCATTTCCGCAAACGCAGGAGACTCTGGCTCAGGTGAAAGAGCGCCATCGCCTGGCGGTGGTTTCCGATGCCCAGAGCGCTTACGGTTTACCCGAGCTTCGGGCCGCCGGCCTTGCCGGCTACTTCGAGTCCATCGTCATCTCTGGCGACTACGGCTATCGCAAACCCGACCCCCGGCTGTTTCAAGCGGCTCTGACTGCATTGCAGGTCCGCCCCGAAGAAGCGATTTTCATTGGAAACGACCGCTTCCGGGACGTCCATGGAGCGCGGCAGGCCGGGATGAAGACGATCTTGTTCTGCCCGCACGGTAATCCTGGTGGATCTCCCGAAACCGAGCCGGAGTATATTCTCTATCAACACGCCGACCTTCCCCGCGCGATCGAGTTTTTTGCCGCCGGATAGCCGGTGAAGAAAGCCCTTTCGGCGGACCAAGCCGGTAATCTGCGGCCTGCGAACACAGGCGAATAGAGCCAGCAGGTCCGGCTTCGAGAAACATCCCGGAACCGTGTTCGGAATGCTATTCACCGTCGCGCTGCCCGGCGGCATGACGCTGCCGTGGGCCGTCGGCCAGATTGCTAGCGGCTACAGTATGCGATCGGGCCTGGTGTTGGCTCCAGTGGCCTTTTTCGTTATTCTGGTGATTGCATTCGCGATGCCCAAGTTGCGCACGAGGATAGAGCAACCACAGATGGACACAGATGCACACGGATAGGCTGGAGCGGCGGCGGTCGGAACGGCATATTAGCGAGATTCTCTGTCCCTTCTTAAGGGATGCTCGTTACGCCGCTCGTTCGTTGCGGAAAAGCCCCGGACTTGCGGCAGCGGCGATCCTGACTCTGGCGCTCGGCATCGGAGCCAATACGGCGATCTTCAGCGTATGGCAAGGCGTCGTGCTGGAGGCGCTGCCGTATCATGAGCCGGATCGCCTGGTGGTAGTGGCGCTCTACAATCGGGCACTGAAGTACCCGACGGATCTTTCGTATCCCGATTTTCTCGATTGGCAGCGCAACTCCCGATCGTTCGCGCAAATCGCGGCGTTTGCGCCGGAGGGGTCTGATCTGACGAGTCCAGGCACGCCCGAGCACGTCGCCGGCATGCAAATCTCCGCGAGCTTCTTCGCCACACTAGGAGTGAAACCGGCTCTCGGGCGTGTTTTATCGCCGGAGGAAGACAGGATCGGAGGAATGCCGGCCGTCGTCATCAGCAACCGTTTGTGGCAAGACCGGTTTGCGGGCAGCCCCGCGGCCATCGGCAAGACCGTCACCTTGAGCGGAGTCGACTATACGATCGTTGGCGTACTCAAACCGGGGTTTGGTCTGGAGAACCAGCAGGCGGATGTATATACGCCTCTGGGACGGCGGGGAGCGCTTTACCTCAACGATCGTACCATCCACGACATCTTATGCATAGCCCGGCTGCAGCCAGGAGTGAGCTTGGGTCAGGCGCGGGCGGAGATGAACACCGTGCAGGAACATATCGACCAGCTCAATCCCGCCACGGAGCGTGGCTTGGGAGCGTACGTTGTGCCGTTGAAGGAATTCCTGGTCGGAGACGTGGGTGGAACGCTGCTGTTGCTGCTCGGAGCCGTCGGATTGGTGTTGCTGATTGCCTGCGCGAACGTCGCCAATCTGTTGCTCGCACGGTCGGCGGCGCGTACGCGGGAGTTTGCCGTTCGGCTGGCGCTGGGGGCAGGCCCCGTGCAGATCGTGCGGCAGTTAGTCACCGAGAGCGTGCTGCTCTCCCTCGCAGGCGGAGTTCTGGGTCTGGCCATCGCAAAATGGGGCCTCAACGCGGTGGTGGCGGCGGCGCCGGGAAGCCTCCCGCGCATCGAGAACATAGGCGTGAACGCCCCGGTCCTGTTGTTCGCGTTTGGCGTTTCGACGCTAGTTGGAATTGTCTTCGGCCTCGTGCCCGCGCTGAAGAGTTCGAAGACCGACGTGCAAGTGGGACTCAAGGCGGGAGGCCGGAGCCTGGCGGGCGGCCATCAGCGCACGCAACGTGTCCTCGTAGTTGTGCAGATCGCCCTGGCTCTGGTCCTGCTCACGGGCGGCGGCCTGCTATTTCGCACCATCCGCAACTTGTGGGGGGTGAACCCCGGTTTCAATGCACGGCATGTCGTCACGTTCCAGGTGGGCCTTTCGACTTCGGTGACAAATGCCCCATCGAGGTTACGAAGTGCGTACCAGCAGTTGGTCGACGCCATCCGTCAAGTTCCCGAAGTGGAAATGGCGGATATTACGGCGCTCGTGCCATTGAGCGGAGGCTACAATGAGGGCGCCTTCTGGGTGGGTACAGACCAGCCGGCATCCATGGCGGAGATTCCGCGGGCGGTCTATTATCCGACTGGCCCGGATTACGTCCGCACGATGGAAATACCGCTTCTTCGCGGGCGCCTTCTCTCTCGAACCGATAACTTCAATTCCGAGCGGGTCGTGCTGATCG
>JBEKUO010000513.1:0-5689 GCA_049514955.1 Bryobacteraceae bacterium | reverse complement strand
CGGGAGGGCAGTACGGCCAAGAGGTTAGCTCCGATCAGCGCGCCTACCATGCCGCCGATGATGAGCCGTATGAGGATGGCGGACTGGTAGTGCCCCGCCGACAGGTGGAAGCCGCCGCCGATCAGGGACAGCGCCAAACCGAACATCACATCGGTCCCAACCACGCGGGCGGGCGTGAGCGGCGTCAGGTTGAGCAGAGCCACGCCGCCAAGAGCGCCAGCACCGGCCGAAGAAAATCCGACTTCGGTGCCGATTCCCAAAGCAATCAGGGGGAGCCATCCGGAGCGGTCGCGCATGGCGCGGGAATGGGCGCTCCGGTGCAGCGTGCGGAATAAATTATAGGCCGCCATGGTGGAGACCAAGCCGCCGATAATCAGAAACAACGCCCCCCGGTGGTGTTTCGCATCGAGCAAATCCATTAAAAAGAATCCAGCTAACACCCCAGGAACACCCCCGCAGCAGAGTCGCAACAACGTCGGATAATGGATCTGTTTGCGGACGATATAGACTGGCGCGATGGTCAGCTTAATGACGGCCGAAAAAGCCAGGGCCGTGCCAACAGCTTCGGGGGGAGGAACCTTGAAGAACAGCATCAGAACAGGCGCCAAAAGGGAGCCCGCGCCAACACCTGTCAGACCTACACCGGCAGCGATCAGGAAGCCGACGAGGATCTCGATCATGGAGTCACCTGAATGATGCCCTTAGAGTAATGGTGCAATGTTAGCGCGGATCACTCGATATTGTCTATAGCTCAAAGGGCGGGATTTGGTTTTATGAGACTAGGGTTAAGTACTGCACGGCACCGTACCCTACAGACCGTCCGGCGGGCAGGCCACCCATAGGCAGCCTGCCGCCAGCGTGGCAAATACGCAGACTTGATCTAAACAACTGAACGCAAGCTAGTTGCTACCCCCGGCGGCCGATGCGCCAGCCAGCGAGTTGGCGATGGCGGCGCCATTGGGGCTGCCCAATCCGGTGCAGGCATCCCAACCGGCGCCCGCCGGGTAGCCGCCGATCTCCCCAGTGATGTCGTTATTCCCGGTGGTGATATCGTTGAAAGCGTTCGCCTTGGCCACTTGAGAATACAGCAGGGGATTGATGAAGCCGGCCGATGTCCCCAATTGTTGATTGATGCGGGCGATCAAGCCGGCCCACAGCGGAGCCACCGCGCTGGTTCCACCAACAATACCCTGTTGTCCATCGGCCAGCACTTGGAATCCGGTGGCCGGATCTGCGTTACCGGCGACGTCGGGAACGCCGCGTCCCACGTGCGCGCCGGGATTCACGGAGGCCGGAATATTGGCATTGGCCTGCCAGGTAGGCAAAGCTATGGTATCGCTGACGCCGCCGCCGGTGGCGCCTCCGTCCGTGCCATCGTTCCAGACTGTCTCGCTGACGATTTTATTTCCGGAAGACTGCAGCGTGGTACCGCCGCAAGCCAGCACCCAGGCACTGGCCGCCGGAAAATCGACGTGCGCCAGACCGTCGTTGATCTGGTCTCTGGATCCATCGTCGCCCGCGGCGCAGCAGACGGTGACACCCATGGCGGCAGCGGCCTGGAACGCTTCGTTCACGGCCTGTATGGCCTGTGCCGACCAAATCGACTGGCCCTCGGCGAAGCCCCAACTGATGGAAAGAACCGAAGGCTTATGGACGCTGTCGTGAACGGCGGTGGTAAGGGCATCCACCCAGCCTTGCTCCGTGAAGTTGGAAAAGTAGACCACCAGGTTCGCCCCGGGTGCGACGGACCCAGCCACTTCAATGTCCAGCATGACCTCGGTATCGGGGCTATCCTGGCCAGGATCCGGCTGGTTGGTGACGCCATCGACGGACACCGCCGTGATGGAGGGGGCGGACATTCCGAGTTTTTGAAAGTAGGTGTTGAGGTCGTTGGTGTTGTAACCGCCGCCGAACTCCAGGATGCCGATGCACTCGCCGGTACCGTCCGTTCCGGCAGGGAAATTATAGAGCTGGGCTACCTGCGGCGGCGTGTACCCGCTCTGCGAGGCGTCCCGCGCGGTTCGCGGCCGCTTGCTCTGTCCTTCCTTCGGCTTTCGGCGGCGGAAATGGGGCCGGGCCTGCGGGCGATTGTCGAACCCGAAAACCCCCTGAATCGTTCCCTCCAAATCCGCTGGAATGTAGATGGCGCCCGTGCGCCCGCGAAAGGCGCCGCCGGGATGTTCGTAATTGGCGAGATACACTCCAAAGGCGGCGCTGAGCGCGGATATGGTTCCCGATAGAACCACGGTGCGCCGGGCCGCGTTCGCTTCCACAACCGTGAGGTTATGCTGGTGGGCGAAAGCCTCTATCTTGGTCAGGTCGTTAGGATCGGCCCCGTATTGGGCGGCGAACTCTTCGCGACTCATGTAGCGGCGCTTGTTGGGCGCGGTGGCGCCCAGTTCCTTGGCCGACGTCAGGTCCTGCAGCGGCTTACGGGGCCGCACCAGAACCGATATGCGAATCTGCTGGTTGGGGTCCGGCGCCCCCACCACGCGAGATCCGGGACGGGTTGAGCGCTCGCTGCCCGCCAGTACCACGCGATTCTTTTGTTCTGCCACGATTTGCTCCTTTCGATTATTGTGAAATGAGTCGGGAAGGCCGGCGTCCGTTTCTGGCAAGGGCCGGTCTTCTGAACCCAATCCTCATTCGTTACCCGATGAGGATACTTCTATGATGGTGTGGTGACGGGAGGATTTGTTGCAGAGGAATGTGCTGATGAATCCAGAATTTATGCGGGTTGACAGACGAAAGCGTCTGTCCCACCTGGCGCTTTCGCCTGCCAAACCGATTGGCCAACCGCTACTTCTTATCTTCGTTGTCTTCTTCGCCGGGCTCGCGGCCTTCCCTGGCCGCCCGCTCGCGCTCCTCGCGGCGCTTGGCGCGATCGGCGGCGCGCTTCACCAGCTCGGAGCCTACCAGCTCGATCATGGCCTGTTCGGCGCCATCGCCCTTGCGCGGGCCTAGCCGCACAATCCGCGTGTAGCCGCCGTTGCGCTGGCCGAAACGCGTGGCCAGCGTGTCGAACAGCTTCTTCACCGAGGCGGGGGTGTAGAGAAAACTGGCGGCCTGGCGGCGGGCATGCAACGTGTCGTTCTTGCCCAAGGTGATCATCCGATCCACCAGCGGCTTGATGGCCTTGGCTTTGGGAACGGTGGTGATCACGCGCTCCCGCTCGATGACGCTGGTGACCAAGCCCCGCAACAACGACTTGCGGGACCCCACATCGCGTTTCAGCTTGTATCCGGCTACTCTGTGTCGCATCGCTTACCCTATATCCTGATCGCCGTGCTCTTCTTCCTCGATTTCAACCATACTGCCGGGGGGTTGCGGCGGCGGCGATACCAAGCGGCCGTGCGGATCTATGCGCATTCCCAGCGACAGGCCCATATTCGCCAGAATTTCCTTGATCTCGTTGAGCGATTTCCGGCCGAAATTCTTGGTGCGCAACATCTCGGCTTCGGTCTTCTGGACGAGCTCGCCGATGGTCTGTATGTTGGCGTTTTTCAGGCAGTTGTAGGAACGGACGCTGAGCTCCAGCTCCTCGACGGAGCGGTTCAGGATCTCGCTCATCTTGTCCATGCCGTGCTCGGTGACGTCCTCGGCGGCCTCCGGCAACTCCTCGAAGTTGATGAAGATGGACATGTGGTCCTTCAGCAGCTTAGCGGCGTAGCCGATGGCGTCCTGCGGCGAAACCGCGCCGTTGGTCCACACTTCCAGCGTGAGCTTGTCGTAATCGGTCATCTGGCCGAGCCGCGCGGCTTCCACCGCGAAGTTCACCTTGCGCACCGGCGAGTGCACCGAATCGATGGGGATGTAACCGAGGGCCAGGTCTTCGTCGAAGTTCTTGTCGGCGCTGACGTAGCCACGGCCGCTTTTGAGCCGCATTTCGACGTGCAGCTTGCCGCCTTCGCTGACGGTAGCCAGGTGCAGATTGCGGTCGAGCACTTCGACATCCTGATCGGTCTGGATCTGGCCGCTCATCACTTCGCCTGACTGATCGACGGCGATTCGCACGGTCTTGACGCCTTCGCCCATAATCTTGAAGGGGATCTGCTTCAGGTTCAGGATGATGTCGGTAGCATCCTCGACCACCCCCGGGATGGGGCTGAATTCGTGCTCTACACCATCGATGCGGACCGCCGTAATGGCCGCGCCCTCGATGGAGCTGAGCAGGATGCGCCGCAAGCTGTTGCCGATTGTCGTGCCGAAGCCGCGCTGAAACGGCTGGGCAGTGAACATGCCATACCGCTCTGTGAGTGTCTCGGTATTGGCTACTAATCTTTTGGGTTTCTGAAAGCCCTTGAACATAATCTCCTTTTGGGCGGGCAAGAGTGCCCGCCGGCAGGCATGAGTGCCTGCGCCACGCTACTTTGAATACAATTCCACGATTAACTGTTCGTTCAATTGAATCTGAACGAGCTCTTCGCGCTTGGGCAGGCCGGTGATGCGGCCTTTGAGCGCTTCCCGATCGACATCCATCCAGCCGGGCGAAGGCGCGTGCGCCGTGGCATCGCGGGCGGACAGGATGGTCGGGTGGTTCTTGCTGCTCTCCCTCACCGCGACCTCGTCGCCGATCTTCACCATGAAGGACGGGATGTCGACCTTGCGCCCGTTCACCTGTATGTGGCCGTGACGCACGATCTGGCGGGACTGCGCCCGGCTGGTGCCGAAGCCCATACGGTAGATCACGCTATCCAGGCGGCGCTCCAGGTTGGACAACATGATATCGCCGGTGATGCCCTTGGCGAGCGACGCTTTCTCGAAGTTGTTGCGGAACTGGGTTTCCAGCAGGCCGTAGATGCGGCGCGCCTTCTGCTTTTCCCGCAATTGCAGTCCGTAGCCTACCAGTTTGGCCTTGCGGTCCTTGCCATGCTGCCCGGGGACGAAGTTGCGCTTCTCGATGGCGCACTTCTCAGTGTGGCAGCGCTCGCCTTTCAGGAACAGCTTCATGCCCTCGCGCCGGCAAAGCCGGCAAACCGGGCCGATATATCTTGCCAATGTCTTCTCCTTACCTTTCTACCTTCAAGGTGCAGTTTACGGTCTTGGCGACCTTCTTCCTGCTTGCTAACTGGGGGCTGGGTTCTGGGTGCTGGGTTCTGGCTTACTCATCGCAAACGGCCGAACAGTTTGCCAGCACCTAGCACCCAACACCCAGCACCTTCTTACACTCGTCTCTTCTTCGGCGGCCTGCATCCATTGTGCGGAATCGGCGTGACATCCTTGATTTGCCGCACTTCGATGCCTGCCGAGGATAGCGCGCGTACCGCCGATTCGCGGCCCGAGCCGGGACCGCTGACCCGCACCTCCACGCTGCGCAACCCGCTCTCGCCCGCTTTATTGGCGGCCGTCATGGCGGCCTGCTGCGCGGCGAAAGGCGTTCCCTTGCGCGATCCACGGAAGCCCAGCGAACCCGCGCTGGACCACGAAACCACGTTCCCTTCCAGATCCGCGATGGTCACGATGGTGTTGTTAAATGTCGCCTGGATGTGCACGATGCCCGTGTGGACGACGCGCTTCTCCTTCTTCTTGAAGCTCTTCTTCTTGGTCGGTTTTGCCGGTGCTTTTGCCATACGCCTCTACGTCTTGGATGTCGCCTTCTTCTTATTCGCCACAGTGCCGCGCCGCGGTCCCTTGCGGGTGCGCGCGTTGGTGTGCGTGCGCTGGCCCCGCACAGGCAGGCCGCGCCGGT
>JBEKUO010000512.1:0-5689 GCA_049514955.1 Bryobacteraceae bacterium | reverse complement strand
GTGCTGTACGGTTTTCCAACCAGCCAGGCAGTTTGATGTCGAGCCTGGGAGCGTTCCTGACCGGCGATACTTACCTCGGGGCACACGGCTTGTCACTCCGGCTTCAGGGCCTGGAAAAGGGCGTGAACGATAACAGCATGGAGCGCGCCATCGTCATACACGCCGCGGACTACGTCAACGATCGGGTGGGCAGGAGCAAAGGCCGCCTCGGGCGAAGCTGGGGGTGCCCCGCTGTGCGTCCTGAGATCGCGCGGCGCTTGATCGAAACCGTGCAGGGCGGCGCTCTGCTGCTCGCTTATTACCCGGAGAAGTTCTGGCCGCGGACGTCCGGTCTCGAGGGCCTTCCAAGTACGCCCGCCGGTCTGCTGTTCCCGCCTATAGGTCTGCGATCCCGTCCCGGCGATTGATTTTCCATTCGCGCTACGATCACATAACGTGGACACAATCTCCGAACCTGCATCCAAGGTCGCGCGCATCACGCACATGCGCCTCCTCGTGGAACAACTGAAGAAGCTCGAAGACCGGCTGCGCGCGGGCGGCGGCGAGGCCAAGATCGAGCGGCAGCACCGCGCGGGCAAGATGGCCGCCCGCGAACGCATCGCCGCGCTCCTTGACCCCGGCACGCCGTTCCTCGAAATCGGCCTGCTGCCGGCCTACGACCAGTACGAGGGTGAAGCACCCGGCCTGGGCTCGGTGACCGGCATCGGCAAGATCGAGGGCCGCTACGCCGTCATCATCGCCGGCGACGCCACGGTGAAGGCCGGTTCGTGGTGGGCGGAGACCGTCACCAAGGCTTGCGCGCGCAGGAAATCGCCATGCGCAACCGCATCCCCATCGTCTATTTGGTGGACTCCGCGGGCGTCAACCTGCCGTACAAGGACAGGGTCACCTCCAACCGGGCGTCCGACGCCTTACCCTGGTCGAGAGGACAATATGGCCGGCACGATCAAGCGTACTAAGAGCGGGACAACACCGAGCGCATCCGACTCCGCGCCCGCGCAACGCTTGGAGGTTCGCCGCGTGTCGCCCGGCCAAATGCGGCAGGCGTTGGCGCTCCTCGGGCTGCTTGACGAAGGCAAGGCTTTGCCGGTGGGGCGGTTCGCGCTGATTGAACTGTCGCGCGATAAGAAACGGGGGCGGGTTCGGAGGATATTTAAGACCCAAGCGGCCGAACCTCCGCTCCGCGCCGAGGAGCTGCGCGGCCCAGTGCGCAAGGCCGAAATCATCGCGCATGCAACCGAAGCGCTCGACGGACAGGTCGATGCGATGCAATGGCTGCAACAGCCGAATCGCAGCCTGGGCGGGCGTACTCCTCTTGAGGTGCTCACCGAAGACGCAGCGGAAGAGACGGAGCGCGTCGACGAGCTCTTGTACGGCATCGAATACGGGATGTTTGCGTAGTGCGGGTCTGGCGCATCTCGAAGCGTCAGTACGCGCCGGCGGCTTTCTCGGGCAACGGTGGTCTGCGGGCGGCGATGCGCTGGAATCACAAATGCCACCGGATTGTCTACACGTCCCAGTCGCTGTCTCTGGCGACCCTTGAACTCTGGGTGCACACTCCGCCCATTGAGCCGTTGACGACTTATGTTTCAGTAGCTGCCGGGATTCCGGATGAGCTGCAAATCAACGTCTTTGACCAAGAGGTTCTCCCGCGGGGTTGGCAGGAAGATCCGGCCCCGCGATTCTGCGCGACCTGGGCACGCGTTGGCTGGTATCCAAGGTTTCAGCCGTGGCTAGGGTGCCCTCTGCAATAGTTCCAACGGAATACAATTATCCGCCGAACCCCCAGCATCCGGATTTCGGGCTCATCACAATGGCGGAGCCGATTCCGTTCGTGTTCGATCGGAGCATGTGGAAGCCACGCAAACTTTAGCCGGAAGATTCGGCTACCGCGGCTCAGTGGTCCCGTTCCGGAACGGATTCCCCGACCGCGCGCTGCGAGAATGCACGAATGCGCAGTTGACTTGGACCGCTTGCCGAGATGTCGAATTTCGCTAAGGGCAAAGAGAGATGATGCGCTGGGCGGTAACCCCTTCAGTGTTTCCCACGCCTGTATATTGCCACAGGTTCAACATGATGAAGACACTCCGAAGGCGTACACGCGAATAGTGAAACCGCGGCTGCGTATACGCCAAATCGGAACCCGGGGCCACATTGGGAATTCCGACCGGATCCTCCGGAACTAATATGCATGTTGATTCATCGGTTTTTTGCGGAAGAAGATCGGCTGTCGTCGTGCCGCACTGCGCTCTTGCGAAGGGGGTTGTAAATGAACATGAAGGTCTTCATTGTCCTATTGGCGCTTTCGCTGATGGCTGGGTGTTCGGCAACTTTGCGGCTTTACCCTGTCCAGGGCCCATTGAGCGCTCAAACGCCACTGCCGGTTTTCACCGGCAAATTCACCGGCCTCGTCAATTCAGGAAATATTTCTTTCGTTCTGGGGGATGGCGAGGTGTGCAAAGGCCTCTGGACCCGGGTGGTTCCAGTGAAGGCCGCCAAAGGGGAATCGATTGCTAACTCGGCGTCAAGCGGCATGTCGTCTGTGTGGGATACCGTTTATGGATCGGGATATTATGTGTCTCACGTTCTCGGCGCCAAGCTTTATGCCCAGGCCGCGATTACCGGAGGCCGAGGGACCGTCCTCAGTGTGGAATTCTACAGACCGAATCCGGGAAGCGAACGAGTTCATGTTTTCGGCGTCGCGAGAGATAGTAAAGACAATATCTACAAACTGGTCTTCAACACAATGTGACGCCACGAGTGACTTGGCCGGATGAAATCCGGCAACCGCTTGCCGGCGCGCGCCGCCCGGAATCGCGGCCAGGTATTGCCAGCCACTTAGCGGGCGGCGACTGGCCGGAACGGAGGCCTGCTGCCATTTCCGGCATCGTCTTAGTCAAGGTGGGCAACCAGCGCTGCAGTCGACAATACTGGTGGTTGGTGTTGGGCCAGAAAGGTAGTGGCTCCCCACGTAGGACTCGAACCTACAACTGTCAGTTGATTGCGCTGTCTCTGCGGGGCGCCACTAGTGCACGGTCCCGGCGACTCGGATTTCCTACCGTCAAGGCGCCAAGCCATCTCATACGCCCCATTCAAACTCCCCGTCCCAAAGGCCAATGCCACCAGCACGAGCCGTGCGCCGCGAAGGCCACCATGACCTGCCGCCGCATTCGCGCTACGATCACATAACGTGGACACAATCTCCGAACCTGCATCGAAGGTCGCGCGCATCGCGCACATGCGCCTCCTGGTGGAACAACTGAAGAAGCTCGAAGACCGCCTGCGCGCGGGCGGCGGCGAGGCCAAGATCGATCGGCAGCACCGCGCGGGCAAGATGGCCGCGCGAGAGCGCATCGCCGCGCTGCTCGATCCGGGCACGCCGTTCCTCGAGATCGGGCTGTTGCTGGCCTACGACCAGTACGAGGGCGAGGCCCCCGGTCTGGGCTCGGTGACCGGCATCGGCAAGATCGAGGGCCGCTACGCCGTCATCATTGCCGGTGACGCCACGGTGAAGGCCGGCTCGTGGTGGCCGGAGACCGTCACGAAAGGCTTGCGCGCCCAGGAAATCGCCATGCGCAACCGCGTCCCCATCGTCTATTTGGTGGATTCGGCCGGCGTGAACCTGCCGTACCAGGACCGTATTTTTCCAGGCCAGTATGGCGGCGGGCGAATTTTCTACTATAATTCTCTTATGCGGCGCAAGCTCCGTGTGCCGCAGATTGCCGCCGTGATGGGTCCTTGCATCGCGGGCGGCGCCTATCTTCCCGCGCTCAGCGATTACATCATCATGGTCGAAGGCACGAGCTTCATGGGCTTGGGAGGCCCGAATCTCGTCAAAGGCGCCACCGGCCAGGTCGTCGATTCCGAGGCCATAGGCGGCGCACGGCTGCACACCAGCGTCAGCGGCGTGGCGCACTATATGGCCAAGGACGATGCCGAGTGCCTGGCGCGTATCCGGCAGCGTTTCCGGGATCTACCCGGTTGGCAGGCGGAAGCGCCTGCCCCACCCGCCTGTCAAGCACCGGCCCGCTCCGCCGACGATATTTACGGCGTGCTCCCCGAGAACCACCGCCTGCCTTACGACATCGAAGAAGTGATCTTCCGCATTTTCGATGCGGGCGATTACACGGAATTCCAGCCCGACTACGCGCCGGAGATGCTCTGCGCCAATGCGCGCCTGTCGGGACACCCGGTAGCCATCATCGCCAACCGCCGCGGCTTCCTGCGCAGCGAAGGGCGGCCCCGCATCGGCGGGATCGTATACACGGAATCCGCGCGCAAGGTAGCGTATTTCGTCGAACTGAACGAACGCCTGGGTTACCCGCTGATTTATTTGCAGGACGTTTCGGGCTTCATGGTAGGGCCCGAAGCCGAGCGCGACGGCATCGTGCGCGCGGGCGCCGACATGGTGGAATCCATGTCGTGCACCAGCGTGCCGAAGATCATCCTGACGCTGAACCACGCCAGCGGTGCCGGCTATTACGCCATGGCGGGTCAAGGCTTCGAGCCGAATTTCACGTTCAGTTGGCCGACCGCGCGCATAGGAGTCATGGAAGGCGATTCCGCCGTGCAAGCGCTTTTTTCTGTCGAACTGGAAAAGCTCAAAACCGCCGGAGAGCCGCTGCCGAAACAACTCCAAGCCGCGATCGAAAAAACCAAAGCAGATTACGAGCACTGGCTGGACTCGCGTTACGCCGCCGCGCGCGGCCACTGCGACGCGGTAATCGATCCACTGGACTCAAGGCAAATCCTCACCATGGCGCTGGAAGTGACGTTGCACCGTCCACGCGGGACGCCGCTGGTGCTCGAAACACTATGAAATCAGCCGCAGATGCACGCAGATTCACGCAGATAAGGCCGGCTTTAATCTGTGTGCATCTGCGTGCATCTGCGGCTAATTCTTCTTATGATTCGCATCGCTAATGGTCAAGGCTTCTGGGGCGACTGGCTCGAAGCGCCCGTGCGCCTGGTTGACGGCGGGCCGATCGATTACCTCACGCTGGATTACCTGGCCGAAGTCACCATGTCGATCCTCCAGAAGCAGCGGCAGGCGGACCCGCAGCTTGGGTATGCGCGCGATTTCCCGCCGCTGATCGGGCGCATCGCCAAGAAGCTGCAGGAGCGCCGCATCAAGGTGGTCGCCAATGCCGGCGGCGTCAATCCCGTAGCCTGCGCGCGAGCTGTGCGGAAGGCCGCGCCTGGATTGAAAGTCGCGGTGGTGCTCGGCGACGATGTACTGGACCGCATCGACGACTTCCTGGGCAAGGGCTTCGAGATGCGAAATATAGACACCGGCGAGCCGCTGGCGACGATACGGGATCGCATCCTGAGCGCCAACGTCTACATCGGCGCATTCCCGCTGGCAGAGGCGCTGGCCACCGGCGCCGACGTGGTGATCTGCGGCCGTTGCGCGGATGCCGCGCTGGTGCTCGCGCCCATGATCGACCGCTTCGGGTGGACGGCCGACGACTGGGACAAGCTGGCCTCCGGCATCGTGGCGGGACACATTATCGAGTGCGGCGCGCAATGCAGCGGAGGAAACTGCCAGGTGGATTGGCAGAATATGCCCGACTTCGCCAACATCGGCTATCCCATCGTGGAAGCCGAGCCGGACGGCGGGTTCGTGGTGACCAAGCATCCGGATACCGGCGGACGCATCGATTCGCACGGCGTGAAGGAACAGCTTCTC
>JBEKUO010000511.1:0-5695 GCA_049514955.1 Bryobacteraceae bacterium | reverse complement strand
CCTGACGACGAATTCGCTGGGCGAGCAGGTGTTTGCCTCCCTGGCGCTGGCGGACGGCTCGGTTTTCATACGTTCGGCGAACAGCCTCTATCGGATCAGGCAAAGCGCGGCGCGATAGCTGGGCGCCGCAGGCACGCTTAGGCAGAACCTACAATCAAACGAGCGCTCTGGAGATTTGACCTCGGGCTATGTTCTCTCCGAGTCTGCCCGCAAACCAGGTTTGCGGAAATTGAGCACGTACAAGTCGCCGGCCCACACCGTGTCAAGCTGCACTTCCTCCATCAGTGGCGGAAGCAAATCCAGCGGCGGTTTTATGGTGCGCGGGCGGTCTCCGTAGAACGCTCTGGCGATGAAGGCTTTCTCATGGCGTTGCGCGAATTCTTCGGTCTCGTCCACCACCACGATTCGTGTTCCAGGAAAGGCAACGCGTATCATCTCGCGCAACGCGGCCGCAGGGTCGGTGAAGAAGTTGATGCCGCCCATGTGAAACACACAGTCGAAATAGTTCTCGGAGTACGGCAAGTGCTCCGCAAGCCCCTGGCACAGTTCGGCCTCGAGGTGCAGGCGCCGGACACGGCGGCGGCAGCGAGTCAGCATGGCCCACGACAGATCCAAGCCATGGAATTGCAGGTCGCGGCGGAGGTAGGTCCAATTGGCGCCGGTGCCAACCGACACTTCCAGGAAACGCGCCGACGGCCGCAATTCCAGCAGCTTGAGGTAAACATGACGCCGGGTCTCTTCGGCTCCGCTCTTCAGCCAGGCATAGAGCCGTGTCGACAAGTCGTAGAACGGCGCGATACGGTCGTACAACCGCTGATAACGGGTATTGGAGCCATCGATTGCCGCCGGCGTTACAAAAACGGGAATGCCGTCGCGAAGAGGATATAGAGCTTTTGTGCGAGGGTTTCGTAGGCCGCCGGCTTCAAGGTGCAGAGCGCCGCAGTCGAACGGATCCCGGTAGACCAAGGTGTGTTCCACGAAATGCCCATAACAATTGTGCCCTTTTCCAACGAAGCCGGCTAGAGGGCTTAAATGGAGCCGGTTGGCCGCCCGCCCGCCTCACGCGCGGAGACTCGTGCACTCTTCCAGCGCTTCCAGGCGGACGCGCAAGGCCCGTAGTTCCTCGCCGCCCAGCTTCTCGGAGCAGCCCGCTACCACCTGGCGCCCTCGTTCCGCGAGCATCCGCCGGTATCCCGGGTCCGGAGTGGTCACCGCGATGTCACCAAGCGCGCGCAGCAGCCGCAAGCTCACCGCCACATCCGATTTCGCGTACAGCCGTATCTGCTCGAACGCCGCCTCCAGCAGCCGCTCGAAGCCGATCCACGGGATGATAGCGCGCAGGGTGCCCGGCGGATCGTAGAGCGCGGGTTCCGGCGGCTCCCGGGAGGCGAAGCGGATCAGAATGCGGCTCAGTTGGTCCACGCAGCTAATGGCGGTGGTGGGATCGTTCACCGCGGGCGAGATGGCCTTCAGCGCGATATCCACGATCTGCAGAACGCCGAACTCCACATCCTGCTGCAAGGTTCGGGTCGGGCCGAAGTCGAACGCGCCGCGCAGTCCGCTGCTGGCCTCGTCGGTGAGCCGGTCCCCCTTGGTGACCATCAGCAGCGGGATGCCCGCGGGAACGAAGTGGCCTACGCGCCGCAGGACCTGGATCTTCACGCGGTAGGCCTTCGCCAACGCGACCAGCCGCTTGCGGTCGATAAAGCGGATGTAGCCGGAAACATCGCTGTCAACCGCCGTCTCCCAATTGAGATTGACGATGCCGGTATCTTGCAGGCGGTCGGGGCGGTGCGGCCACGGCATCATCTCGTCCATCATGGCTACGGTTTCCGCGGCGATCTTATCCACGATGTGGTTGACGCTGATGGCGCGAGAGATGTGGTGAATGAAGAAGAGCAGCCATCCCACGCAGGCGATCGCCAGCAGCATAGCCCCCAGCACGGTTAAGACCGGCGCGAAGGGATGCGGCAGCGAGCGCGCGGTGGGAAGCGCCGCCATGCAATAGAGGAAGGTGCCCAGGAAGATGCCGAGGGTCCATTGCGTGACGCGGTCCTGCACGAAGCTGACGATGATGCGCGGGGAAAACTGCATGGAGGCCAGCGTCAACGTCATCAGCAGGATGGCAAAGACGATGGAGACCACGGTCATAATGGAGGCGGCAATGCCTGCCAGGATGATCTGGGCGACTTGCGGATCGGCGCGCGAGGGGAACAGCACCGGCGGCGTCCAGGCGCTGAGCACGGGGGCGGCCTCTTCCAGCCACGACAGAAGCGCGCCCGCGCAACCTAGCGCCAGTGCGATCGACAGCGGGCGCACAAGGAACCCGCCGCGCAGGTTGTACATCACGCGGCCGAACAGTAGTGGCAGGCGGAGGTTCAAGTTCTATTGAGTTTACAGCTTCAGACGGTAGGCACGCATGGCTCGATCCGGAGCCGCGCGGCTCGCATCGCTATCCGGCAGATTACCTTCGACTGCGAGGACGTTCCACTTTCGGCCGCGCCTCATTGACATTCAACGTTCTGCCATCAACGTCTCTTCCATTGAGCGCGGCGATGGCCTTGTCCCCTTCGGCATCGTTGGTCATCTCCACGAAGCCGAATCCTCTTGGCTGGCCCGTCTCGCGATCGGTCACGATGCTGACACGCTCGACAGCTCCGTGGGCTTCAAACAGCGAACGAATGGTTTCTTCCGTGGTCGCAAAGCTGAGATTACCTACAAAAATGTTTTTCACGCGATCTCCATTTCTCAGTTACCCATCTTCAGAGCGTGTGGCGCGGAATCCGGGAGAAAGGGCGCGGCCACCGAATAGGTCTGCGTCTGCTTGGAACCCGACCTTTTTGCCGGAACGGGCCGGTTTGCCAGATAGAACAGCATTTCCGTATCGGTGAGCGCATAGGGGGGAGACGCCAGCGCGACGCCGCCGGCATCCAGTGCAGCGGCCAGCAAGTGCAAACACAGGTTGGGGCCTTCCTGTATGCCGACATGATGCTTCGTGAAGAGAGCCAGGTCGGCATTCACAACGACTGTGGCTCTCGCTTCGCCAAGTTGCGTCCTCACAAAGCGGTAAACCCGCATACTCCCGCTCTGTTCGAAGCCCATATAACGGAGCGGCAGCGCTTCGTGACATCCACCCTTGGACCCCGGGACGCGAAGGCGCTCCACGCAAACATTGTTCGCTTCGGGGTTTCTTCCGGGCAAGAGGTCGAAAGTCACTAACCGGCCGACGGCCAGGTTCACGACATCGTATGCCAACACCCCTGTTGAGTCAAAGTGAATCCGTTGACCGTCGTCCGTACTGATCAAACCGGATGAGCTAGCGTGGTTGAAGACCGCAATTGTTCCTGTCATTTCTTACTCCTTGTGACCGTTGGCCGGACTCGTTGCGCCAGCCTGATTACAAGCCGGCCGCAACTCGCGGACCAGGCTTTCTTGCCGGGCAACCCGGCTTTCGGAAGCGCAAAGTTCAAACGTAAAGCCTGTCGGAATTCCCACCCTCAGGAAGGTGTCGCGCTCACGCAAATGTTCCAGCAACCGGCCCTGGACATCATCGGCCTCCCCGATGTAGATCCATTCCCGGGCGCTGGAGAGCCCGTAAACTCCCGAGGCCGCGGGTGCATTCTTGTGGACGGACGTTGTCGTGAAAGCGCGTGTGCCGTGGTTTTGAAAAGACATGTTAAGTCAGGGCCGGAAGATTGGCTGGCTCGAATGCCGCGGACAAGAGTGAGATGGCTGAAATACCGATGTTCCGCATTTGGTGGGTTGCTCCAGGCCGGTCTCCTTGAAGCCGGTGATCCTTGGTACACGTTGGCACACAAGAGTGAATGCGGGCATTTATGTAAAGGGCAGCCAATTTGGCCTCGGATCTGGCGAAAACCACAGCAGTGGAGGTAACCTTCGCCGGTTTTCCTCGGCTAAGAAAGTAATGCAGGGGCAACTTGTCTTAGTGCAGGTTGCCTGAGGAGTGGGCAAGATCGCTCAGCTCAGTCATTTAAGTATGGCTGGCTCTACTACGAAAGTCAATCGGTATCTTCTCCCCAACTCGCGCAACGGCACGAGAAGTGCACGGGCGCCCGAGGCAGCGGAGGATTCGAACCGCATCGGCTAGCGCGGGAAGGCCGACCTGACGGTCGGCGCACGCGGGGCAATGCGGCGGGACCGGGGCGGGTGCTGGCTGGCCGAGGGCTTGGCTGGGGCAACCTGGAGGCTTGTTCCCCCGCTGCACTGGTAATAACGTCCCTTCAGACTTTTTCCGCCTCGGGGGGTCATTTCACATGGAGCCGGAGCTTTGATTCTTCGGGCGGTCGAGGATGCCGACCTGATTCGTAACGCGTGCCGGGGAGATGTGGAGGCCTACAACCTGCTCATTTCCCGATGGGAGAGGCGCGTCTACAATTACCTGTTGCGCATCGTCGTCAACCGGGAAGACGCTCCGGACCTAAGTCAGGACGTTTTCTTGAAGGCTTACCAGAATCTCCGCAAGCTGGACGATCCCGCGCGGTTCGCCCCGTGGCTCTACCGTATCGCTCACAACGAGGCCTATTCGCTCTTCCGCAAGCGCCGCAAGGCGAGACCGAGGAACTCCAGCCCGAAACCATGGAAGGAGAAGCCACCCCGGGCGGCAATGCGGTCTTCCCGATCGAATTGACGCTGGCGGTTTCGAGCGCGCTCGGAAGGCTCACGGCCGACCAGACACCCAGCCGGACGATTCTCTGATGGGCTACGCTAAAGGCGGAGGCATTGTGGGCCGCGATACGTTGCATGAACTGGTAAACCGGATTCCCGAAAACGATCTGATAGCTGCGCAGCGGTATCTCGAGTACCTAGCCACCAGCCAAGCCTACCGAGCCGCATTAGCCGCTGCGCCTGATGACGAGCCGGTCACTGAGGGCGATGCGCACGCGATAGAGCGAACGGCGGCAGAAATTCGGGCGGGCAAGGTGGTGGAGCACCAGGAGATCTTGCGGGAATTCGGGATGGAATGAAGTTTATCTGGCCGGACTCCGCGCGAGCTGAGTTGCGCGCTATCGATCGTGACACTGCCATGCGCATCCTTCGCGCGCTCACGCTATATGCCAGAACCGGAGAAGGTGATCTAAAGGCATTGAGTGGGCAATGGGAAGGCTGCTTTCGCTTGCGGGTCGGGGAATATCGGGTTATTTTCTCCGTGCTGCCGGACCAAATCGCAATACGGCGCGTCCGGCATCGGTCCGACGTTTACCGGTGAGTTGCGGCACGTCTTGTGGACGAGACCACTTGGGGACTGGCCACCTGGAAAACCAGCCTAGCAACTCCCGTCAAACACTCTTGAGGAACAAAAAGAGGCCTCGGAGCAGTCGCGGCAGCGACGACGCCCGTCTACGCCGAGCGTGCTTCCAAAGACCTATGTTTACTGTGCGGAGAGCCGGTCAGGTGGTGGCAGTTCAAGCACAGTCCTCACGGGCATGGGAAGTGCAGGCCTAGCGAGCCCGCCGTCCCGCTACACTGGTAATTAACGTCCCTTCAGACTTTTTCCGCCTCGGGGGCGTCATTTCACATGGAGCCGGAGCTTTGATTCTTCGGGCGGTCGAGGATGCCGACCTGATTCGTAAGGCGCGCCGGGGAGATGTGGAGGCCTATAACCTGCTCATTTCCCGATGGGAGAGGCGCGTCTACAATTACCTGTTGCGCATCGTCGTCAACCGGGAAGACGCTC
>JBEKUO010000510.1:0-5699 GCA_049514955.1 Bryobacteraceae bacterium | reverse complement strand
GCGGGAGGTGACCGTGGATTGCCCGCTGGAGTGCGAGTACCTGCAAGAGGCGCGCAAACACGAGCGTCCCGGAGACGTCAACCCGGACGATTTTCCGCACAAGGATATCCGCATCACCGAAGAATTCCTGGAGAACCATGAAAAGCTGGTGGAAGCCGCATCGCGCGGCCTCATGGCGGCGGCCTTCGATACTCCCGGCGCGGTGGATCGCGATGTGCGCGAAACTCTGGATGCGCTCATCCGCACCTACCTCACCCTGCAGAGCGGCGTCTATTATGAAACGCGGCCTGTGAATGCCCTGGCCAACCAGATCTTCGGGTCCTGGCAGGCGGCCATGGAAGAGTATCGCAAAAGCGAGACCGAGCGCCTGGGGATGTCCAAGACGCGCGATGCCGACGTGCTGGGCACGCTCGTGTTTCTGCAACGGCTGGAACTGGACCGCGCCAACGGGCGTCCGCGCGGCCGGGCTTTCCTGGATTTTCTGCGGAGCTTCTTCGGCGAGGAGGCAGCTTCCGTCCCGCGAACGTCGTCGCTGATCCTGCCCTGACTGACGCGCATGCTTCAGCGTGCCGCCGTGGGCTTCAGCCCGCGGTCGAATTCGGCGAGCTGAAGCTCGGCGGTTGGCAGGCGAAAGCGCCTGCCCCACCACTTCGCGCAACGCCTTACGGGACGGGCGCGAGGAGTTTCACCACAAAAAAGACCTCGTGCCATTGAGGCGTGGCGCCGGGCTCGACTTCGTTGTTGTCCGCCTGCCAGTTCTTCCATTCGGCCGCTTTATCGAGGGCGGATTGGTTCAGACTGGCGTTGGTGCTGGCCACCACTTCGGTTTCGCTCAGCGCTCCATCGGGCGAGAGCAGGCCATGCAGGACAACCGCGTGAATTGTGCTATTCGCGTTGGGCGCGCCGCCGATCACGCTGCTGCGCACGTACCAGGGCATCCCCGATACCGGCCCGACTCCCACTTGCGTCAAACCGGCCGGCTCGAAAAGCGCGGGGTCCAGGTTCGCGGGATCCGTCACGCTTTCGGTGCGGGCTTCCACGATAGTCTGCCCCGCTTCGGTGATGGTGAACTTGCCGGCGATCACCTTGTCGTGAAAACGGATGGCGTTGGTGTAGTCGTAGCGGACGAACATGCCGGGCGCGGGGGAATAGGTCATCAGCAAGCCGGTCTTCGGATCGATGCAGGACTCGGACTCCTCCCAGCGGCGGCCCCCGGCGGCGGCCTTCGCCTGAGACCCGTGTGAGACCAGCACGCAACTTACCTCAGCTCCATTCAGATTGCTCGTGAACGTGCGGAGTGTCGCGCGCGGGCCCGTTCGCCGGTACGCGAAGAAGATGGCGCTGCGAACCTGCGCCAGCCGGAGCGGCACGGGTCCGGCGGGCTCGTTGGTGTAGAAAAGCTTATCGACATGCAGATTGACGGCCGCATAAGAGGGCCCCTGCGCCGTCCAGCGGTAAGCGCGGTGCGACGGGGAAATATCCTCCAGGTTCCAGTCGCCGCCGGAAGATGTGAAGGTCGTCTTCAGGTCGTACGCGTGAGCCCGCACGTTCGACAACGCACGCGCATTTTCCACAAGATTCGTGGCGGCCAAACGCTGCTCGGCGGTTTGAACAGGCTGCGCATCGCCGGTGACCAGCTCCAGGGGATCCAACGGGACGGCAGGCTGCGGCAGCGTTTCGACAGGCGAAACGCGCGGACGTACACCGGATCTGGACGCCTGTGCGAAGACCGCGGCAGGCAACAGGGCAGAAAGCGCTAGGACAGACGGCAAGCGCAGGACTGACACGGGCACCTCCTTTAGAGGATAAACGGACGCTCAGGCCGGGAAGTTACTTTGATTTTGGGATGATGGTTCTTGGTTGGCAGGCGAAAGCGCCTGCCCCACGCTGTGTGCTATACAGGACAGATCTCCGTATGAGCCGGCTGGTGTGGACCTTTCTTCTGCTCCTGATGCTCTCGCTTGCGGTTGCCGCTCAGCCCAAAACCTGGAGTGGAAGCTGGAGCGCTAACGCTGGCAATAATTCCAGCGTGTTCGGTGGGACCTGGGATGCAACTCTTGGAGACGATCCAGACACGGTCCTCGGAAACTGGGCGCTGCTGGATCAGTCCGGCGCAACTTTGGCTGCCGGCACGTGGTCCGCCCGAAAGGACGAGAGAATCTGGAAGGGCAGTTGGCAGGCGCGCCTCGCTTCCGGCCAGCTTTACTCCGGGACCTGGCAAGCCCAATCCCAGCTTCGATCGCCCAGCCACTTTTCAGAGTTGTTCGAGTTCGCTCTGACCAAGGCTGCCAGCGGCGCCTGGCATATGGGTAACGCGCATTCCGGCGGCTGGTCGATCCGCACTTCCCCTGGCCAATGACATCTAGCAGGTCAATTTGAAATGGTGTTGGGCAGCCAATCTTGGCTTGCGGTCGGCTTTTCAGGCGGCTTGGACGTGCTGGAAAGCGCGTCCGGTAGGCAGGATTGCCTGCCCCACACACCAAGCCAGGTTCCAACCGGTCAACGCTGTTTCTTGTGTTCGTTCTCCGCGATCCGCGCCCTCACCAGCTTTTTCACAAGAACGGCCGGCAGAGGCTTGTCCACAGGGAAGCGGATGGCGCCTTTGGATGCATCAAAGTCCTTGAGTTCGTTCTTGAACGCCTCCATCACCGACGAACTCATAGGGTACAGGCCGCAATGGTTCGAGAACGCGGCGAACGCCAACAGCGATCCCTTGTACTTAAACGTCGGAATCCGAAAGCTGATGGCCTCCGTAGCCTCCGTTGGCACCGCCGATCGAATCACCGCGCGAACCCTGTTCAAGGTGCTGCGGGCAGGTTCCGGAACGCCTGCGAGGTATTCGCCCACGCTATTCGGCGCCACGTTTTTCGCCGCCGAACCGCGATCGCGGCGTTTTGTTTTCGAGTCCAAATCTTCCTTCAGACTACCACGCAGCCGTTCGTGACTTACTGCTGGGCGTGCAGATGCGCAACGGCGCCCCAATGTTCGAGAATGAGTGAAGCCCATGCCAAACTTCACTCACCGCGCCCGGGTCGCGTTCGTGGATACGGATGCCTCCGGACGAATCCATTTCACCGCCATGCTGCGCTATTACGAGACTGCGGAACAGGAATTCCTGCGCTCGTTGGGTCTTGGTCATCACCTCTTGCCGCCGGACGTGGGTTTTCCGCGCGTGCGCGTGGAATGCGAGTACCGGTCGGCGGTGGTCTTCGATGACGAACTGGACATCGCGGTGTCGGTGAAGCGGGTGGGCACGACCTCATATACCCTGGAGTTCATCGCGCGGAAGGGCGACACCATTGCCGCCAACGGGGGCTTCGTGGTGGTTTGCGTGAGCCGCGCGAGAGGCCACGCGCAGGCGTTGCCGGATGTGTTTCGCGAGGCGCTCAGCAGATCCGCGGCAATTGCTCGTTGAATGGCAAATCCAGAATACGGCTGCCGCCGATTTCGGTTTTCAGCAGGACCATGCCAGGGTGCGGGCTGACGGCCTCGCCGATGATCGCGGCATCGCGCCCCTCGACGGTTCCGCGCATAGCTGCGAGGATGGCATCCGCCGTGGCAGGCGCGACGAAGGCTACCAGTTTGCCTTCATTGGCCACGAACAGCGGGTCCATGCCCAGGATCTCGCAGGCGGCCTGAACCTCCTGGCGCACGGGAATTCGGCGGGCCTGGATCTCGACACCGATCCCCGCGGAGCCGGCGATCTCGCATAACGAAGTGGCCAGGCCGCCGCGGGTAGGGTCGCGCAACGCGTGGATTTCGCCGGCTGCGAGCATCGCCTGGACCAGCAAGTGTAGCGGCGCGGTATCGGATTCGATGGTGGATTCCAGCTCCAGATTCTCGCGCCGCGAGAAGACGGCCATGCCGTGATCGCCGATGGTGCCGCTGAGGATCACCTTGTCGCCCGGCCTGGCATTGGAGGCTGAGATCGCCACACCGTCCGGCACCAGCCCGATCCCGGTGGTAGTGATGAAGAGCTTGTCCGCCGAGCCCTTGTTGACCACTTTGGTGTCGCCGGTGACGATCGTCACGCCGGCGGCTTTGGCGGCTTCCGCCATCGATGCGGTGATGCGGGAAAGCTCGTCGAGCGGCAGTCCTTCTTCCATGATGAATGCCGCCGAGAGATACAGCGGGCGGGCGCCGCTCATGGCCAGGTCGTTGACCGTGCCGTGTACGGCCAACTTGCCGATGTCGCCGCCGGGAAAGAAGAGCGGCGTGACAACAAAAGAATCGGTGGTGAAGGCGATGCGCGCGCCGCCGAGATTCAGGACGGCCTGGTCGTCCAACTTGCGCAGAAACTCGTTGTCGAAAGCCGGCAGAAAAAGATCGTGCACGAGCTGGGCGGTCAGCCGCCCGCCGCTGCCGTGCCCCAGCACGATGGTCTTGCGGGATGTGATCGGCAAGGGACAGGAGAGCGCGAAGTCTTGCATGATTAGCGCGATACCTGGACCAGGTGCCGCCCGTAGTTGTAGTAGGCTGCGCAGGCGCCTTCGGCTGAAACCATGGTGGCGCCGAGCGGTGTTTGCGGCGTGCACTGGGTCCCGAAGGCGGGACAATCGTGCGGCTTCTTGTGCCCCTGCAACACCTGGCCGCTGATGCAAATCTCGGGCTCTGTCGCGTGCACGCTCTGGATATCGAAGATCCGCTCGGCATCGTATGCGTGGAACTCGGGGCGCAGCCGGTAGCCGCTTTGCGGGATGACGCCGATGCCGCGCCAGGCGCGATCGCAGACCTCGAACACACGCCCAATCATCTTGCGCGCTTCCACGTTGCCATCGCGAGTGACGGCGCGCGCGTACTGATTCTCGACCGTGGCGCGGCCCTGCTCGCACTGCCTGACCGCCATCAGGATGCCTTCCAGCAGATCGATCGGCTCGAAGCCGGTGATGACCATCGGCACGCGGTAGCGCTCGGCCAGCGGCTCGTACTCGCTCCAGCCCATGACGGCGCAAACGTGCCCCGGCCCCAGAAAAGCCTGCACGCGGTTTTGCGGCGATCCCAAAATGGCGGCTATGGCGGGCGGCACGAGCACGTGCGAAACCAGCAACGAAAAATTCGATAGGCCTTGCGCGCGGGCCTGCCAGACCGACATGGCATTGGCCGGCGCGGTGGTCTCGAAGCCGATCGCAAAAAACATCACCGGCCTTTCGGGATGCGCGCGCGCCAGCTTCAGGCAATCCAGCGGGGAATACACGATGCGCACATCGCCGCCTTCGGCTTTGATCTGGTACAGATCGCCGTTCGATCCGGGGACGCGCAGCATGTCGCCGAAAGAGCAGAAAATCACGCCGGGTTGGCGGGCGATGGCGTGCGCGCGGTCGATCATCTCGAGCGGCGTCACGCAAACCGGACAGCCCGGGCCGTGAACCAGCTCGACCTGGGCGGGGAGCAGTTCGTCCAGGCCATATTTGACGATGGAGTGCGTCTGGCCGCCGCAGACTTCCATGAGAGTCCACGGCCGCGTGACGGTCCGGCGGATTTCGTCCACCAGGGTGGCTGCCAGGCGCTGGTCGCGATACTCGTCAAGGTACTTCATGGGGATCTTCCAGTAGCTCGCCTGCTTCCAGGTCGGCGAGTTGATCCATTTCGCGGAGCGTTTGATAGGTCCGGGCGGCTTCTTCTTCATCCACCCTGGAGATGGCGAAGCCGACGTGCACCATCACGTAATCGCCCAGACCGGCTTCCGGCAGATATTCCAG
>JBEKUO010000509.1:0-5706 GCA_049514955.1 Bryobacteraceae bacterium | reverse complement strand
CGTTAGGCTGGGAGATGACAAGATGTCCACCAGCCAAACGATCGAGACGATTCCCATGGCGACCGGGGCCGATGGCGCGATCCGTGTAAGCGGCACACGGGTGACGCTCGACTCGATTGTGTTGGCGTTTAACGACGGCGCGACACCGGAAGAAATTGCACAACAGTATCCTGCCGTTCCGTTGGCGGACATTTACCATCTGATCGGCTACTGCCTGCGCCACGCTGCGGAGATCGAAGAATACCTCCGCAAGCGTCAGCGAGAGTCGCACGAAATACAGCAGCAAAACGAGGCACGCTGGAAGCCTGACGGCGTTCGTCAGCGTTTGCTGTCGCGACGTCAGAACCGGGCGTAGGCTGATAATGGGCTGATCGTGCGCTGGCTCGCCGACGAAAATCTGAACAACGATATTGTTCGTGGCTTACTTCGCCGGAAGCCCGGCCTCGACATCGTCAGGGTGCAGGATGTCGGTCTGTCTGGCGAAGAGGACGCGGCTGTGTTGGCCTGGGCAGCGGAACAGAATCGCGTATTGATCGCACACGATGTCAGCACTATCACACAGTATGCTTATCGGCGATCAGCCAGCGGCGAACACATGCCAGGTGTGTTCGAGGTGAGCCGCTCGGTTCCTATTGCGGTTGTTATCGAGGATATTCTGCTGGTGTCCGAATGCAGTAAGGAAGGAGAATGGGTCGGCCAGGTCCGATATCTACCCCTACGCTGATCGCCATGCCTTCCACGCGCCGCGCCTGGCCCCTGTTCGTGCTGCTTGCCGAAGTGCTGGCCTTCTTCCGCCACATTCTCTTCTACGGCCATTACGCCATCCCGTGGGACTTCCGCACTTACCATCTCTCGCAAGCCTGGTTTGTGGCGCGGTCGTTCCAGCGCGGCGAATTGCCGTTGTGGGACCCGTACACTTACTGTGGCATGCCCTTTTACGCCAACCTCACCGCGCAGCTTTTCTATCCGCCCACGCTGGCTGGGATTCTGGTGAGTAACTGGACGGGCGGGCGCCACCTTCTCTATTTCCTGGAACTGCAGCTCGTCGCGCATGTGTTCTTCGCCGGAGCGATGGCCTACTGGCTGTTGCGCCGGCTGGAGGCGGGACGCGCGGCGGCGCTGGTGGGCGCCACCGTCTACCAACTCGGCGCCTATATGGCTTCGCAGACGCAGCACCTTGGCGCGATGGATGTGGCCGCCTGGCTGCCGCTCGCGTGGCTGGCCGTGATTGCGCTCGGCGCACGCTTCCGGTGGCGTTGGCTGGCCGCGCTGGCCGGCGCGCTAGCGATGTCGATTCTGGCGGGATTTCCGGCTGCTACTGCCGTGGTGTTCGTATCGTGCTTTCTGCTGGCGGGGATTCTGGCCGCGCTGCGCCGCCAATCGCCGATGGTGCTGGCATACGTGGCGGTGAGCGCGGTGTGGGCCGTACTGCTATCGGCCATACAAGTCTTCCCTACACTGCAACTTTCCCGCCTAAGCGTGGGGCAGTATCGCAGCGACTGGCTGCGCACAGGTGGCGGCCTGCCGCTCCAATCGCTGGTCTCGCTGGTGCTGCCCAATCATTATGGGATGTTTCAATTCCACTGGAGCACTTGGAAGCTGCCATGGGACCCGACCTTTCTGTACACCTACTGCGGAATTCCGGCGCTGCTGTTTGTGCTGCTGGCAATCGTATCCCGCAAGAGCCGTTACACCGTGAGCTTCGCTTTGCTGACGCTGTGCGCGGCTCTGTGGATGCTCGGCGACTCCACGCCGATCGGCAAAACCATATTCATGCTCCTGCCGGATGCCGTGAAGAACGCGCTGTATGCGGAGTTCGCCCTTTGCGCGTTTTCGCTGGGGATGGCGGTGCTGGCCGGACTCGGCGCGCAGCAGTTTCTCGATTCGCGGGGACGCGGAATGCAGGCGGCGCTGGTCGCGGTGGTGGCCACGGACCTGATCTTGGTCAGCTCGGGGCGGGTCATCAACGCCGTGGATGAACGCGTGGAGCCGGGGATAGCCTACGATCAGGTCGGCGGCGTCCCGCAGATTCCCACGGAAATACGGCGTCTGGTGAATCAGAACGTGCCGCCGTGGCGCACCGACATCATGCAGGGGCCGCATGACCTGGCGAGCGCGGCGCCGCTGCTGGAGTATCCTTCGGCGAACGGCGACGACCCGCTTGCGCTGGTGAGGCTCATGCAAGTGCGTCTCTCCTTCTGCAAGGGCGCGCGTTGGGGCCGCTATTACGAAGTCGCCGATCCGGATTCGCCGGTGCTGAAACTGCTGAACGTGCGGTATGTGATTTCGTCGAATGCGCTTCCTCAACCGGGCGGGTTGGTCCAGGTTAGCGAACTGCCGGGAATCCGCATCTACGAGAATCCGGGCGCGCTGCCGCGATTCTTCCTCGTGTCGCGGACCCGGCGCGCCGCCGACTTGGACGAGGCGTTGACCATCCTGCGGTCGCGCGATTTTGATGCGCGCGCGGAAGCGATCGTCGAAGCACCGGTCACGCTCGAAGGCGGCGCCGCGACCGGCACAGTTCGCGTGCTGCAATATGGCCCGCGGCAGTGGATGCTGCTGGTCGAAACCCCTGCCCCCGCATTTCTCGTCACGTCGGAAACCGCGTATCCAGGATGGCATGCGTGGATCGACGGCCGGCTGCACACGCCTGTGCTCACCAACGTGGCGTTCCGCGGCCTGCGGATTCCTGCCGGAACGCATGTGGTGACGATGCGCTTCGATCCCGAAATCCTGTGGCGCTCCGCTTGGGTGACGCTGGCCGCCTGCCTGGCGCTGGCCCTCGCCGTTTGGTTTGGCGATAATAGGCAAGCAAAGGGGCCATGGACTTCAAAGAGCAACTGAAATCCTCCGTAGACATTGTCAACGTGATCGGGGAATACGTGCGGCTGCGAAAATCCGGGGTCTCGCGATACACCGGGCTGTGCCCGTTCCACAATGAGAAAACGCCTTCGTTTTCCGTGCATGCGGGGCACCAGTTCTACAAGTGCTTCGGATGCGGCGCATCAGGCGACGTGCTGAAGTTCGTGATGGAGTACGAGCACGTAAGTTTTCCGGAGGCGCTGAAGCTGCTGGCGGAGCGCAACGGCATCCCTATGCCGAAGCGCACGGAGTATGCGGATGCGGAGACGCGCCTGCGAGCGGCCGTGTATCAGATGCAGGAATTGGCGCAGGAAGCTTTCCGCGAGCAATTGGCGGGGCCGGCGGGCGCGGAGGCGCGGCGCTATCTGGAGAAGCGCGGCGTGGCGCCGGAGGTAAGCGCGCAGTTCGGGCTGGGATACGCCGAGCGCGGGGGGCGCTTCCTGCTGCGGATTTTCGAGAGGCAGCAGTTCACCTCCGAGCAGATGGAGCAATCCGGGCTGCTGGGTAGGCGCGATGACGGCAGCTTCTATGATCGTTTCCGCCACCGGCTAATGTTTCCCATCCACAACGAATCGGGGAAAGTGATCGCATTCGGCGGGCGGGCGCTCGATCCGGCCGACGATGCCAAGTACTTAAACTCCGCCGAATCGCCGATATATAGGAAGAGCGCTGTGCTCTATAACCTGCACCGGGCAAAGGAGGGCATCCGGAAGGCGGACCGGTCGGTGCTGGTGGAAGGGTACATGGATGCGATCGGCGTATCCGCGGCCGGAGTGCGGGAAGTAGTGGCCGCTTGCGGAACGGCGCTGACGGCGCAGCAGGTGCAGGCCCTGCGGCGGCATTCCGCCAAGATCGTGGTGAATTTCGATCCGGACGCGGCGGGGGCGAAAGCCGCGGAGACGTCCATCGACCTGCTGCTCGACCAGAGCATGCACGTACGGATCGTAGAGTTGGAAGGTGGTTTCGATCCGGACGAATATTGCAAGGAACGCGGCGCGGATGCGTATCGCGCCAAGCTGGACAAGGCGCAAGGCTATTTTTACTGGCTGGCCGACCGGGCGCGCGCGAAGTTCGATCTGCGGACGGCGGAAGGGCGTGTGGCGGGCTTTCAATTCCTGCTGCCGGCGATTCAGCGCCTGCCGGAGAAGATCGAGCGGGTCGCGGTAGCCAACGATGTCGCGGGCTACCTCGGCGTGGACGCGGGGCTGGTGCTGGAGAACTTCCGCAAGTCCGCCATGGATCGGCGCGATAAGAAAATAGCGCCCGTACGCGAGCCGTTGAATGCGAACGAGAAACTGCTGTTGAACCTGCTGGTTTCGAATGCGGAGGCGCGCCAGGAGCTGATTCCGGAGCTCGAGCAACTGCCGGCGGTCGAGCAGTTCGCCACGCGGCGTATCTTCAGGGCGCTGTTTACCTTGCAAGCGGGCGGGCAGGTGACCTATGAGGAGTTGCACGCGCGGCTGGAGGAGAACGATCAGGAATTATTAGCGTCCGCCGTGCTGCAGGATGAAACGAATGAGTCCTCTATTTCACTATTACAAGGAGAGGAATGTGTGCGCAGTCTGGAGCGCTCCGGCCGTAGAACCGAAGTGGCGGCCTTGAAAGCGCGGGTCAAGGAAGCGGAGCGGGCCGGTAACCTGCCCGAAGCATTGCGACTGGCGGAGGAACTGCATCAGCTCGAAAGATCGGGATAACGCATCGCGTCAGGATGGACTGGTGTACAATGTGGGGAACGGTAATGCGGGAGTAGTTGCTTCAGTGGCACTCGAAGATAAATTCGATCGCCTGCAAGAATTGGTGCAGAAGGGCAAGGACAAGGGCTACGTGCTCTACGAGGACCTCAGCGAGGCCTTGCCCAGTAATCTCGCCAACGGCTCGGAGATCGACGATCTGCTGGCCGGACTCGACGTGGCCGGCATCGAGATCCTGGAAGAGCCCAAACTCGAATTCGACAAGAAGCTGGAAGACGGCGAGGAACTGCTGGATCTGGATCTGCTGCCGGGCGTCGGGGACAAGATCAACGATCCGGTGCGCACGTACTTGCGGGAGATGGGCACGGTCCCGCTGCTGACGCGCGACGGCGAAATCGAGATCGCGCGGCGCATCGAGCGCGGCCAGAACACGGTGATGAAGGCGCTCTCGCGTTCGCCGCGGGTTATCCAGGAGATCTTGAACCTGGCCGAGGAGGTCCGGCGCGGCACGGTTTCGGCTCGGGACGTGATCCTGGTAGCGGACCCTCTAATGGGCGACGAGGCGGTCGAAGAGAGCCGCAATGAGTACGCCGCGGTGGCCGAAGAAGTCACGCGGCACTACCGGAAGTTCCTGCAATGCCGGCAGAAGCTGATGGCCATCCCACGCGGGCTGAAGCCCAAACAGCACCGCCATCTGCTCTGGGAGATGAACCGGCTGCGCGTCAGGATCTCGCGGTCGATCCGCACCTTGCGCTTCCAGAGCCAGATCCTGCGGCATTTCAGCGCGGAGATTCGCGCGGCGGCGGAAGACCTACAGCCCGTGGAGCGGGAAATGGCGCGGGTGCAGCAGCGCATAGACACCTGGCCGGCGCGCGTCGACGGCATGAAGGACCTGCGCCGGGAACAGCGTGGCTATGCGCAGAGATTGCAGCAGCTCGAGGAACAGCACGGTTCCACGGCGGCGGAGCTGCGCCGCACGCTGGCGATCATCACCAGGGCCGATCAGGAAGCCGAGGCCGCCAAACGCGAATTGATTGAGGCCAACCTGCGGCTGGTGGTGAGCATCGCCAAGCGGTACACCAACCGCGGACTGCAATTCCTGGACCTGATCCAGGAGGGTAACATCGGCTTGATGAAGGCCGTGGACAAGTTC
>JBEKUO010000508.1:0-5709 GCA_049514955.1 Bryobacteraceae bacterium | reverse complement strand
CGTTCTTTCTCATTCCCACCCTGGGAGCCGTGACCGCATACCCGCATCTGCACACGCCTGAACTGGCGCAGCTTTCGGCATGGGCGCGCTCCTCCACTGCGCGCGACGCGGTGTTCCTGTTCGCCGACGCGGGCAAGCAGTTGCCGCCCGGCATTTTCCGCGCCGAAGCCCAGCGCGCGGTGTACGTGGACTGGAAGGGCGGCGGGCAGGTGAACTATCTCGCCGGATTTGCGCAGCAGTGGTGGTCGCGCTGGAGCCAGATGATGACAGGCCCATACGCTCCGCAAGATGTGTCGCGCTACCGCTCGTTAGGTATCGAGTATGTGGTGCTGTCGCCGCCGCACAGGCTGCCCGAGCGCGTGCCGGTATTCGAGAATTCGCGGTACGTGGTGTACCAGCTTGAATAACCTGCTCGCGTCCTACCGCCCGCCAAAAGTCATGTCGCCCACCGGCAAGCCATGCTCCCGGCAGTAAATCGCATACAGACCGAAATAACTCTCTGTGATATACGCGGATTCGGGGAAGCCCAGCCGGCGCGCACTCCGGTCGATCCAGGCGGGCGTGCCTTCCAGTTCGAAATACATTCCGAAAGGCACTTCGTCGAGCGTGGCGACACCGGTCTCGCCGGGACGGCGATATTCCGCACGGTACTTCTCATAGCGCAGTGTCTTGACGAAACCCAGGCGGCTCACCAGTTCGGCCAACCTGCGCGGATCGGCGACCTGCACCTCCAGTTCCTCGCGGCTTTTGTATTTGCCCGCGGCCGCCGGACCTTTGTAAGTCAGAAGGCCCGCACCGCCAACTTCGCGGATACGCAGCAGGCAACCGGCGCGGCCCAGCGTTCCACCGGCAGTATCGAGAAGCGTATTCGCTTCGAAGACGCGGCGTTTGGAGACCCGGAATCCGGCGTCGCGCAACAGCCGGCGGCCCTCGGCGACGCTACCGATTGCCAGCTTGATCTCCATCTCGCGCGCACCAGTCCGAGCTATACCTTCCTCCCCACCATCGCGTAATCCAGCCCGCCAAACACCGCCTCCCGGAAATCCTCCGGCAAGCCGGCCAACGCCGGCATGGACTCTACCGCGGGCGAGAGCCGGTGCACTTCGATCAGGCCCAGCCCGAACTCTTCCATGTAGAACGCCAGCAGAGCATGCGGCACCGGGCGCGTGTGCGTCGGATCGAGATAGAAGTGGCTGGCGAAGATGGCCAGGCACTCCGGATTGGGGGTTTCGATCGCCAGCACGCCGTCGCGTTCGAGACGCGATG
The DNA here is from genome assembly GCA_049514955.1 of Bryobacteraceae bacterium. Classification (GTDB taxonomy): domain Bacteria; phylum Acidobacteriota; class Terriglobia; order Bryobacterales; family Bryobacteraceae; genus Bog-159. The sequence goes on along the minus strand of JBEKUO010000508.1, from coordinate 4,443 downwards.
CCGCCAGCCGGATCATCTCCGGCAGGCGCTCGGGCGGCAGATGCTCCACCACTTGCGCGCTGAAGATGCCGTCCAGCGACGATTCCGGCAGATCCGCGAGGTACGGGAACAGGTCCGCCAGTTCCGCCCGCAGGCCCTTGTGGCGGCACAGGTCCACGGATTCCTGGCCCAAATCGATACCGCGCGCGGGGACGCCGGCTTCGCGCATCAACTCCAAAAACTCGCCGCGCCCGCAGCCTATATCCAGCACTTCGTGCCGGCCTGCGAAGTACGGCAGATAGAATCGCTGGCCCTTCTTGACGTATTCCTCCGGGCCGCGAAAACGGTCGGCAAACCGGCCATAATCAAATGCGGACGCTGCGGGAGATGGCGCCTCCAATTGAGGCGTCGAAACCGCGGCTGCGCTCACGGCCGCGCGCTGCCGGATCACGCGAAGCTCCGCATGGATCAGGCGCTCGTAATCCAGCCGGATGCGCTCCAGGTCCGCCCACAAGCGCTTCTGTATGTCCAGCCCACTGCGATCCAGCGCCCCCTCGTATTCGGCATGCTGCGCCTTTATCTGTTCGCGGAAGCTGCTCTCCATCAGCCCTGTGCGATGCTGAAAGGACGCGTTCAACTCCGCTACCGCGCGCAATAGCTTCGTTTCGTTAACGACCAGCTTGTGCTCCCAGCCCTGATGCCACTCCGCCCAGTGCAGGCGGATGTCTTTCAGATCCTGAACTTCATCCCTGACCTGGACTTGAAGCTGTGCCAAAGTCGAACTCCACTGCCCATCCTGCAAGGCCAGCGCCCGCCGGGTTTCTTCCAGCGCTTCCAGTGTGGCCTGGACGCAAGTCAGCACGTTGCGGTTGAACTCCACCTGCTCGCGTACGTGCCAGTCGAGCGCGCGCGCGATGTTTTTCTTAATGGACTGGATGAGCCAGTTGAGCGGCCCGCCCGCGCGCGGATTCACCGTCCCTATGGCCGCCACCTTGGCTTCGGCGGCGTCGCGCGCATGCAGCAGCGGCATGAGATCGGGCAGCGGCAATGACGCCGTCGAGCCCTCCGGATGGCGCGCACGCACGCGCTCGCGGACCTCTTGCAAAATGGCCGTTAATTCATCGGTGTCCACGTTTCCTGCTCCAGGTGGCCGTGATCTTGGATTCCAGTCCACCGCGCGGCGTGAATTCGCCGACGACCGTGGCGCTCACGGGACGGGCGAACGCCACCACATCGCGCAGGAACCGGTTCACCACGTTCTCGTAGAAGATGCCCATGTTGCGATAAGCCAGCAAATACATCTTGAGCGATTTCAGCTCCAGACATTTCTTGTCCGGCATGTAGCGCAGCGTCAGCTTGCCAAAATCCGGAAGCCCGGTTTTGGGGCACACGGAGGTGAACTCCGGAATCACGATCTCGATCTCATAACCGGGAAACTGGTTGGGCCAGGTCTCGATTTCGGGAAGCGCGGCGTCGATTCCGGCCGCCGCGTGCTCGTCGGTATAGGCTCTCTTCATGATTGGGCCGCGTTAACCGACTGCGCCACAGCCTTGGCCAGCATGTCCAGGAACATGCCGACATCGGCTACCACGCCCACCGCCTGCCCGGTTCCGCGATCGCTTACTTTGGTCGCCACGGCAGGGTTGATATCCACACACACGATCTTGACCCAGCTTGGCAGCATGTTGCCGGTAGCGATGGAATGCAGCATCGACCCCAGGCACAACACCAGCCCGGCGCCCTTCAACTGTTCGGCGTAGGCGTCCTGGGCGGCATTCATGTCTGTAATGGTGTCCGGCAGCGGACCATCGTCGCGCAGGCTGCCCGCCAGCACAAACGGCACGTTGGCGCGCACGCACTCGTAAAGGATGCCGGACTGCAGGCGTCCCGCGGCGACCGCCTGGCGCAGGCCGCCGGCATGATAGATGGCGTTGATGGCGCGCATGTGATTGCGGTGGCCGTGCTCTTCCTGCCGGCCGTCTTCCAACCGCACCCCCAGCGATGTGCCGAACAGCGCGGCCTCCGCGTCGTGCACCCCCAGGGCGTTGCCGCTCAACAGCGCGTGTATAAAGCCGCCCCGTATGAGCGCCGAAAGTCCCTGCACACCGCCGGTATGGACCACCACCGGACCCGCCACCACGATCACCTTTTGCTTGTGCTCCAACGCGTGGTGGATCAGGGCCGCGGTCTGCCGCACGGCCGTCTCCACCTGCCGCTCCGACGAGATGCCGTTGGACATGAAGGCGAACGCCAGCCGGTCGCGCTCCTTGGATTCCGGCACAACCCGTATGCCGCGCATCCCCACGACCACGCGATCACCCGCCCGTACATCCCGCAGGCGTCGACAGCCGGCGCGACCCTCCGACACGACGATCAGGGCGTCCATGCGCTGGCTCTCCACCTCCAGCCACTGCTGCTCGTGACGCACATAAGTTCGGTGATTCGTGGAGGAATAGAAATCTTCCGGCGCGCAGCGGTCGCGTTCCACGGCGCGCAACGCGGCGTTGCCCGAATCCATCGCCGCGCAGCCCAGCTCCAGCAGGTCTTCGAGAAGATGCGCCATCAGCGCGGGCGTGGGAGCTTCCACCTTCAGGCGCAGATAGGACGGCTCGCTATTGGTGCGGCCGATGCGAAATTGTTCCACCTCGAAGCGGCCATGATGTTCGACCACTTTATCGAAGATGTTCTCCATCACGTGGGAGTCGATCAGGTGGCCTTCCGCTTCGACGACTTCCTGCAGGGGCATAAAAGACTTATTGTAGACTGTGGGCGGGAGGTTTACATGAACTACCGGCAATTCTGGCTGTGGGTGATGATCGGCGCGGTCCCGGCGTTGGCGCAGACCAGCGTCGATCAAGTCATCGAAAAGTACGTGCAGGCTATCGGCGGCCAAGCGGCGTATGAGAAAGTCACGACGCGCGTGATGAAAGGCAACGTTGAAATCCCGGACGACAACGTCACGGGTCCGGCGCAGGTCGTCGCCAAAGCGCCTGGCAGCTATCGCCTCACCATGGACATACCCGGCTATGGCGTCATCGAGACGGTTGTGGACGGCGACCACGGCTGGGAAAAGAATCCCGATTCGGGTGTGAATTCGATGAGCAACGCGGACCTGGCGAACGCCAAGCGCGACCACCATTTCTATCGCGAAGTCCGGCTCAAGGAGCTATTTCCGAAAATGGAGATGGCCGCGGCAGCCCAGGTGAACGGGCGGGCCGCCAACGTGATCGAGGCCACGCCCGCCGGCGGTGAAAAGGAAAAGCTCTATTTCGATGCGCAAAGCGGCCTGCTGGTGAAGCATGACTACGAACGCGTCACGTTGGAGGATGGCATCGTGCAATACGAAGTGTTGTACAGCGATTATCGCGACGTGGACGGGCTGAAGCTGCCCGCCACTATCGAGCAGCGCTCGCCGGACTCCACGACGATCTTCAAGTTTGCGGAGATCAAGAACAATGCGCCGCTCGCGGACGCGGCGTTTGCGAAGCCGGAGAAGTAGTTTTTGCAAGACCCGTCGCTTTAGAAGCCGGTTGGCAGGCGGAAGCGCCTGCCCCACGACTGTAGGCGGTAAGCTGGCAACATGAGCCATCCTCGTAGCCTTCTGCCTTTATGTCTGCTTTCCCCCCTGCTGCTTTCCGCCCAGACTTCTCCAAACGACTGGAACACTCAGGGTGTGGTTTACGTCACGCATTCCCCCTATGCCAAGCTGCACAGCGTGCCCGTGAGCGCCGTCAAGATGGGCGATGGCTTCTGGGCTGCTCGCCGCCGCGTCAACGCCGAGCAAAGCATCCCCACGCTGCTCGTGGAGCTGGAGCAGCATGGCGTGGTCGATAATTTCCTGCGCCTGGAAGGCAAAAAGAACGTTCCCCGGCGCGGTCCGCTCTATACCGATTCCGATATCTACAAATGGATGGAGGCGGCAGCGTTCGTGTTGCAGTCCGGCGGCGCGGCGGGCGGCGACCCGGCGGGGGGCAGCCAAGCAAAGCTGCGCGCGGAATTCGACCGGCTCACCGATATCATTCTCGCCGCGCAGGAACCCAGCGGCTATCTGAACACTTACTGGGTCGAGGAGCGCGCGCCCAAGCGCTTCACCGAAATGCAGCGCTCTCACGAGCTGTACTGCATGGGCCACCTGTTGCAAGCCGCCATCGCCTATTACCGCGCCACCGGCAACCGCAAGCTGCTCGACGGCGGCATACGCTTCGCGAACTACATGGTCGACAACTTCGGTCCGCAGAAACGCCCCGCGCTCACCGGACATCCGGAGTTCGAAATGGCTCTGGTGGAGTTGTACCGGACCACCGGCGACCGCCGCTATCTGGATTTCGCGGGCTATCTGCTCAGCGGCGTCGAAGGCGAACGGCTGCACCTGAAGGACTACGAAATCCAGTACATGTTCAGCGGCAAGCCGTTCACTTCCCGCACGGAGTTCGAAGGCCACGCAGTGCGCGCCATGTACGCTTC
>JBEKUO010000507.1:0-5711 GCA_049514955.1 Bryobacteraceae bacterium | reverse complement strand
GCGCGCTACGCTTGGCGCGGCGGTTACTGGGCGCGTGCGCCATATGCTCGCTCCTACTGGGTGGCGCCGCGCTGGTACGGACATCGCTATTACGGCGGATATTGGCGCCGGTAGCCGCTCCGTTGAAGACGCGCCGCAAGCCTTTGATTTTCACGTGGAGCGGCCCGGCGCGTCTTCGCGGCGTGGGCTGTACCGCGTGCGCGGGCCCTGCCTGAAGGTCGCGGCTCGGTAACGAGTCCACTTCTTTTGGCTCCATGAAGCCCGTTGCAGGCGATCGATTCCGACAACCCCGCCGCACTACCTTTCTTCCGGGGCCCTACTCATCGCGGCGCATGCAGACCTGTTCGCAGGATGTTTCCGCCGACGTGGGACAGCCACGAAAAGGCGGTAGCTGGCAGGCTGTATAATCGGTGCTGGCAAGAAAGCCAAAAACGGAAATCCCGATTGAGGCGGCAGGACCCATGTACGACCTAAATCAGCCTAACGCAGACCAGCCGAGCACCCCAGTCCCCTCCCCAGTCCCCCAGGCTGCGGCATACGTGGATCCTGCTACGGAGTTCCGGACCAGACTGGCGGCCATCACTCCCAAAATATTCGTCACGCAAATACTTGTTGGGATGAATGTCGCCGTCTTCCTGGCAATGATCGTGAGCGGTGTCCATCCGCTCGAGCCCACGATCGACAGCTTGATTCGCTGGGGTGCGGATTTCGGTCCAAGGACGGTTACGGGCGGAGAATGGTGGCGGCTGCTCACCTCGATGTTTCTGCACATAGGGATCATTCACATTGCTTTCAACATGTTTGTACTGTGGCAAATTGGGCCGTTCGTGGAGCGCCTGCTCGGGAATATCGGCTTCGTGATCGTCTATCTGGTTTCGGGACTGGCAGGAGCGCTGGTAAGCCTGGCGTGGAACCCATATGTGGTGAGTGCGGGAGCATCCGGAGCCATCTTTGGATTGTATGGGGCATTGCTCGGGTTTCTGTTAATGAGCCGTGATTCGATTCCGTCTGAGGTTCTCTCCCCGCTTACCAAGAACGCGTTGATCTTTATCGGGTATAACGCAGTCTACGGTTTCATGCGCTCCGGCACAGACGTGGCGGACCACGTGGGAGGGCTAGCGGCTGGTTTCCTCTGCGGATTGGTTGTGAGCATTCCGTTAACGGTTGATCCTTTGCCGCGTCGCGGTGTACGGAATGCCGCGATTGCATTGGGAGCGAGCATGCTGTTCATCGGAACAGCGGTCAAATTGCCGCGGCCCATCGATCTGCGGGCCAAGCTACAAACCTTTGCCGCCGTTGAAAAAAAAGCCCTGGCTGCCTTTAGTGCTGCCTTGAGCCGTGTCCGAACGGAGAAACTGTCCGACGACCAACTAGCGGATCTGGTGGAGAAGGATGTGATTCCGAACTGGATAACGGAGCACAACGAGCTCGCTGGGGTGAAGGGTTTGCCGGAGCAGTCGCAGAGTATGGTATCGCGATTGTTGAAATATATGGAAGCACGTCAGCAGGCATGGTCCTTGCTCGTGGGAGGGCTGCGAAAGCACGACTTGAATACGGTCAAACAAGCTAATGCGAAGCAGCATGAGGCTGACCTGTTGGCTAAGCAGATCGGCGGTGGGACGCACTAAAACGGCTGGACCGACGCGACTCAGCCGGTCCTTTTCGTACGCCGGCAGTGCCCCGCCACTTGCGGTTCTTACGGCCCGCCGGGGTGACCATGCAACGCCAGGATCTCCGATTGCACGGGCACGCCACCGCTCACCTTCACCCGGAGCAGGGCTTCGAACGGCGGGAGACGGCGGCGCGCCGGAACGCCCAGTTTGGAGGCCAGTTCCTCCAATCGGGATGCACGGCAAACAAATTCGACCGCAGCCTGCGTTCCGAATGTGGTGATGCCGGCAAGGATCAACACGCGGCGGCTCGGGTTCAGGCCGGAAGTGAGTTCCACCAGTGCGTAATCCTCGGTAATGGGGGGCTCGGATGCCAGATAATTCGGCAGCTCGCCGGAACGCGGATGCCGGTTGGAGATCATCAGGTCGGCTTTGCGAGGGTCCTCGGGCTTGCGCTCGAACACGAAGTCTCGCGTGCCAGGCAATTCCCTAAGCGAGAGGTTCTCCGACGGCGATCCGATGAAGATCAGGTCGCTCGACTTGGCATCGTCCCAAGTCAGCAGCCGGCCCCGCTTAATTCGCACGGGTTGCTGCAGGCTGGCGAACACATGGTCGATTTCATGCACAGCCATGACTTCCCCAACCCCTGTGTAGTGGTCCAAAATCGGCTTACCGCTGTCTGCTGAGGGATTGAAGTAGCGTAACCCTGTTTCGGGCCGGCCGACGAACTCGGCGTTGCTGTAAACCACCAGCGGCGCATCCGGACCGCTCGTAAAGCCGCTCCAAAAAGCCTGCAGCGCCGGAGCGGGCCGTTCATTTGAGGGGGCGGGCTGCGGCGCTATCGTAAAGCGGTTCACCGCAATCGCCATGACCACCACCACCGCGGCGCCGATCACGATGGACAGGAAAAACCAGGACAGCGGATAGGCCCGCAGCGGGCGCACGGGCGGGACTGGAGCGGCGACCGCCGCAGCGGGCTTCTCCACCGGCGGGCGAGTGTGGGCAGTGAGCGCATAGGCGCCTTTCGGAATCTCGATCAGGAGACGGTCCGTCGCGCCCTCGCCGCCGTAATACTCGGCCAGCTTGGACCGCAGCCGGCCGGTCTGCACCCGCACGGTGGAATCCAGACGCGGGTCGAAGTCCGCGGAGCGGCCGAATACTTCCGTGGCAATCTGGTACTCCTTCAGCGTCGCGCCCGGAGAATCCAGCGAATGTTCCGCCAGGTACTTCAGGAGTTTGCAGAGCGATTCCGACCCGTGCAATACGCCGCTACGGTTCAATTTCTCGATCTGCGCGTGCAGCTCATCCCGTTCTGTCCCAGTCCCATTTGTATCGTGCATTTAACGCGAGATTAACAATAACGCTAAGTCTATGCAAAAGTTGAAGCCGAGTCAAGTAACAGACTCGGGCACCCGCGGTAACCGCCCGGATCCGCGCCCCGAGCGCCGGGCGCCAAAGGTGTTCCGGTCCATGAGGCGAACCGGATCGCGCAACCGTAGGAACGGCCCATGTCCTTCAGTATAATTGGACGAAGTGCGCGCGCTCGCTTTACTCTTGTCACTTTACGCGGTGTTGGGCGCCGCCGACTCGGTTGCCGATCTCGAGTCGCGGGGCGCGGCGTTGAAAGCGCAGGGCAACGCCGAGGGGGCGCTGGCGGCCTACGAACAGGCGGCTGCTCTAGATCCCAAATCGGCGCATTTGCAAGACGAAGTCGGCTTTCTGCTGGCTGTCCTGCAGCGCCGCGACGAAGCTATCCAAAGCTTCCAGCGCGCCATCGATCTCGATCCGAAATTCGCGCCAGCGCAATACCATTTAGGTGTAGCCTACTGGCTGGCGCAGGATCCCGCCCGCAGCATTCCACATCTGCAGAGCGCCGCCGCACTCGATCCGGCCAACTTCGACTATCGCGCCAAGCTCGGCGACGCCTTGAATTCGACCGGCCATTACGCCGAAGCCCTGCCCCAGCTTCGGCAGGCCGTGGCGCTCGATGGGAAGCACTCGGAAGTGTGGAACTCCCTGGGAATGGCCTTGCAGCAGACCGGCGATCTGGAGGGAGCCCTGGATGCGTACCGGCACGCAGTGGATCTCGCTCCGGCCAACCTGGATGCCCGCAACAATCTGGGTACTACGCTGGTGAACACGCGCCACGCCGACGAAGGAATCGCACAGTTCGAGAAAATCCTGGAAGCGGACCCATCCCACAACATGGCGCGCGTCAACATGGGGTTCGCCTACATACAAAAGGGCGATCTGGACAAGGCCGTGGAACAGTTGCGCGAGGCTCTCCGGCGCGATCCGAATCTGGCCGCCGCGCACTACGATCTCGGCGTCGCCCTGAAGAACAAGGATGATATCGAGGCCGCCAAAGCTGAGTTGCTGCGAGCCCTGGAACTCGACCCGGGTATGTCCGAGGCGCACTACACCTTAGGCATCGCGTATTGGCAGACGGGCGCCTTCGCGGAGGCTGCTAAAGAGATGCAAGCGGCCATCGCGGTGCGCCCGGATTACAGCGAAGCCTACTTCATGCTGGGAACCGCGCTGAAGCAAAAGGGAGACTTGGCTGGCGCCGAAACAGCGCTGCGCGAGGCTATTCGCCTCAGGCCCGACGACCCGGGACCTTACAACACGCTCGGCCAACTGCTGCGGCAGAAAGGCGACGTGGAGGGGAGCAAGGCGGCTTTCGCCAAGGGCGAGCACGTGAAGCAGGAAAAAGAAGCCGAATTAGGCAAGATGCTGCAGAAAAACGCTGCGGTAAAATAGCGGACGGGAGGCGGCCATGCAAAGCGATCTGCGGGAGCCTGATTTTGACCCCGTCACTGTTTTCCCAAGCGGTAATCGGAGCGCAGGTTCAGAGCGGCAGGGATATCGAGCGCACGCGGCAGCTAGATTCCCTTAGCGAGATGAACAAGGCGGAACCCGCTTCCAAAGCGTCGAGACCTTTGTCCGTTGAGGAGGCCGACGACCCTACCATCGCGCGGGCCAGTTCCCCAAAGCACGATCCTCCTCCCGCTGCGCGCAAGGCGGCCGAGAAAGCCGAGCGCCTGTCCAAAAAGGGGCGCCACGAAGAGGCCATCGCCGGGTTCCGGGACGCGCTGGCCATCGATCCGCAATACTACGAAGCCGCGAACAACCTCGCGCTGGAGCTGCAAGCGGCAGGAAAAGCCGATGAAGCGGAGACCCTGCTGCGAAGCCTGACGAAATCGGCGCCGGAGCATGTTCTGGCATTCTCAAACCTGGGCACGCTGCTGTGCCAGCAGCGTCGCTATGCGGAAGCTGAAGCCGTTGCGCGGCAGGCACTCGAGCACCATCGGTACCCTTTTAAGAGCAACTTTCTGTTGGGCGCCGCTCTCATCGACCAGGGACGCTGGACAGATGAGGCGAAGGTCAAACTGGAATACGCACAGATCAAATATGCAGAGGCCAAGGCCTTGTTGGAGAAGTGGCCTGTGAAAGCTGCGGCAAACTAGTGGGCAGGCGCTTCCGCCTGCCCACGCTTCACTGGCCGGATTCCCGGTGTAATTCCTCCCAGCGGCGCAGCAGTTCTTTACCCTCCTCAGCGCGCCCGGCCTGTATGAGGGTGCGGCCCAACAAGTAATGCGCCGATGCATTGCGCGGGTCCATTTGTAAGGCTCGGCGCAGCATACGCTCGGCGTCGGACAAGTTCCCCGTCTTGAAGTACGCCTTGCCCAGCAGGATGTAGGGGCCGCTATACGTGGGGTTGAGCCAGATGGCGCGCTCGAGGGGCGGAATGGCGCGATCCCAGTCCTCGCGGCGCGTGTAGGCGTCGCCCAGCCGGTAATGCGCCATCGCGAAGTCGGGATTGAGAGCAATTTCCCGGTTCAACTCGTCGACCGCGCGGTCGATCTGGGCGCGATAGATGGCGATTTCGCCGAGCATGTAATGCGCTTCGGGAAGTTTCGGCTCGCGCGCCACAGCCGCGTCCAACTCCTTCTGGGCCTCGTCTTCGAGCTCGAGCCGCATCAGCATCTGGGCCGTGAACAAGCGTGCCGCTCCGGAATCCGGCGGAACGCCGAACACGTCCGCGAAGGCTGCTCTGGCCTTATCGATTTGAATCGCGTGCAAGTAGCTGTTCCCAAGCAT
>JBEKUO010000506.1:0-5738 GCA_049514955.1 Bryobacteraceae bacterium | reverse complement strand
GGAGGCGCCCCAGCCTGCACTTTGATCTGAACTCGCACGTTCTACGAGGACGGGAGCGGTGCAAACTCGATCAAATCGCCCTTGCTCGGCGTGTTCATTTCAGAGCTGCGGTAGCATTGCCTGATTTCGAATAAGGACGTAAAACATGTTCAAAGTAGTCACGGTGGCGAGGGAGTACGGGAGTGGCGGCGGCGCCGTTGCACGGATGGTGGCTGAGAAGTTGGGATGGAATCTGCTGGACGGGGCACTGATCGGAGCTGTGGCACGGACCGCTGAGGTCGATACCGAAGTTGCAGGCCGCTGCGACGAACACGTCGACTCATGGTGGCATCGATTCAATCGAGGGGGCTTGTGGGGCGCAGCCATGATGGCAGGGATCCCTCCGGACGATGTACGGTTTTTCGACGCAGACACTATGGCCGAGTATACGCAGCAGGTCATGCTGCAGGCCGCCGTAAAAGGCGACTGCGTCATCGTAGGGCGGGGCGCCCAATGCGTGTTGCAGGATCATGACGAAGCCTTTCGCGTCTTCATCCATGCTCCTTGGGCGGAGCGCGTGGGGCGTGTCCGTGCGCGCGTGCAATCCGGCCGGGATGTCGAAGAATTGATTCGCGTCACCGACCACGAACGGGCCAGCTATCTACGGACCTACTACGGATGTGATTGGAAGGATCCCTATCTCTATCACTTGATGATCAACGCGCAAATTGGCACCGGAATGGCGGCACGGATGATCGTCAATGCCGTTCAGGAAGGCTGCTATGGGGCGGCCCCTGACATGCGAACGCCAACACGAGCCTCAGCTTTCGATTCTCGAAACCATGGCCCAACCGCGCCCGCCCCGCGGTATTGATAACGGCAAGTGCCCATATTCGGCACGGGGTTGGGCATGTGCCAGTTCAGAGAAATCGACTGCAAGCCTGAAATCGAGGCTCCCCCGCAAGAGGCGGTGAATGCGACTAAGAAACTGAAGTGAACTTCTCACGAGAAATGCCTGTTGACGACCACCACGATGGCGGTGGCAGTCTTGGGATTACTGTTTCCCAACTTCTGTTCCGGCCAGCCATTGACAGCGGCCGAGGCACTCGACCGCTACCTGGCATCGCGCGACCGGCAGCCGGCCTGTTCCGATTCCGTGTTCAAGGTTCAGATCGACGCTTCGATGCCGGCATTGCACAAACAAGGCAGCATGAGTGGTCTCAAGCTGGTCTCCTACACGGGGCAGATCGTCTATCGCGGTCTTCGAATCACCGGAGACAAACTCGTCAAGACAGCGGTCATCGCCCGTTTCCTGGCGCACGACACGAATCCGGCAGAACGCACCGGCGACGTCGCCTTTTCACGCCAGAACTAGTGGTTCACCTATGACAAGACGTTGGATTACAACGGGCTTGCCGCGTACGTGTTTCTCCTGAAGCCGCGCCGCAGACAGGCAGGGCTTTTTCGAGGCGAGCTGTGGGTGGCTGCGGACACGGCGCCGCCTTTGCGATTGTGGGGCGATCTGGAAAGGTCATCCTCCATCTTCATCCGCAGTTTTCGCTTAGTGCAGGACACCGCAGTCTCCAATGCTTGACTTCCATGCAATCACTCAAGTCGGGAGAGCCGGCGGCATCGGCACGTATTTCGGCACGTGCTGAGGGTGCCGAAGCAGATTCGGCTGGGAAATCTCGCAAGTGCCTGATTTGATGTGAGCGCATCATGGCGTGCTGAGTGCACATAAGGAATCGTCAGTTTCATCATGCTATATCAAGAGCAGACCGTTGTGCAGGCTCCAATTGCCGCCCCGGCGAGTGGGCGTAGTTTTCCAATAGGGGCTACGCTGGTACAGGGCGGCGCCAACTTCTCAATCTTCTCCCGAAGCGCGGCCGGCATCGAACTACTCTTTTTCGATCGGGAGGACGACGCTCGTCCTTCGCGTGTCGTCCTCATCGATCCATCAGTGGGCCGCACGTACCACTATTGGCACGTATTCGTGCCTGGGGTGCAAGCAGGTCAGATCTATGGATTCCGGGCCTACGGTCCGTTCGAGCCAGCTCGGGGTCTCCGGTTCGATCCATCCAAGCCACTACTCGACCCGTACGGTCGCGCGGTCGTCGTCCCCAAACACTATAGCCGTGAAGCAGGGCTCCTGAAAGGAGACAACACAGCCACGGCCATGAAGAGCGTGGTTACGGACCCGCGGGCGTATGCCTGGGAAGGAGACCTGCCCCTGAGGCGGCCGTGGTCGCGCACCATCATCTACGAGATGCATGTGCGTGGTTTCACCGTACATCCCAGCTCCGGGCTGCCGGATTCGAAACGTGGCACGTATGCCGGAGTGGTCCAGAAGATCCCGTACCTCCAGCAAATGGGCATTACCGCGGTCGAGCTGCTTCCCGTGTTCCAGTTCGATCCCCAGGATGCGCCCCAAGGGCGGACGAACTACTGGGGCTACTCACCAGTCTCGTTCTTTGCGCCGCACCAGGCATACTGTTCGCGCCAGGAACCGCTAGGCGCGGTTGATGAGTTCCGGGACATGGTGAAGGCGCTGCACCGGGCCGGCATCGAAGTCATTCTCGACGTGGTCTTCAATCACACCGCGGAAGACGGACACGACGGCCCGACACAATGCTTCCGCGGACTGGATAACTCCACTTACTACCTGCTGGGAGAAGACCGCTCACAATACCCCAACTTTACCGGTACTGGCAACACTCTGAATGCGAACCATCCGGTTGTACGGCGCATGATTGTGGACAGCCTCCGTTACTGGGTGCAGGAAATGCATGTGGATGGCTTCCGGTTCGACCTTGCGTCCATCCTGGCGCGCGATTCGTCCGGTGCGGTCATGTCGAATCCGCCGGTGCTTTGGGACATCGATTCCGACCCGACGCTGGCGGGTACCAAAATGATCGCGGAAGCGTGGGATGCGGCAGGACTTTATCAGGTCGGCAACTTCGTAGGCGACAGTTGGAAGGAGTGGAACGACCGGTTTCGTAACGACATCCGCGACTTCTTCCGTGGCGTGAATGATTCGGTGGGGCGCGCAGCGGATCGTCTGCTTGGCAGCCCCAGCATCTATGGCTGGAAAGAGCGGGAACTTGAGGAGAGTATCAACTTCGTTGCGTGCCACGACGGATTCACACTGAACGATGTCGTCTCCTACGACCACAAGCACAACGAAGAGAATGGTGAGGACAACCGCGATGGATCTGCGGAAAACCGAAGCTGGAACTGCGGCTTCGAAGGTCCGACTGACGATCCTCTGATCGAGGGGCTTCGCAATCGCCAAGTTAAGAACTTCCTCACAGCCTTGATGTTGTCCGGTGGCGTGCCAATGTTTGTGATGGGCGATGAGGTGAGGCGCAGCCAGCGCGGCAACAATAACCCCTACTGCCACGACAACGAGACGAGCTGGTTCGACTGGAATCTGGTATGCAAACATGCAGATGTCCTCCGGTTCATGAGGTTGCTGATCGGACGGCGGCTGCTGCGCGATGTCGAACACGAACAACGGCGCGCGAGTTTACGGCAGGTCCTGAGCGAGACGAAGCCCGCCTGGCATGGGGTGAAAGCCAATCAGCCGGACTGGTCGCCTTTCTCGCACAGCATTGCCATCGGCGGGGAATCCAAGAACGAAGGGGTATTGGCGCACATCATTCTGAATGCATATTGGGAGCCTCTCGACTTCGAACTTCCACTATTGAGCGGCGGTAACAAACACTGGCGGCGGTGGATCGACACTGCACTGGACCCGCCGCATGAGATTTGCGAATGGAACGCAGAGCCAGCAGTACCTGAGGGTACATATCGTGTTGGCGCACGGTCCGTGGTAGTGCTCATCGCAGATAACGGACGAATTCCCGATATTTTAACTGGAGTCCAATCGTGACTACTCTGTTACAACTGACCTATAGCGGACTGTTTTTTGCGGTTCTTGCCCAACAAGCTGGCCTACCTGTCCCCTCAGTCGTTTTTCTAATTGCCGCAGGCGCGCTTTCGGCCCATGGAAAAATGAACCCGGCGATCATTGTAGTTTTGGGTATTTTGGGTTGCCTGGCAGGCGATGGGATATGGTTCTGGATTGGCCATAAGTGGGGTTCTAAGGCTTTGCGGCTACTCTGCCAGTTCACCGCCGACCCCCGAAGCTGCTCAAGGAACGCGCAAAAAACGTTTCGCCGTCATGGTCTCCCGGTATTGTGTGTGGCCAAGTTTCTTCCCGGGCTGGACGCCGTCATCCCGCCACTCTGCGGCGCCGAAGGAGTGCCGCTCACGTTATTCTTGGCACTCGATACAGTAGGCAGCTTCCTCTGGTCAAGCGTCTATCTGGGGCTGGGGTATATCTTCTCAAGCGAACTGGACGTTGTAATCCGTTGGGTTCAACATTTTGGGACTGCCCTCGGTTGCGGCATTGGGATTCCGATCGCCCTCTACGCCGGCTGGCGGGGTCTGGTTCTGGTGAGAATGATCCGCCAACTACGGCTGCGCCGCATGAGTCCGCGGATGCTCGCACGCAAACTAAAATCCAACAGCAAGGTCGTCGTGATCGACCTCTTGACGTTCGAAGAAGGAACTGACAGTGAAAGCGTGGAGGCTATTCCCGGTGCTTTCAGCGTAGATCCCTCTGTGTTGCGGAAAGCTCCATATATCACTGTTCCGGATGATGTCAAGATCATTCTCTATTGTTCTTCGGGCAGCGACATAGTGAGCGCCCGAGCAGCCGTTTGTTTGAAACGGATAGGCGTTGACAAAGTATGGGTGCTGGAAGGTGGTCTGAAGGCGTGGCGTGAACACGGCTTCCCCGTCTCTCAATCTCTTGAAGTACCCGAAGTCGTTGCCGAGCGTTTTGGAGTTAAGTTGCCAACACTGTTACTGGTGTGAAGTGAAGACAGAGAGATCCGTGCATAAAGGAACGTAAGATGACAACAACAGATCTTCCCGTGACGACAACCACGAAATTGTCTCAAGCTTCAAACAGCCCATCGCGGGCTTCGGAATTGCTGCGGCAGTATGGTTGCGGACCGATACCTTTCGTCGGAACGGCGAACGCATTCTATGAGCGGCATCTGGTATTCGACAGGGTGATCGACTCGGCGGTGGCGACGGCGCGGGAACGCTTCGAAGCGTTTGCGCGTTCCGTCCGCGATGTCCTCGCGCAACGTTGGGTGCTGACCAAAAAGACATACGAGAAAAAGAACCCAAAACGAGTGTATTATCTGTCGATGGAGTTTTTAGTCGGACGTTCTGCGGCTAATAATGTAAGCAACTTACTCCTTGATCCTCTGATACAGCAAATTGCGGAGGAAATGGGGTTCGATTGGGTCAGCCTGCTCGAGGAGGAGCCCGATGCCGGCCTGGGAAATGGGGGATTGGGCCGTCTGGCGGCGTGCTTCCTCGACTCAATGGCCACCATGCAGTTGCCCGCCACTGGTTATGGCCTGCGATACGAGTACGGCATGTTCAGGCAATCGATTGTGGACGGCTGGCAGAAGGAGAACGCGGACAACTGGCTTCGCGAGGCCGATCCTTGGGAGATTGCTCGCCCGCCTGAAAAGGTGGAGGTCAGGCTGAATTGCTCGATCCAGGTTAGAGGCGGCCAATTTGATGTGATACGGGATCGGCCATCCAGCCTATACGGCATTCCCTTCGACCGTCCCGTGGTCGGCTATGGGGGAAAAACAATCAACACTCTGCGTCTGTGGGCCGCGGCTGCGCCGGATTATTTCGATTTTCAGGAGTTCGGGAGCGGAGACTTCATC
>JBEKUO010000505.1:0-5743 GCA_049514955.1 Bryobacteraceae bacterium | reverse complement strand
CGCCGACTATAGCAGGCGCGCTCCATCGGAATCCGCGGGCCTCGGCCCATGCAGCCAGGCAGGCGCCGGCGGCCAGTAACGCCAGCACGCATGCTCCGCGCCACGATGGCATCCAGCCGAGGTTGGCGTTCACGGGAACCAGGTAAACCAGCGCGAACCACGCGAAGGCTTCCGCGTAGCGCCGCGCCTGCACGGCCAGGATGCCGGCCACGACCGCCGAGAACTCCGCGGTGACGGTCAGGAATAAGAGCGCGCGCATGGGCTGCACCTGCGGCAGCAGCGCCCACTTCATCTTCTCCAGAAGCAGGTAGGAAACCGGCACGCTCAGGATTCCCACCATCGGCCAGCCCACCAGGAAGAATCGCAATTCGACCGGCGCTTTCTTGCGCAGCCGCAGATAGGCCAGCACGGATGCGGCGCACAAAACCAGGTAGTGCGGCAGCCAATCGCGCCACCATTCCGAGATCCAGGAATAGGGCGCGCGCATGCGCTGCAAGTTCTCCATGAACGGGGTCAGTCTGGAGAAGAAGACTTGTGCTTCGCTGGCGCCTTCCTGAAAGCGGGCGGCGATCGACAAAATGACAGCGGCGACAGCTAGAGGGGCCAACGGCGTAAGACGGCGGCGCCACATCGCCAGACACACGTATACACCCCCAAACGGGTAAACCGTCGGCGGGTGCATCAGGAACGCCGCCGCACCAGCCAGCCCGGCGGTGAATTCCCAGCCGTGCACCAGGAGCCCAACCGCCAGAAAAAGCAGGGGCACGGCGAAACCGCGGGGGTCCGGCTCGATCTCGAAGGAGAGCACAGCCGGACCGCCAATGGTGGCGCCCAGCGAGATGATGCCGGCCACCAGCAATGATGCCGGCGCTGAGAGGCCCAGCGCGGAGGCCATCAGGTACAGGCCCCAGATCCCCAGCGCGCGGGTGAGCAACTGCTCGCTTTCTAGTACCTCGCGGAAACCCAGTCCGGTGATGGCGGCGAGTCCGCGCGCGGTCTCGTCATACAGCGTGAACGAGACGTGCGGATGCTCCACCAGTATGTCGTTGCGCAGCACGGCCGGGTCCCGCAGGTGTTCGAGGATGGGAACGTAGATCTGGGTATCCTGCTGCAGCCAGGTATGGCCTGGAAACTCGAACCACGTGAGCGCGGTGAGAACCAGTATCCCGGCCGCCACAGCGAGGCGCTTCATTGCGCGGGCGTCTTTTCCAACTGTGCTTTGGTCCAGATACGGTTGGGATCGAGCTCGAGCGATTTAGCGAACGCTTGCCGGGCCTCGGCGTTGTGATGCTGTTTGCGCAGGGTGAGCCCCAGCCACAGGTAAGCCTCCGAGGATGCCGGCTCCATCTCGATGGCCTTGCGGAAATCCGGGAGGGCTACCGCCGGACCGCCGCCCAACGCCTCGGGCAGATAGTAATTGCCGACGCCCCGCGCCAGGTAGGCCCTGGACGATTTCGGATCGCGCTTCAGCGCCTGGTCGATGGCCTCCCGGGCGCGCTTGCCATATGAGAAGGCCGACAGCACGTTCGCCGGAATCACCTGCCCGCAAAGCGTTCCCAGAACCCTGTAGTATTCGGCATTGCTGGAATCGACCGCGATGGCCCGCTCGGCCGCCTGGATGCCGGATTCCGCCGCGTGCTCGGCCTGGTTCTTATCCCGCAATTCCAGAGAGATTTCCGCCAGATAAGAGGATGCCAGCGCCAAACGGTATTGCGCTTCGGCGTCACGGGGAGCTTTTTGGGCCGCCGCCGAAAGCTCGGAGATCTGTTTTTCGAGTGCCGTGCGGTCCTGCCGGTCGCGGGCGTTCTCCAGGCCGCCGGGCGCAATTGCCAGCAAGGCTACGATAACTAGAAAGGAAGGCATCCCTCTATTACAGCGCAGCCACGCGCCGTTGCACCAGGAGGAAGTAGAGGCCGAGTACTACCAATAAGAGTCCATTGGCGGCCAGCACATGGGGCGCGGAAAAGATCGGCACCAGCCATCCAGTAGCCAGGCTGCCCAGCGGCATGCCTCCGCGGAAGGCCACGTTGTAGACGCTCATCACGCGCCCGCGCATTTCGTTGGCGGTAATGAGCTGTACCAGGGAACTGATCATCGAGAACACGCCCATCAGCGCGGCGCCCGCCACGAACAGCAGCACGCAGCTCCCGGCCACCGATTTGGAGAGCGCGAACCCGGCCATGCCGCCTCCCAGCAGCAGCAACATCAGCAGCGCCACGCGGCCTTTGTTTTGAATATTGCCCATAGCCGCCACAATGAGCGCGCCCGTCACCGAGCCCGCCCCCGAACACGAGAGCAGGATGGTGAAGGTGGCCGGCCCCCGGTGAAATACGTCTTTGGCGAACACCGGAAGGAAGGTGATCATGGGGATGGCCAACGCCGTCATGCAAAACGCCAGAGCGATCAGCCCGACCATGGCACCCTGATTGCGAACGAACCCGATACCCTGCTTCACGCCGGTGAGGATGGATTCGCCGGTCTTCTGCGGCACGAACTTGATGGACAGCAAGAGAAGGGAAATAATCACCGCGATGAACGAGACGCCGTTGAGCGCGAAGCACCAGGCTGCGCCCAGTCCGGTCAGCGCCAAGCCACCGAGCATGGGTCCGATCACGCGCGCCAGGTTGAACTGGATGGAATTGAGCGCGATGGCATTCGGCAGGTCTTCTTTTTCGACCAGCATCGGCACCAACGCCTGGTAGGCGGGACCGCCAAAAGCCTGCGCGCACCCCACGATGAAGGAAAGGCTCAGGATGTGCCAGACCCGCACGAATTTCAGGGCGATAAGCAGCGTCAGCACGAAGGCGCAGGTCATCTGAACGTATTGCGATCCCAGCAGCACGCGGCGGCGGTCGATGCGGTCGGCGATCACGCCGCCGATCAGCGAAAACAGGAGGATGGGGATTTGACCCAGGAAGCCGTCGAGACCCAGCAGGAACGCCGACCCGGAGATCGACAACACCAGCCAGCTCTGCGCCACGATCTGCATCCAGGTGCCGATCGAAGAAGTGCAAGCTCCGAACCAGAGCAGGCGAAACTGGCGGTAATGGAAGGCCTTGAAGGTCCGGCGCAGCACTGGTTTAGGGGAGCGGCTTTTCCCTCTGGATCAGATGCAGGATGTTGCCATCCCGATCCGCAAAGAACAGAAGCCGGTTTCCTTGTTTGTTCATGGGCTCGCTGAGGAAACGCACACCGGCCGCCTGTAGACGCTGGTGCGCCGCGTCGAAATCGTCTACCTGGATGGCCAGGTGCCGGATGCCGGGATCGTCGAACTGCGGAGGCGCGAGCACGCCTTTGCCGGGGATGATTTCCAGCATGGTGCCATTCGCCGCTTTGACGAAATAATTGCCAGCGTACTCGTAGTTGATGGCGAAATCGAGATGATCGACGTACCACTGCGCGAGCTTCGGCGGATCAGGCGAGGCAATGGCGGTGTGCTCCAATCCTCTGAACATACGGCGATTGTAGCAGGATTGGATTTCCGGAAAGTGTAGGGTCGCAGAATTGATGAAAATTTGTGCGGAAGATCTTGAAGATCACTGCAGCTTGGCGTATTCCGCCTTGGCCTGCTTGAAGATTGGGATGTCTGGGTCGGCGTCTTTCCAGAGCGTGAGGAAATCCTGGTAGGCAGCCTTTGCCTTGTCCTTATCTCCGGACAAAGCGAAGGCTCTGCCCAACTGCAAGTGCGCCAGCGCACCGATGGGATCGCTGACCACGATCCCGCGGTGATCGAGAATTTTCTGGAATTCCGCGGCGGCTCGGGCGCCTTGGCGTAAGGCGAGATAGGCCTCGCCGCGCACATAGACCGGATAGAGGGCCCCGAAGAGTCCGTGTATACTACTGCGCATCGCGCCTAATTCATAGGGAACGGCGGCTTCTAGCACTTCGAGAGCCCTCGCCGCGTCGCCATGATTCAGTGCGAGGCGCGCGCAACTCGCCGGCAGGTAGCTGAAGCGGATGGAGGTGTCCTCAGGGAAACGCCTCTCCAGGTCGTCGGCGAGAACTTGAGCCTGGGAGGAATCCCCGGAAACGGCCCTTGCAAAGGCAACGCCATACTCCACCTCGCGATCTTTAGAAAGCTCGAGTGCGGCGGTCGCCCTCTTTCTGGCTTCAACGACATTGCCGAAAAACGCCTCGCGCACTGCGGCTCCGGCTTCCCAAAGGCCGGCCCTCTCTCGCTGCGCCGCTTGCTGCGCCTGCTGCACAGCGCGGCGTGACACGCTTCTGGCCTGTTGCAAGTGACCGGAGTACGCCAGGGCAAACGCCTCTCTGCTGGAGATCCAGTTTTCCGCGCCGGATCTGCCACGGCCCCGCGCGGCTTCACGTTCCATTCCCGTGCGGTCATTTCTGAGGAAGGCGATGTCGTACGCCAGCATGACCAGCTCATCGTTGTTCAGCCCACGTCGGGCCGCGCTCCGGAGTATGTCCTCGGCTTCCGCCAGGCGGTTGAGGTAAACATGGTTGACAGCAAGATTGTAGTACTCCATGGCAAAATCCGGGTCGAGCTCAATCGCCCTGCGGGCCTCGGCGGCCGCTTTTTCGAATTGACCCGTGACCTTGTTCCCATACCCTGACAAGAGAGCGTGGGGAGTTGCATCCCGAGGATAGGTTTGCGCCCACGCTTCGCAGGTCTGTCGCGCCCGTTCCAGGTTTCCTGTTACGAGCGTCTCGTAGCCGGCAGCGATAAAGAACTTCTCCCGATCACTCGCGCGATCACGCAACTGCCATGCTCTCCCGGTGCTTTCCGCCGCGAGATCGGACTCATCGAGATCGGCATATGCTCGTCCCAGATACGCATGCGCCATGGCGAAGTTGGGGTCGATCTCCGCAGCGCGCCGGAAAAGCGGCAAAGCAGTCATGGCGCCGCTTGAAGAGTGCGCCTTCAAGGCCGCACTATATGCTCTCAGCGCTTCCAGCGATGGCGTCGTAGCCTCGGCCAGCGGAGTATCGTGCCTTGCGATCGTGCTGCGCGATTCGCCGGCCCTGGTTCTGAATCTACTGGCGATTCGATTGAGGGCGTTCAAGACGTCTTCTTTGCGTGCTGCCTGTACCTGTTCGCTGTCGAGCAGATCTCCGGTGCGGCAGTTCTTTGCGCGCAGCCCCAGTACGTATTGGCTCCCGAGGCTCGCAATGGAACCTTCCAGGACGGCTGTGCTTCCGGTGCGCTCGCAGATCTCTCGGGCGACCTCCGGAGTAAGCTGCGCATCCGCCGGCTGGCCCATGAGCCGGAGCGCCTGCTGAATGCGTTGCTCGGAAATGAGGCTGAGGAAGGGAGACTGATCGAGTTGTACGGCCAATCCTTGGCGGAGCGTCTCGTCAAAGACGGGGTCGCCGGTCTTGTTCTTGAACTCGGCGAGGATAATGGTGTCCTTGTCCGTGAGTCTTGGCGCGCCGTGGAGATAGAAATAAGCCGCGGCGAAAGTCGCCAGCACAGCCGCCGCAACCAGGGCGCCGGCTTTCCAATGTTTTGCAATGTGCGTCCTGGAATTTGCGGCTGGCTTCAGGCCCTGGAGACCGGCGCAAATGTCTGCAGCGCGCTGGTAGCGTAGGTCGCGGTCGTGTTCCAGGCAGTTGGATACGATGCGCTCCAGCTTTGGCGGCAAGTTACTGAGCCGCATCCCTGCCGAAGGAGGCGTGCCGGTGGCCATCTCGTAGAGCACCAGCCCGAAGGAGTACAGGTCGGCTCGTGAGTCCGCAGGCATCCCGCGCGCCTGCTCCGGCGGCATATACAAGGTCGTCCCGA
>JBEKUO010000504.1:0-5776 GCA_049514955.1 Bryobacteraceae bacterium | reverse complement strand
GTTCTAGCCGTCACTCTGGTGGTCGTGGGCGCGGCGATTGTTGGGGGCCTGGTGGTGCATCGGACGGCTGCCCCCGTGCCATCGGCCGCCGAGCGCGTGCGGCCGCCCGCCTCTGCCCCACCCGGACCCTCGCCAACCGGGCCGACTGTTGAGCCGAAGGCCGCCCCACCTGTCCCGCCGGACCGCGAAGCGGAGCCACCGCATAGCATGCCGGCTGCGCAGGATGGAATCATGCGTCGCGTGCTCCCCGACATTCCCACCAAAGCCCGGAATACAGTTCACGGCAAAGCGACCGTGTTCGTCAGGGTTGCTGTGGATCCATCAGGGAATGTGACAGAGGCCACGCTGGAGCGTAGTGGCTCGCCTTATTTTGGCAAGCTGGCGCTGGAAGCGGCCCGACATTGGCAATTCGCACCGGTCGAGGGTGAGGGCCGGCGGAACTGGATCCTGCGTTTTGAGATCATGCGAACCGCGACGCGGGTTCGGGCAAATGAGACAAAATGAGACACCCCTAATGTCCAACTCAGTTTCACGTTGCTCAATGGCTGGATCGTCTCCGGGTTCTCGATCGTCCGCATCCGCGCCAGATCATGCGCGGGATCGAGATTGCTCTGGCGCCAGCAATTCAGCCGCGCCCGGCTCTCCGTAAGGCGCGCATCAGGCGTTCAGCCGTCAAGTACTGTACACCGCGCGCTCGAAATCACCCAGCAGCCCGACCGCTTCTTTATCCACGAACGGCAAGAACTGCATCATCAACACCGCGCACATGGAACGCTTTGGATCGATCCAATAAAACGTATTAAAGAGACCTGCCCACGCCAAGCTTCCATCCGAGCGGCCGCCGTCGTATGCGGTGGTATTGATCAAGAATCCGAGCCCCCACTTCTCGGTGGCTCCAGGCTGCATGTCCACATCGCTCGATAGATTCGGGCGGTAGCTCTTCATCTTGCCCGCGGTGGCGGTACCAATCTGGTTGATCTCCATGCTCTCCACCGTAGTCGGCCGAAGAATCCGGTCGTTGTTTCGTCCGCGCCCCTTTCGGAGAATCATCTGCATGAACCGCACATAATCGGCGGTGGTGGAATACAATCCGCCGCCTCCGTTGAATTCCTTGGGGACCTGTGGCAAGACCCGCGGATTCTGCCGGAGCGATCCATCGGCCTGCCTCGAATAACCAGTTACCAACCGGTCGAATTTCGACGCCGGGATCAGGTAGCTTGTATCCCGCATATCGAGCGGTCCCAGAATCTTGGCCTGAAAGTACTCTTCCAGGTTCATGCCGCTCACCACTTCCACTAGCCGCCCGGCCCAATCGACTCCCATGCCGTATTGCCAGCGCATGCCAGGTTCGAACATTAACGGCGGCACGGCCGGAACCTCACCTTTCGTTTTCGACGTGTACTGAAACATGTCCCGGTCCCAGATGTCGTAACAGATTCCCGACGTATGCGTGAGCAGATGCTTCAGTGTCACTGGAGTTCTGGCGGGACGCAGCTTCGCTTTGCCGGTTTCCGAATCGAAGCCTTCGAGAACTTCCAATGTATGGAGTTGCGGCAGGTATTGTGAAACCGGCTCATCAAGCTTCACCTTGCCCTGCTCCACCAGTTGCAGAGCGGCGACGGTAGTTATGGCTTTGGTCATCGATGCGATAGCGAAGATCGAATCGGCGTTGACCGGCACGCCCGATGAATCCCGTGTGCCGAACGCGCCCGAATAAAGGATGCTGCGCTCGCTAGCCGCCATACCCACGACAGCGGGAATTTTTCTTTGCGCGATTCCAGAGCGCAACGTGTCATCGAGTTTGTCCACGCGATTGGTGTCGCCTAGTAGACGACCGACCTGAGCCCCAAGAACGGCTGTTAGGCCACCGAACTCTCTACGGCTGATGATATGCGGCACATTGTCCTCCTGGAGGCGGAAATTCCGTTTTGGCGGGCTGGCCACGAGCGATTATATCGCCTCGGTGCCGGATGACGTTCCGGCAGTTGCCATTAGATCCGGAATGTCGCTCGCCGAGGCGATGCGGGCCTCGCGTGAGCAATGGCGCTCGCTTCGCAAAGCGAGGAGGCAGGGATATCAGTGCCGAGCACGGCCGGCGCAAACGGGAGGGCCCGGCGATGGTCCGCAGGAACCTCGCGCGGCGCTTGGAACGGCTCGAGGACCACCTGCTGCCGGCCAACGAAGAGCCGCTCGTATTAAGGATCATCTCCGTATCGCCGGAGGCCCAGGGGGTTGATACCGGCATCAAGTTCAAAATCCTCGCAGCACCGAAGCCGTTCAAGAAGAGGCGGTGGTGAAGGCCATCGCGAGGCGACCGCGCCGGCTGGAGGATCGGTTCGGACCTGCGGACGGGAAGCCGCGTGATCGGCTGGTCGTGAGCAATGCCGGTTGGGGACTGGCACTGGACTAGGACACGTGCATGCAGATCCTCGGTCAAAGCGGGTTTCTGCCCACTCATGGTGTCGGCGTCGTGAACCCGCGCGAGATCCCGGTAGGACCGAATGCGGAGGAAACGGAGCAGTACCTGCGAACACGGCGCCGAATTGAGGCTCGGCCCGGCCACCGATTCTGGGGCCTGGTAGCTTCAACTGATTCCCCGAACTGAACGCCTGGACAAATGAGTCGCCAGCTCCCCCGTCGGGCCGCTCCAAAAGGCTTGGCCGCGCGCAGTTTTACCTACCGAGGTGCATCCATACGCCGTCGCCGGGTGACTGGGTGGACTTGGAATGCTTGCACAAGGAGTCGGCTATGGCCGGGAACTGGCGTCCCCGATCGTTGTCCGCTAACATTTTATTCGAGAGTCAAACATGATTTTTGCCTCGCGCTCGAAACACGCAACATCGAGGGTCGCTGCATTGGGCGCTTTAGCGGTCCTCGCTTCTCAGATGGCCACGGGACAGCAAAGTCACAGCCCGTCTGCAGGCGCGCCCACTGCGAACGGCTGCGCGCCGCCGATGAATTGGACGGCGGAACAAGATCATCGGAACATGATGGATCAACTGGGCATCCAGGCGCTCCGCCCAGGACCGAGCGGGAATGAGAAGGCCCCGGACCACGCCAACTACGATGAGTCGAAGGCTAATCCGTTTCCGGATCTGCCCGATGCGCTCACCTTGAAAAGCGGACAAAGGGTCGCGTCGGCGGCACAGTGGTGGCATCAGCGACGCCGGGAAATCGTCGAAGACTTCGAGCGCGAGGTGCTCGGCCGCGTCCCGCCCAATACGCCGAAAGTGACCTGGGCCGTGACGAGTACAACGGATTCGAAGGCAGGAATCTTTCCCGTCATTAAAGAGCAACTCGTCGGACACGCGGACAACTCGTCGTGCCCTTCGATCAACGTCGATATTGAGATCACGTTGGTGACGCCGGCTAATGCGCATGGTCCCGTACCCGTGATGATGATGTTCGGCAGCGCGGCATTTCTCAGGCGGATGGCGGAAATGGCAGCCAGCCGTCCCGAACTGAAGGCGATGATGGGGACTGATCCGGCTTCGACGGAACAACTGATAGCTGGAGGATGGGGCTACGCGCTCATCGACCCGAGTACGATTCAACCGGACAATGGCGCAGGGCTTACCAGGGGAGTCATCGGCCTTGCCAACCAGGGCCAGCCCCGCAAGCCGGAGGACTGGGGTGCGCTGCGGGCGTGGGCGTGGGGTGCTTCTCGTGGTCTCGACTATCTGGAGACTGACAAACTCGTCGACGCGCAGCGCGTCGGCATCGAAGGTGTCTCTCGTTTTGGGAAGGCCGCGCTGGTGACTATGGCGTTCGACACTCGCTTTGCGGTCGTGCTGGTGGGTTCCTCCGGGGAGGGAGGCGCCAAACCGCACAGACGCAATTTCGGAGAGGAGGTGGAGAATCTCACGGGGTCCGGCGAGTACCACTGGATGGCGGGCAACTTCCTGAAGTACGGTGCGGCTGAGGCTTCCTTCGGAAGCAGGAATGCCGGCGACTTGCCAGTCGACTCGAACGAATTGATTGCGCTGTGCGCACCGCGTCTGACTTTCATCAGCTATGGAATCCCCGAGAACGGGGACGCAAAGTGGCTGGACCAGCAGGGCAGCTTCATGGCAACCGTGGCTGCCGGTCCTGTCTTCCGGCTATTGGGCGCCAAGGATTTGGGAGTTACGGACGACTATCACACCGCGAGGATGCCGCCTGTCGATACCGGACTTCTCGATGGCCAACTCGTGTGGCGCCAGCATAGCGGCGGCCACACCGATGCCCCGAACTGGAAGTACTTCATTCCCTGGGCGGACAAGTTCCTCAACTATCAAGCGCCGTCCTGGGAACTTCCGGCCGATCAGCCGGTCTTTCGAACCAACCCAAACTCCCTGGTGGCTCATTCCGAGCTCCTGGCGAAGGCGAAGCAGGGCGTGATCGAGGTCTACTTCGAAGGTGACTCGATCACACGACGCTGGGGCGCTATCGATTACCCCGGCCTGCTCGCTAATTGGAAACAGAATTTCTTTGGCTGGAACGCGGCTGATTTCGGATGGGGAGCCGATCAAACGCAGAACATCCTGTGGCGTTTGCAGAACGGCGAGTTAGACGCAGTCAACCCCAAAGTCGTCGTTTTGCTCGCTGGCACAAACAACGTCGGCAATCGATCGGCCCGAGGGGATGCCGACGCGAGAGTGGACGATGTCACGCGAGGTCTTCAGGCGATTGTGCGCGTGATCCAAATGAAGGCGCCCGCGGCGACGATCATTTTAATGGGCCTCTTCCCGAGAAACGACAATATCGCTTTAATGCCCGTCATCGACAGGATCAACGTCAATCTGTCCAGGTTCGCCGATGGCCAGAAGGTCCGGTATCTGAACATCAATGACAAACTCGCCGACGGCGATGGAAGGCTGTTCGACGGGATGATGGACTCAAAAGACAGGCTCCATCCGACCGTGAAGGCGTATCAAGTCTGGGCAGATGCACTGAAACCGGTCCTTACGGAGCTGCTGGGTCCGCCCGCTGCCGAGGATCACGCCCCGCCGCCAAGTACTCTAATTGGAGGGCGGGCAATCCTGCCCGCAGCCGGCTTTTAGCCGGCCTGCTCTTGTGGGGCGGCCTTACAAGAGTCTCACTTCCTGCAGACACATGCCGTATCGGCTGCCGGGCGGATTGCTCTGATACCCGGTCTTGAGGTACCCGTTAGTGAAATTGGCGGCGTACATCAACCAGGCAGTCCGGCCCCCGGCTGCCATGAACTTGCTGGGGAAGTGAACGAAATAACCCTGCTCGCCGAAGTTGCGCATGAAGGTGACCAGCTTCCAAGGACCCGTGAGCGCGTCGCCCTCGAGCACGAAGGTATTGAACTTGCCAATCGTGTTGCGGCCGTCGGTAACGCACATCAGGTATTTGCGCAGCCAGGGGTTGTACGTGGCCGTCACGCACCCGCACCGGTTGTTCCACTCAAATAGCGGCTCTGCGCGCGCCAGGTCGCGCACCCAAATGGGATTGCCGCCCGCGGAACTGCCGCCGTAGAACTCATACGCCGAGCGCAAGTTGATCGTCTCGATGGACGGCTTCACCCGCGCGAGATAGATGCGATCGCCGGTTATCCAGCTTAGATTCGCCGGGCGCGGCTTCGGATCGTCGGCCACCGCGCCGTGGCACACGAGATAGGCGTAGCCGTCCAGTGAGTGCTCCATGTTGCGGCCGAAATCGACGAAGTGCGGCGCCCCGATCCTGACCGGTCCGCCGGCCTTCTCCGGCTCGCCGAACAGCGGACTGGCGGGCGTATGCGGCGTGTCAGTCCAGGTCTGGCCGAAGTCGGTCG
>JBEKUO010000503.1:0-5780 GCA_049514955.1 Bryobacteraceae bacterium | reverse complement strand
GCATCTCGGAGTCATCGAACTTGCCTGCCGTGGAGATGTCGGCGGGGTCGACAATCTCGGCGCCTTGCCGCTTCATCTCCTGAATCGCGGCTTCAATCAATTGGTCGGTCCTCTCATTAAAGCCGAAGAATTTGTCGCGGGCCACGCCGATGCGCGCGCCGCGCAGGCCGTGGGCGTCGAGCGAACCAGTGTAGTCGGCGCCGGTGAGTGCGCCCAGCAGGATAGCGGCGTCGGTGACCGTGCGCGACATAGGCCCGGCGGTGTCCTGGCTGTGCGCGATGGGGATGATGCCGGCCGCTCCCACCAGTCCCAAGGTGGGCTTGATGCCGACGATGCCGTTGGACGAAGACGGGCAGACGATCGAGCCATCCGTCTCCGTTCCGATGGCCGCGGCGCACAGGTTTGCCGAAACCGCCGCGCCGGATCCGGAGCTGGAGCCGCACGGATTGCGGTCGAGCGCGTAGGGGTTGCGGGTCAGCCCGCCGCGGCCGCTCCAACCGCTGGTGGAATGGCTCGAGCGGAAGTTGGCCCATTCGCTGAGATTGGTCTTGCCCAGAATCACAGCGCCGGCCGCGCGCAGCCGCTGCGCCACCACCGAATCCCGCGCCGCGATGGATCCGAGCAGCGCCAAAGAGCCGGCCGTGGTCATCATGCGATCGGCCGTATCGATGTTGTCCTTGATCAGGATGGGTATGCCGTGCAAGAGACCGCGCGGGCCCTTGGCTTTGCGCTCGGCATCCAGCGCGGAGGCGAGGGCGAGCGCGTCCGGATTGATTTCGATGACGGCGTTGAGCGTCGGGCCGCGCTTGTCGATTTCTTCGATGCGCTCCAGGTATCGTTCGGCGAGCGCACGCGCCGTGAGACTTCCCTCGTTCATACGCCTCTGCAGATCGAGGACCGTGACTTCTTCTAGTTCGAAAGCGGGTGGAGCGGCGAGGGCGCCGGCGGCCAGCGCGACGGAACCCAGCAGAGTGCGGCGGGTCAGATCCACGGCTAATCCATGATCTCGATTTTCGGTCCTTCCTGCGGACCGATCTCTTCGAGGCGCCGTATGGTGTTGCGCGCCAAGTCGAGGAAGCCGGCGGCGTGCTGCCCAGCGTCTTCGCGCAACACAATAGGTTTGCCGGTATCGCCGCCCACGCGCACCTCCGGATTGAGCGGAAGCTCGCCCAAAAAATGCACCTTCATCTGCTCCGCGGTACGGCGCCCGCCGCCATGACTGAACACGTCGATGCGCTCGCTACAGTGCGGGCAGATGAGGTAGCTCATGTTTTCGACGATGCCCACGATGGGCACCTTCACCTGGAAGAACATGTGTACCGCCTTGCGCGCATCTTCGAGCGAAACGTCGGAGGGCGTGGTCACCACGATGGCGCCGGTGATGGGAGCGGTCTGGATCAAAGTGAGCTGGACGTCGCCGGTGCCGGGCGGCAGGTCGATCACCAAGTAATCGAGCTCGCCCCAGTCCACGCCGCGCAGAAATTGCTGGATCACGCTGTGCAGCATGGGACCGCGCCAGACCAGCGGCTTGTCGCCGGGATTCAGGAAACCCATGGACATCAGCTTCACGCCGTATTGATCGAGCGGCTGGATGCGCTCGCCATAGGCCATGGGGGTGCGATTGATGCCCATCATCAGGGGCACGTTGGGACCGTAGACGTCGGCGTCCATCAGGCCCGTCGGGTGGCCCAGTTTGGCAAGTCCGACGGCCAGGTTGACTGCTACGGTGGTCTTTCCGACGCCGCCCTTGCCGGAGCCGACCGCGATCAAATTCTTCACACCTGGGATGGGCATCTTGGGCATCTGCCCCGGCTGATTCGGACTCATGCAGTCTATGGTAGCGCAGGCCCCGCCCCCGGCCGCCGGTGGTAGAGGTGGTGGGGCAGGCGTTTTCGCCTGCCAACCTAAACTCAAGTGACTTCTGCCACTGGCCGCTGGAGCGTAAGCGAGGGTTCTCTCGAAACAGGTACGCTGATTCTGAGGACTCGTGCTTCGCGAACTGATCCCGCTAGTGACGGCGCTGACGGCAGCGGGCGTGGTGTACGTGGTGCGGGAGCAGCGCAGGCGCAGGATGCGCATCGATCCGCCGCGGCCGCACCTGACCATGCGTGAGATATCCGATACGCCCGCGCTCCTGGAAATCGAGAAGCAGTGCCTGGCAACCGACGATCCGCGCGTGGCGTTCCGGCGCGCGGCGATCGAGAATGCGGTAGCCGGACTGTACCTGGAGGCCATTGCGGAGTGCGGCGTCGCGGATACGGGCGAGTTGCTGCGCGCGCATACACAAACCTGGCAAGCGCTGCGCGAATACCTGCATCTGAAGTACGACGACGCGGTGGTGGACGACTGGTTCGATCATTTCACGCTCGTGGCGCGGCCGTACATTCGGGAGAAGGTGCGGCTGACCCGCGAGTTCGCGCTGCACCTGGACGAAGGCGCGGAGCGGTTCGCGCGGATCTACGATGCGCTGTTGCAGGAGCTGTTGAAGGAGGCCCTGGCCGCGCCTCAGAAGAAGTCCTTCGTGCCGCCGGACTTTTCCCACTCCTGAAGCTCGGCGCTGGCCTGCTGGAATTCCGCGGCGAGGCGGCCATCGAGTCCGGTAAAGCGCGCGACCACCTGGCGCGCCCATCGCACATATTCCACCCGGCGATCGAAGCTCCAGCCCGCAGGAGGGCTGTGGACGATACTGCGCATGTTGGCGATCTTGTCCGCCGCGCTGAGGGCCTGCGCGCGCGGCGACTTGTGCGGCGCGTTCTCGATCTGCAGCGCTTTGCGGGTTTCCTTGGGCAGCGACTTGTCGTCGGAGACTTCGGCGACCAGGGCCGCCACATCTTCGCCGAAACGCGCGGCGATCTCCGCACGGGTTACGCCGACATCCTCGATCGTGTCGTGGAGCAGCGCGGCCACGATGAGGTTGGTATCCAGCTCCGCGGCGGTGCTCGCGAGCAACTCGGCCACCTCCAGCAGGTGGTTCACGTAAGGCTCCGCGGCGCGGCTCTTGCGGCGTTGCGCGGCGTGCCTTTCAGCGGCAAAGCGGGCAGCCGCCAGGATCTGGCGCACCGCGTTCAAGCACTCAGGCATTGGTCACCTGTCCTTATTATGCCTGCACACGAGCGCGCCGCCGGTGCGCGAATTGGTGCGGGGCCGGAGGATCGAACTCCACTCATTTCCGGTTTGTAGGACCGGCGTCCGCGACCAGCGGACATGCCCCGCAGGAAAACTTGGTTGGCCCGGTGGGAATCGAACCCACTGCCTACTGAGTAAGAATCAGTAGCTCATCCTGATGAGCTTCGGGCCAATGGCTGGGCTGCCGTGTCAGTTACCGGCGCCCGCATAACTTGGCTGGCCGACCAGGGATCGAACCTGGAACCTCTGCGTTCAGAGCGCAGCGCGCTGCCAATTGCGCCATCGGCCAATGGCTGGGAGGGAGGGAGTCGAACCCCCGAAGCCAGCTTCAAAGACTGGCGGCTTCCCGTTAACCGACCTCCCAGTGACACTAAGTACACAATTTCTTAAATGCGGTCCCGTATGTCGAAGGCCACTCCCTGATGGTCGTGGCTCCGATCAGAGCCGCGCGCGCCAGTAAGCGGTCTTCCAATACGTGACCGTAATTACTTGCCGGAGGCCGCACGGCCCAGGCTGACAAAGAACTGGTAGCGGGGCTCCGAATCGAACGGAGATAGTCCGGGCTTCAACCGGATGCCTTGACCACATCGGCTACCCCGCCAAAAGTCGCGGGTATGCAAGCGCCGCTTACTGACGCGCGTGGCTCAGTACTGTGCGTGCGCGGCGCTGTTGTCAAAGAACTGGTCGGGGACCTCGGATTCGAACCGAGAGTCTCTTGCTTCCGACGCAAGCGGGTTAAGCCATTTCCCAAGTCCCCGTAAAAACTAAAAGGGCGGCCCGCTGGGGACCGCCCTTGATTAAGATCTTGTAATTCAGGCTATCTCAATTCGGGTCAGGTCCCAGCACGTGCGTCTGCGTTGACGCACTTCTGCGTACCTTGTGGTTGAACGCCGA
Source organism: Bryobacteraceae bacterium (assembly GCA_049514955.1). Lineage (GTDB taxonomy): Bacteria > Acidobacteriota > Terriglobia > Bryobacterales > Bryobacteraceae > Bog-159. The sequence continues at coordinate 1,760 of JBEKUO010000503.1, read as the reverse complement.
AATGGGTAGTCGGTAACACTGAATTAATCCTACAACTATTAGACTGACGAGTCAAGACCTTTTTGGGTTACATCACTGGCGGCGCAGGCCGCCTTCGCGTACGGACGTTCGAGCGCGTGGCGGACGCGCGCCCTTGGCCGGACATGCCGCCGATGCCGCGCTATCGGCCCCGGCGGAATAGTGGCCGCAACCAAGCGACCTGCGATTTACTGAGTGGTGATATTGGTCACCGGAATCGCGGTCATTTGCGGATAGTAAACGAACACGTCCGGGCTCGGCGCCGCTTCACACTGCAAGGTCACTGTAGCTATGCTGCTGGAGCTGGCTGCCGCCGTTATGGACAGCGTTTGCGACCAGATTCCTACGCCGCTAGTGTCGGGATTCAAGTCCGAAATGGCGTACGCTCCAGAGATGCCGGGCCCGAAGATTTCGCACAGCGTCTCGACGTTTGCCCCGCTGCTGAAGTTGCTGAGAACGGCCTTCGCCTGAATCAAATAGTTCCCAGCGGGAAGATTGAGTGTGGCAATCGTGTAAAAGGCGTTGCTGGTGGTGATATTGATGGGCGTCCCGTTCGAGTTTGGAGCCGTGTAGTAAATGTTCGTCGGTCCGGCGGGCCCCTGCGGTCCGGTAGCGCCCGTTGCGCCGGCCAGCCCTTGAGGACCCGTCGCGCCCGTAGCTCCGGCGACGCCTTGCGGCCCTTGTGCGCCCGTAGCACCCGTCGCGCCAGTCGCACCCTGGGGACCCGCTGGACCGGCGGATCCCGTAGCGCCGGTGGCGCCGGCGCTGGCAACCAGGCTCCAGTCGGCCGGGACCTTGTCAGGCTCGTTGCCGGTATTGTTAGCAGACAGGCTGATATAAGTCGAACCGTTGTAGCCAACCGCATCGTTCAGGGCGTAGGTCGTCGAGATGCTCCAGTTGCCCAGCCAAATCAGGCCTTGCGGCCCGGTTGCGCCTGTGGGTCCGGTCGGCCCTTGTGGTCCCTGCGGCCCAGTTAGACCGGCAGGCCCCATCGCGCCGGTAGCGCCAGTGGCGCCGGTCGCACCGGTCGCACCGGTCGCACCGGCCGCGCCCTGCGGTCCGGCAGGCCCTTGAGGACCGGCGGCGCCGGTAGCCCCCGCCGTCCCGTGCGGTCCGACTGCACCCACGCTGGCGACCAGACTCCAGGAGGCTGGAGGATTGTCAGGTTCGTTACCGGTGTTATTGGCAGCCAGGCTGATGTAACTCGACCCGCTGTAGCTTACTGCGTCATTCAGGTTATAGGTCTTGGAGATATCCCAGACGCCTTGCCAGGCCAGACCTTGGGGTCCGGTTGCGCCCGTGGGTCCGGCAACGCCCTGCGGCCCAGTTGCGCCGGTGAGACCCATGGCGCCCGTCGCGCCGGTTGCACCCTGTGGCCCCATCGGTCCGGAGGGCCCCTGCTGACCGGTTGCGCCCGCAGCCCCCGCCGGGCCTTGCGATCCGGTGGCGCCCACGTTGGCTACCAGGCTCCAAGCTGTTGGAACAGTGTCAGGCTCGTTAGCGGTGTTGTTGGCAATCAGGCTGATGTAACTCGAGCCGTTGAAGCTCACCGCGTCGTTGAGCGCATACGTCGCGGAGTTGTTCCAGGCGCCTTGCCAAGTTAGACCTTGCGGCCCGGTTGCGCCCGTGGGTCCGGTCGCTCCCTGTGCACCTTGCGGCCCGGCCGCACCGGCTGGTCCCATCGGGCCGATGGCGCCAGTCGCGCCGGTTGCGCCCTGCTGCCCCATGGGTCCGGCAGGCCC
>JBEKUO010000502.1:0-5798 GCA_049514955.1 Bryobacteraceae bacterium | reverse complement strand
GCCTCATTGAAGTAAAAAGTAGTGGCGTACATGAAGATCGCCGCACGTCATTTCGGCGATCACGTGATCGCCGCCTCATTGAAGTTTTCTTCGGCCTGCCCAGATGTGGCGCGCGCGATTCCATTTCGGCGATCACGTGATCGCCGCCTCATTGAAGCGTCACGCCGTCCACGAACATTGGAACGCCGTTCAGATTTCGGCGATCACGTGATCGCCGCCTCATTGAAGCCCGAAGAGCCTCCACGTTTTGCGCCCCCGCTATTTGATTTCGGCGATCACGTGATCGCCGCCTCATTGAAGCCGGGCATGGCGCCGTAAGTCAAGCCGGTACCCTCATATTTCGGCGATCTAGGCAGGGTTCGCATGACCAATCACGTCTTAGACACGTTCTGGCAGGCCGGAAAATCCGTGCCGTCTACAAATTCATCTACAGCGTAATCCTGCTTTGAGTGGCGGGAAGTCGTAAGTGCTTGAAAAGAATGGTCGGGGCGAGTGGATTCGAACCACCGACCTCCTGGTCCCGAACCAGGCGCTCTAGCCAGGCTGAGCCACGCCCCGAATCTACCAGTGTAGCCGTTTGCGCGGTTCTGGACAAGTAGCGCGCCGGCTCTGTACATTAAGCAAGTGGCGAACCAGTGAGCGAGCACGCGAGCGATAGCGAAAAACTACGCGAACTTCCGGCGGTGCACGAGGTGTTGGAGCGGATATCCGCGCCGGGGATTCCGCGGCAAGTCGTGGTGGCGGAGATCCGGCGGGCGCTCGATGAGGCGCGCGTCGAAATCCGCTCCGGCGCGGCCAACGGGCTTTCTATTGAAGCGCGGGTCGAGCGGGCTTGCGCCGCGCTCGCACGGCCGTCGCTGCGGCGCGTCATCAATGCCACCGGCGTCGTGCTGCACACCAATCTGGGGCGCGCGCCGCTGGGGCCGCTGGCCATCCCCAGCGGTTATACCAATCTCGAATATGACGTCGCCACCGGCCTCCGCGGCAAGCGCGACGTGCACACCGGCGGGCTGCTGGAACGGCTGCTCGGCGCGCCCGGCATCGCGGTGAACAACAATGCGGCCGCCATATACTTGGCGCTCAACGAGCTGGCGGCCGGCCACGAGGTAATCGTCTCGCGCGGCGAACTGATCGAGATCGGGGACGGCTTTCGCATCCCCGACATCATGCTGCGCTCGGGCGCCCTCTTGCGTGAAGTTGGCACCACCAATCGCACGCGCATCGGCGATTACCGCGAGGCCATCACCGAGCGCACGCGGCTCTTGCTGCGCGTCCATCCGAGCAATTTTCGCATGCGGGGCTTCACTGCGCGGCCGGACCTAAAAGAGCTCGTCGCACTGGGCCGCGAGCGCGGCGTTCCGGTATACGAGGATCTGGGCAGCGGTTGCATCGTGGACCTGCGTCCGTTCGGCATCGATGAGCCGGTGGTCTCCGACAGCCTGCAGACGGGTGTGGATCTGGTGTCGTTCAGCGGCGATAAACTGCTGGGCGGTCCGCAGGCCGGCATCCTGGCCGGAAAACCGGAAATCGTGGCGCGCTTGCGGCGCAACCCGATGTTCCGCGCACTGCGCCTGGATAAGACGATCTACCAGGCGCTGGAAGCCACGCTACGCAATCTGCTGCTAGAGCGCTGGGACGAAGTGCCAGCGCTGCGCATGATCCGGCAGAATGCCGCCTCGATTCGCGAGCGCGCCGAGCGGCTAGTGAGTAAGCTGACCGGTCTCGAAGCGCAGCTCGCGCCCGGCGAATCCGTTATCGGCGGCGGAGCTACACCCGAGCAATCCATCCCCACCTGGCTGATCGTCATCAAGTGCGCCGATGAGGCCGCGGCGCAGCGCCGGTTACGCGCGAACGAGCCGCCGGTGATCGCGCGCGTCGAAGAAAAGCGGCTGCTGGTGGATCTGCGGACGGTCCTGCCAGAAGAAGAAGGGGAACTCGCGGCGGCCCTTCAGGCCCTCTCCTGACCCCTCAGGCTCTTTCCTGATAGGTGCCTTCCGCCGTGCTGACGCGGATCTTTTCGCCCTCGGCGATGAAGGGAGGCACTTGCACGACCAGTCCGGTTTCGAGCTTGGCGGGCTTGGTCACGTTGGATACCGACGCGCCCTTCATCCCCGGCTCGGTTTCGACCACGGTCAGGTCGACGGTGGCCGGCAGTTCCACGCTGATGGGCTTGCCCTCGTAAAACTCCACAGCCACTTTCAACTGCGGAACCAGGTAGCCGACGGCGTCGCCCAAAAGCTCCTTGGTCAGATGCATCTGCTCGTAGTTTTCGGTGTTCATGAAATAGAAGTACTCGCCGTCGTCGTACAAGTATTCCATTTCTTGTTCTTCCAGCGCGGCGCGTTCGACCCGATCTTCCGAGGAGAACCGGTGCTCGATCATCGTTCCGCTGCGCAGGTTGCGCATCTTGGCTTGCACGAATCCACGGAGGTTGCCCGGCGTACGGTGGTTCACACTGAAAACGGAGAACAAATCGTTGTTGAATTTGATCACCATGCCCGGACGCATCTGTGTCGACGAGATCATGAACTATCCCTCAATCCTGTAAATATTGTCGCTACAGGCGTAATTGTTAGTATAGCATCGGGGTACGTTTGCTTGCTCCGGCAGGAGTGCCTGCGCCAGGCCGTCAGTCGTCGAGGTATTCTATGCCGTTCTGCTCGCACCAGTCGATAGCTATCTCGCGGAGCGCTTCTGCCTTAAAATCGAACCAGTCCTGCTCGCGGCGATACCGGCGGAGCGTGTCCTTGAAGTAGCGGAAGGCGCCGGAGGCGTGAATGGCGCGTTGCAGATGGTCGCTAAACTGCTCCGGCTCGACGGACTCGGCGAACTCGCGCATAATCTCCCACTCGTGGACGTCAAATTTCGTGGGCAGCTTCGCGAAGCGATCCCGATTTTCAATTACCGATTTGGCCACTTCGAATTCGCAACGTTGCCATTGCAGCAGCTCGCCGGCTGTGCCACCCTCTTCCACCAGTCCGAGCACTTCGAGAGACACCCACTCTACTTCGCCGGTCTGGCGATCCAGAAAGCCGCGATGCTCGTCGGATAGCGACTCCAGTTCGTCAGCAAGTCTCTTGAGGGAGACCTTCATCTTAGAACGGCAGAATCTCCTCGCGCACCGGATCGAAATCGATGCGCCGCTTCTGCATGTACGAGATATTGCCAAGGTGCGAAGCCTGCGCCGAGCGATGCCCGATCAGCACATCGCCGTTGGGCAACTTGCGGGAGCGCACGCACGCCAGGAAGTTATTCACGTGGTCCTCGTCGAGGTTACTGAACGCCTTTACGACGGTGGGTTGCGCGCCTCGCCCCGGGGGGTGGAACTCATAGTGGCTGCGATCGATCCAGAGGCGTCCGTCCGTGCCGCAGATCTCGACCGCCGCGCCGGTGATCCCCGGAACCAATGTAGCTTCGAAAGTGGCGGTGAACTCCGCCGGATATTCCAGCAGCACGTTGATGGTGTCCGGCGCCGTGCGGCCGTCCTTGTACTTATACACGCCACCGGCCGCGGACGCGGAAACCGGGACTTCCTGCCCCATGAACATGTGCACGACGTCGATCCAATGGGTGAACAGGTCGGTGACCTGGCCGCCGCCGAAATCGAGATACGCGCGCCAGTTGAAATACTGCTGCGGATCGTAATCGCGCCACTTGAGTGGGCCGAGAAAATGCGCCCAATCCAGGTTGGAGGGCTTGGTCTGCAGGTATTCCGGCGCGCGGCGCAGATGGTAGGTGTTGCCGTGCCACCAAGTACGCGCGAGCGTGATCTTGCCCAGCTTGCCGGTATCGAAATACTCGCGCTTGGCTTGCAGATAATGCTGCCCGGAGCGCTGCTGCATGCCCACCTGGCAGATGCGCTCGTTTACCCGCGCGGCCTTGACGATGAGCGGACCTTCCTCGATGGTGCGCGTGAGCGGCTTTTCGACGAACACGTCCTTGCCGGCATTCAGCGCGTCGATGGCGGTCTGTGCGTGCCAGTGGTCGGGCGTGGCGATCAGGGCTACATCCACTTCCTTCATGTCCAGCAGGGCGCGATGATCTTTAAAATCCTTGGCGTGCGGCGCGTTCTCGCGGGCCAGGTCGATTTGCGCGCCATAGATGTCGCACACCGCGACCACGTCGGCGTTCGCTTTCTGGAAGTTCCCCATGTCGTAGCGGCCGCGGTCGCCGCAGCCGATGACGCCCAGTTGGATGCGGTCGTTGGCGCCCATCACGCGCGAGTAGGAAAGCGCCGTAGCGGCGGAGATGCCGCGCAGGAAATTGCGGCGGTCGAGCGAAATTTCAGACATAAGCTTCATTATAGGCCGCGGGTTGGGGACAGGCTGCGCGGATGCGCGGAGTGCCACAATTGAAAATCTGGGCTATTCCTGGACGGTCACAAACCTCATCGTCGACGAAAACCGGATGTGCTGCTCTGGATTGACAGACGAAAGCGTCTGTCCCACCTCGGCCGCCCGCATCAGCCAGCGGTATGGGGGACATCGCGACAGAAGCAGGTGTTTGCGGATTACGGAAGTGTGTTGTTGAACAGCCTATTCTGGTGGCGGAGCTATGCGCACGCTGCTGGCGGCGAGTTTACCGGTGCGATCCATACCGAGTTCGTAGATCACGCGGGTGCCGGGCTTCAGAGTGGTGGAGTCGCCTTCGGACAGGCGCGAGACATGGAAGAACACGTCGCGGCCTCCGTCGTCCGGGCGCAGGAAGCCGAAGCCCTTGGCTTCGAAGTAAGTGACTACCGAGCCAATCTGCTCGCGCTGGGTTTCACCCGGCGCTCCCTGGCCGCCGCCGGCGCGGCTGCTCTTATCGCCTACGCCTTGTTTGATCAGGGCCAAGTCTTCCTCGGACAATTCCGCAGCCGGCGCGGTCTCCGAGGGCATTTTCAGTTCGGGGTTTTTCTTGCGGGCTTCTTCAAACAGTCGTTTTTGTCGGGCGTTCAAATGAAATTCCTTTGGTGGCGTCTAAGCCGCTGGCGCGGGTACCACTTTGGGCTTGCGGCTGCGAGACGCGCGTTTCTCGGCGGGGGGTTGCCGGTCGCTCTTCTTCAATTGCGCCATAACCATGGGGGTCACAAACTTCTTTTCGCCGTGGTCGTCAAACTTGATCACGATGCGTTCATCATTACTCGAGAGCACAGTTCCCAAGCCGAATTTGTCATGCTCCACCTGGGCGCCTTGGGAATAGTTGTTGGAGGCCATTATTTTAGCGTTTACTCCTTTGTTTCCAATTCTTTGGTGGGACCTACGTAGAACTCCTGACGGACGCGGGACAACAGTAGCACAATTGGTCTTTTATCATGTTACCAAAACCGCGCGAGAATGTCGAGCAGGGTTGATGCGGTGTTGATGCTGAAGACAGGCTTCTCGTACAATTCTCTAGGCGTACTGGGACAAAAGTGCCGGTGCTATCGCCGGTTGTGGTACGAGCCTGCCTTTACCTGCATAGTCCAAACCATTAGTATTTCATTAAGAGCATGCGGCTGAGCTGCGCGACATCCGCGATTACCGAGCAGGCCGCCCCGGACGACGAGCGTTTCCGCCATCTGGTGGATCAGGCGCCATTTATGCTCTGGGCATCCGGTCCAGACACGTTGTGCACATTCTTCAATCGGCCCTGGCTGGAGTTCCGCGGGCGGAGCATGGAGCAGGAAGTGGGCAATGGCTGGTTAGAAGGCGTGCACCCGGAAGACCGGCAACGCTGGCTGGAAACCTACCAGCGCGCATTTGAGGCGCGCCAGGCCTTTTTCCTGGAGTTTCGTTTGCGGCGGGCCGACGGGCAATACCGCTGGATTCGGGGTT
>JBEKUO010000501.1:0-5801 GCA_049514955.1 Bryobacteraceae bacterium | reverse complement strand
AAGATGTTAGGCGACTTGCCCCCCAGCTCGAGCGTGACGCGCTTGACCGTGTCGGCCGCGCTCTTCACGATCAGCTTGCCCACCGCGGCGCTGCCGGTGAACGCGATTTTGTTCACTGCCGGATGCGCCACCAGCGGAGCCCCGGCCGTCTCGCCGAAGCCGGTCACGATGTTGACCACGCCCGGCGGGAAGCCTATCTCTTCGAACCATCCGGCGATTTCGAGCGCCGTCAGCGGCGTCTGTTCGGCGGGCTTCAGAACGCAAGTGCAGCCGGCGGCCAGCGCGGGCGCGAGCTTCCAGGCGGCCATCAGCAGCGGATAATTCCAGGGGATGATCTGGCCCGCCACTCCCACCGGCTCGCGCAAAGACAGGCTGATGGCGTTGTCCGGCACCGGATTTACGTGCCCTAGGACCTTCGTCGCCAAGCCGCCGTAATATTCGAAACAGGTGGCCGTGTCGTTGATGTCGTATTCGGCTTCGACGATGGGCTTGCCGCAATTGCGCGATTCCAGTTCCGCCAGCGCCGCGGCGTGGCTGCGGATGCGCTCCGCAAGTTTGAAGAGCAAGCGGCCGCGGTCTTGTGCGGTAGTTTGCGGCCATGGGCCGGATTCGAACGCGGCAGACGCGGCCTGGACGGCACGGTCCACGTCGGTAGCGTCGGCATCGGGGACTTCGGCGATGATTTCTTCGGTGGAGGGGTCGTAGACGGGGAACCACGCGCCCCGGCGGCTTTCTACGCTCTCTCCGTTGATGTGCATGCGGTAGCGTTTCATAGTCTCATTTGCACCAAACCGCTTTGACATTGACGAACTCGCGAATCCCTAAGGCTCCCAACTCGCGGCCGTAGCCGGAGCGCTTCACGCCTCCAAAGGGCAGCCGCGGGTCCGACGCGACCATGCCGTTCACGAAAACTGCCCCGGCCTGGATTTCATCGATGAACAGCCGTTGCTCCGCTTCGTCGCGGGTCCAGACACTCGAACCGAGGCCGAATGGGGAATCGTTTGCGAAGTCGATGGCTTCGGCGGCATCCTTCACACAGAAGAGCATGGCAACCGGCCCGAACAGCTCTTCCCGGAAGACGTCCGATTGCCGCGGAACTCCTGCCAGCACCGTCGGTTCATAGAAGAAGCCCGCGCCGCCGATCATGCGTCCGCCCAGAAGCAGGCGAGCTCCCGCCGACACCGCGCGCTCGACCTGCGCGTGCAGTTCTTCGCGTATGGCGCTGGTCGCCAGCGGACCAATATCGGTCTCGGCCGCCATCGGATCGCCGACCTTCAACGCCCGCATGTGCCCGACGAAGCGCCGTTCGAATTCGTCATAGATACCGCCGGCGACGATGAACCGCTTGGCTGCAATGCAGGACTGCCCGTTGTTGATGGTGCGCGCCTTCACCGCCGTCGACACGGCCTCGTCCAGATCGGCGCTGGGCATGACGATGAAAGGGTCGCTGCCGCCCAACTCCAGAACGGTCTTCTTAATACGGTCACCGCAAATGCTCGCCACGGACCGGCCGGCCGGCTCGCTGCCAGTCAGTGTGGCGGCGGCCACGCGGTCGTCCGCCAGCACGGAAGCTGTCTGATTCGCCCCGATCAGCAGCGTTTGGAATGCGCCATCCGGGAAACCCGCGCGGCGCAGTATTCCCTCGATAGCCAGGGCGCATTGCGGCACGTTCGAAGCGTGTTTCAGCAGACCGACATTGCCCGCCATCAGCGCAGGCGCCGCGAATCGGAAGACCTGCCAGAAAGGGAAATTCCAGGGCATCACCGCCAGCACCGGGCCGAGCGGCTGATAGCGCACGAAGCTGCGCGAGGCATTGGTCGCGATGGCTTCGTCGGCCAGGTGCCGCTCGCCAGTCTCCGCATAATAGCGGCAGGCCCAGGCGCACTTCTCGGCTTCCGCGATCGCGGATTTCAGGGTCTTGCCCATCTCGGCGGTCATGATGCGGCCGAACTCCTGCTTGCCATCCTCGAGGATGCGGGAGGCGTTCTCGAGCCATACGGCGCGCTGCGCGAACGAGGTTCGGCGATAGCGCTGAAAGGTGGTCCAAGCTAGTTCAATCTTTTGTGCGAGCGCCGCCGTCGAGAGAGGGTCGAAGACTTTCAGGGTTTCGCCGGTGGCTGGGTTGATCGACGCGATGGCCATACAATCGATTATGCCGCGCGGCGGCGCGAATAGTACCAGAACAGGCCGGCCGCCAGGCCCATAAAGAGCGCGCAGGTCAGAACCATCTTCAACTCGAACCGCCAGATGGAATCGATCTGGCGCGAAGGCACGAAGGCCACAGCCCCGCCCACCACCGTCGCCGCCAGCCCGCCGATGGCCGCGAAGCGCAGCCGCGCCTTTCCGTAGTACCCATCGCCGGCGGTCTTGCCGAACGCCACGCGTGCCAGGGCCGCGTACAGGTAGAGATAGGAAATCATCTGCAGCACCACGGAGAGATCCAGCAAAGTCACGTACGCTTCTTTCACGGTGGCGCCGATGAAACTCATCGAGACCAGCAGCGACGACAGCGCGGTCATTGCCAGAATTGCGACGTGCGGAGTGGCGAATTTGGGATGCACCTTGCCCAGCACTTTCGGCAGATACCGGTCGATGCCGGAAACGAAAAGGATGCGCGCCGATCCGCTCAGCCACGCCGATGTCGCGCCAGCCAGCGCCACGGCCAGCACGACCGCCAGCGCCGGCAGGATCCACCGCGTGCCGCCGGAGGTCATCTTATCGACCGCCTGCAACACGCCTTGCACGACCTTCACTTCCTGCTGCGGGACCGCCAGCAGCAAGGCCAGCGTAGCGGTCACGTAGACCAGCCCGGCCAGAATGCCGCCCCACAACACGCCCCTGGGCACGCTACGTTGCGGGTCGCGAATCTCGTCTCCCATTACAGGCCCCAGTTCCAGCCCCACCAGGCCGAAGCAGATCACTCCGAAAGCGGACACCGTGGGCCAGTCGATTTCGTGAATGGCGAAACTGCTGGCCGGCAGCGCGATGCCGTGGCGCCAGACAGCCGCGACTGCGAGAGTGACAAGCACTGCGGCGCCGATCAGCGTGCCCCAGCCGCCGGAGTTGTTTACCCACTTGCCCACGCCGAGGCCGCGAATATTCAGCAAGGCCGTCAGCCACAGCAGGCCCACCGTCAGCAGAAAGAAGAAGACGCGGTTTTCCGCCAGGTCCGCTGCGCCCTTCGGTCCCGCATACGCCAGAATTCCACCCATGTAAAAGAGCAGGGTGGGGAGGTAGAACATGTTCGTCGTCCAATAGGCCCAGCCGCACATGAACCCGTGGAAATCGCCGAACATCTCTTTGGTCCAGACATAGAGCCCGCCCTCGGCGGGAAAGCGGTGCGCCAATTCGATGACCGTGATGCCTTGCGGCAGGAGAAACAGCAGCAGCGCCGCCGCCCACAGCCAGACGGTGACAGGTCCGCTGGCGGCGATCACCGGCACCAGGTTGAGGTTGGCGATCGCCACGACCGAGAGGAAGGTCAGGTCCCACGCGCCCAGCGCGCGCTTGAGCTGGGGCCGGCCTTCGCTGATGACGGCGTCGCTGCTCATGAGTTAGGTGGGGCAGGCGCTTCCGCCTGCCAACCGGCGAATCGCCGGGATGCGCTGCCAGCCGGCGATGAATGGACATGTTGGGTTGGCAGGCGAAAGCGCCTGCCCCACATGTAGCGCTTGGACCGGTTGAGAATCACAGAGAGATGTACAAAACTCCAAGCTACACGTGCGCGCCCACCGCGGTGCGTTCCTGCTGCGCGACAGCCAGCGCGGGCGCTACCTCCGCGAACACTTCCAAATGATGGTCGATGTCCTTTTCGGTGTGCTGCACGGATATAGTCCATTGCTCATCCCACCAGTACGGTTGCGCGAGCACTCCGCGATTCACCATGGCGAACCAGTAATGCGTCCAGATATCCTCATCCACGTGATACCAGTCGCGATAGTTGCGAATGCGCTGCGGATAGAGCAGCAGCGCCCCATTGGCGCCCGCGCCGTCGGCGTATGCCACTATGCCTGTCTTTTCGATAATTTGCTGGTATCCATCCACCAGCTTGCGATTAAGCTGATTGATATGCGTGTAAGCGTCGCGGGTCAGCACGTGCCGGAACGTCGCGATGCCCGCCGCCATCACCACCGGGTTCGTGTTGTAGGTGCCCGCGTGGAACATCTTCTGCGTGGCGATCACGTCCATGATGTCGCGCGTAGCGCCGAAGGCCGCCAAGGAAAATCCGCCGCCAATGGATTTGCCCAGGCATATGATATCCGGCTTAACGTCGAAATATTCGCAGGCGCCGCCCCAGGCGAGCTTTGCGCCGGTCTTCACTTCGTCCATGATCAGCAGCCCGCCGTGCCTTCGCGTGATCTCGCGCAGCCCTTGCAGGTAACCTTCATCCGGCATGCAGAAGGCGATATTCATCATGATGGGCTCTAGGATCACCGCCGCGATTTCCCCCGGGTTCTCGCGGAAGAGCCGTTCCACCGCGGGCAGATTGTTGAACGGCGCCACCAGGGTCGCGTCCGTGGTCCCCTTGAGGACGCCGGCGCTCGACACCACGGGCGTGGGATTTTCGGGATCGCCGAACTGGTCCCCCTTCGGCTTCACGCTGACCGAGATGGCATCGTGACCGCCATGATAGCCGCCTTCCATCTTGATGATCTTGCTCCGCCCGGTGGCCGCGCGAGCCAGGCGCAGAGAGTGCATGGTGACTTCCGAGCCGCTGTTGCCGAAGCGCACCATATCCACCGGGTAACGCGCACAGATCTCTTCGGCGAGTTCCAACTCCATCCCGTGCGGCATGCCGAATAGCGTGCCGATGCGCAGCCGCTCCTCGACCGCTTTCATCACCGCAGGATGACAGTGGCCGGCCATCAAGGCGCCGTAGCAGAGATTGTGGTCGATGTATTCGTTGCCGTCCACGTCCTGTATGCGGGCACCGTGGCCCTCGCGAACGAAGAGCGGATATGGCGGATAGTAACGATAGTTGCTGGCCACGCCGAGCGGCACGCGCTCGACGGCCAGCCGATGCGCCTCGCGCGATTTTGGCGTGCGCTTTTCGTAGGTCTCGATTTCTTTTTGCAAAGCTGGGTACATCTTCAAAAGGGTCCTTTGGAATCGTCAAGTGTCGACTGCTAAATCGGGCTCGTTTTAGTATGCCATTTTCCTGACGGGAAAGAGTGCGCTGGTGGCCCTGGTGTACTGCCTGGCAGATAGGTACTGGGGTGGGGCAGGCGCTTCCGCCTGCCAACCCAACTGAAGTTCGTCTCGTCCACAGGGCGCCCCGCGCTGAGAGCCTGCGCCACTACTTTTCCTGGATAGACTCCAGATGGCGCAACAGATTATCCACCCGCAGTTTCGCGATGTTCTGATCGGGAGTCATCGCCCGAAAGATGGGTCCCCAGATGGGCATCTCTTCAGAACCATGCGCAGGCGTGGACGTCCCCCCGCCGAGCACCTGGCGAACGGTCCCCAGCGGAAACTTCCCGCCGTGGCTCTTGGCAAGTTGGGTCAGATCGGTGGGAGCGGTTTTGAGAGCGCTGGCAGCCGGACCGCCGCCTTTCCCATCCTTGCCGTGACAGACCGCACAGTAGAACCGATAGAGTACCGGGCCTTTGGTGAGGGGCTTGTCGCCAGCTCCCGCGGCGTCGACATTGGGTTTGGGTTGCTGCGCGAGTAGCATCCCTGCCAGTCCCATTGCGAAAACGGCTCCTATGAATTTCATGCTGTCCCCTAGAAAATCAACTTCAATGCGAACTGCACCAGTCTCGGGTCGCGCGCCTGCAGAACCTTGCCGAAGGTGCCACCTT
>JBEKUO010000500.1:0-5828 GCA_049514955.1 Bryobacteraceae bacterium | reverse complement strand
GCATCTGGGACCGGGCGAACGTTCTGCTGGCCACCGCGGAATTGCGCGCGCACGGGATCTTGAGCCATTTTCAAGTGACCGCCCTCTGTACCACGGACGACCCGGCGGACGATCTCGCGTGCCATCAGGCGATCCGCTCTTCCGGCCTGGCCACTCGCGTGTTTCCAGCGTTTCGTCCGGATCTGGCGCTCAACGTGCACTTGCCGGACGAGTTCAACCCCTGGGTGGAGCGGTTGGCCGCGGCCAGCAACGTGGATATCGGCTGCCTCGAGGACTTCACCGATGCCCTGCGCCGGCGTCACGAGGCTTTTCATGCGCTGGGAGCGCGCCTTTCAGACCACGGGCTGAACCAATGCTATGCGAGCTTCTGCACCCAGACGACCGCTTCCGCCATCTTCGACAGGACGCGCCAGGGGCAGGCCGCCAATGCCGAGGAGCACGCGCAGTTTGCATCTTACATGATGTTGTTCTTCGGACACCTGGATGCGGAAAAGGGTTGGACCAAGCAACTGCATCTGGGCGCCTGGCGTAATGCGAACACGCGCCGGCTCCAACACATCGGACCGAACACCGGGTTCGATTCGATTGGCGACTGGCCGCAGGTGGCTGCGCTGGGCGCGTATCTCGATCGCCTGGAAGCGGACAACGCGTTGCCCAAGACGATCCTTTATAACGTTAATCCCGTCGATAATTACGCACTCGCGGCAATGATCGGCAATTTCCAGGACGGCCAGTTTGCCGGGAAGATACAATTCGGCAGCGGCTGGTGGTTTCTGGATCAGAAGGAAGGCATGGAATGGCAACTGAACGCCCTTTCCAACACCGGCCTGCTCTCGCGCTTCATCGGCATGCTGACCGACTCACGCTCCTTCATGTCGTATCCACGGCACGAGTACTTCCGCCGCGTGCTGTGTAACTTGATCGGGGAAGATATGGAACATGGTCTGATCCCGAATAGCGACGACTTAGCCGGTCCCATGATCCGGAATATCTGTTACAACAATGCAAAAGAGTTTCTGGGGCTCGATGGTCAGGCTTGACTTGCTCCTCGAATCGTACGCATGTGGCTTTTTATGCCGGTGACGGGAAGGCCGGGTGGCGGAGCCGGACGGGAGCCTACGTTCACTCAGGTGAACGGAGGGGGGAGGGCTGAGGCTCCACAGTGGTGGCATACCAATGCACACGTTGTCGTTAATTAAGCCGCAGATGAAACGCTGATTAACGCGGATGAAAGCAAAGAGGCGCGTAAGCAGAGTGATGGCGAGGGCGGTAACACCCCCATTAATCCTCGACCCAGAATTACGCGGGGCGCGTACGCACTAAGAAGCGAATCGCCACAAACGCCACCAGGTACATCGATCCCGCGACAACGAACAGTGGCCCATAAGCTCCATGCGACCAGTCGAGCCAGTATCCCACCATGGGCGCCACCAGCATGCCGCCAACGGCTCCGCCGAAGCCGCCCAAGCCCACGACTGAGGCTACGGCGCCGCGCGGAAATAAGTCGGAAGCGAGGGTATACAGGTTCGCCGACCAACCCTGGTGCGCGGCGGCGGCGATACTGACCAAAGCCACCGCCAGCCACAGGTTCGCGCGGGCCCACATGACGAAGATCACGCATGTAACCGCCAGCGCGCAGATCAGCATGGCCGCTTCGCGAGCGCGGTTCGGTCTCCAGCCTCGCTTCACGAGAGCCGCGGGAATCCAACCACCGCCGATCGATCCCACCGCCGAAGCCTGATAAACCACGATGATCGGCAGGCCGACTCTGGAAAGGTCCAGCCCATATGTGCGGTTCAGAAAACCGGGCAACCAGAACAGATAGAACCACCAGACTGGATCGGTGAGAAATTTGCCCAAGATGAACGCCCATGCGGCGCGGCTCGCGAGCAGGTGGGCGAAGGGTACGCTTTCCGCTTTCTGTTCTTTCGCCGAAAGATCCAGATTATTCCGCGCCTCGCGAAAAAACAACAACCAGAGCAGCACCCAGAGGAAGCCGATCGCGCCGGTCGCCAGGAATGCCGAGCGCCATCCATAATTCAGTGCAAGGTAAGGGACCACCAGCGGGGCAAGGATGGCGCCCACGTTGGC
This sequence comes from Bryobacteraceae bacterium, assembly GCA_049514955.1. Taxonomy (GTDB): domain Bacteria; phylum Acidobacteriota; class Terriglobia; order Bryobacterales; family Bryobacteraceae; genus Bog-159. The sequence continues at coordinate 3,737 of JBEKUO010000500.1, read as the reverse complement.
GCCGCTGTTAAAAATGCCGGTTGCCAGGGCGCGCTCGCGTTGGGGAAACCAATCGGCAACCGTCCGGATCGCGGCGGGGAAGTTCGCGGATTCGCTTAAGCCCAGGGCGAATCGCGCGACTCCGAAGCCCATCGCGCTCCGCGCCAGCGCGTGCGCCATGGCAGCCAGGCTCCAACCCGCGACTGCCACCGAGTAGCCCAGCCGCGTGCCGGCCCAATCGATCAAGCGCCCGGCAAGCGGCATCATCAGCGCGTACGCCAACTGAAACGCGAATACGATCCATCCGTATTGCGCTTCGCGCCAGCCGAGCTCCTTCTCGAGCACCGGCTTGAGCAGCGCGAGCACCTGGCGATCGACATAGTTGATGGTGGTGGCGAAGAAAAGCAGCCCGCAGACATACCAGCGGAAATTAGGGGCGAGCCATCGGGGTTGGGCGCCTTCCATGTGTGTTGTCGCCTTCCTAATATAGTCCAGGCGTCCAGGCGGATTCTTGGTGGAGCGATTTGCGACCGGCGATTTTGGGTGCTTGTCCCGCTGGTTACGATTTGTCCCGGGCCAGCTTCTTGGCATCGCGGCGGTCGCGAATTTTACCGGCGGCGATCCTCGACTTCAGCAGGTCTTCGCGGCAAAGTACTGCGCGGACTCTCCGCCGAAATCGACGACCACTTTGCGCTCCCAGGCGGGAACAGAATCAAGCCCGGTAACAGACGTCATGATGGCGACGCGGACAGGCTCCATACCGATCTGGAAGAATACTTCCGGCTCAGTAAAGTCGCTCGGATGAACATCTCTGGTAGGTGCGCCAAACGCGGCCCGTGCGACCAGGAGTTCTGCGCATTAGACTCGACCGGTTCGATCCAGGAGTTCAGGTAGCGGACGCCTGCCGCGTTTAAATCTCGTAACAGATCTCTGAAGCCGGAGTTGATCTTCATGCACGCCCCTTGTGGCAGCCGCGGTTACCACCAGATCCCATGCGGCCTCGAGAATCCGGCGCGGGCCCAAGGCCTGCCAGAAGGCGATATCGAACTCGCGGCCTGGCGCTCGGCCACGTACCAAGCGGGTCATAATCACACGCTCACTCACTCGTTCCATTATCCCATGCCGTTTCGAAGCTCTTGAGTTGGAATCTTCATTCGTTGGTGCCGATGCGGCCAGATACACCGGCCTCGGACTTCCCTTCCCTATTCGCCCAGTGCGCTAGCGCCTATGCCCGCGCGAGACCGCCGCCCACGCAACGCAGCCGGAGGTTCGGCAATATCGAGAATGCAGCGCGCCGGAAACTACGTGTGCTCGACACGGAAATGGTGGGAGATGTCGCGGCGGTCGCCGGAAACCGATTCTAAGCTCTCTAGAATCGGTGGCTGGGCCGAGCCTCAATTTGGATTCCTCTTCCGTCGTGCGCGGCCCTATTATATACTGATCGAAAGTGTCTGACGGCCAAAAAGCCGAGGCAGGTGAGGCGGGCGATCTGCCTCTGTTGCTGAATCGGATGCAAAAGGGGGATCGCGCGGTCGCCTCTCGCATCTATGGCGATTTCCGTGGCATCGCGCCCCGCGAGATGCGCCGCGAGCGGCCGGGACACATTCTGCAGAACACCGCGCTGGTGAACGAAGCTTACTTACGGATAGGAGACAGATCTCTTCAAATTCAAAGCCGGGGACATTTCTTTGCGGTGGTCAGTCGGCAGATGAGCCGCACCTTGGTCGATTACGCGCGATCTGCCAGAGCGCAACGGCGGGTTGGCGGCGCCATCCAAATCGATCTCGACGCGGTGCGCGCCGGGGTCGAGGGACGAAGCCTGGATCTGCTATTGCTGGACGAGTCGCTTGCGGAACTCGAACGGACGGAGCCACGCGCCGCGAAGGTCGTCGAACTACGATACTTTGGCGGCTACACGGACCAGGAGGTGGTGGAAGCGCTGGGCGTTTCCCTGGCGACGGTTAGCCGCGACTGTGAGTTCGCGCGATCCTGGCTGTTCCGACGCATGCAGGGACATCGGGATACGAGGCCCCCAACTACTCAAGAGTAATCGGCCGGCGATGTCACCGGAAGCTCATCAGCGCGTGCGCCAACTTTTTGATGAGGCGCTGGAGCGTCCGGAAGCCGAACGGCTGGCCTTTCTGCAAGCGGCCTGTGCCGGCAACCCCGAAGTGTTTGGGCAGGTGGCGCAACTGCTGGCAGCCCACGAGGAGGCGGCGCACCTTCTGGAGGGGGAACCGGCGCCGCCGCGCATCGGCCGCTACCTGGTTACCGGCGAACTGGGCCGCGGAGCCATGGGCATCGTCTACGAAGCTATCGACCCGCTGATTGGGCGCAAAGTCGCCGTCAAGATCATTCACCTCGAAGCGCTGGCGGACGGCAGCGAGGCGACGTTCTTAAGGGAGCGTCTCTTCCGGGAGGCCCGCGCGGCCGGCGGGCTGTTTCATCCCGGCATTGTAGTCATCCTGGACGTAGGGCAGGAAGGCGATGTGGCCTTCATCGCCATGGAGTACGTGGAAGGCCCATCGCTTTCCGAGGTGCTGGCCGGGCACCCGAAGATCGACTGCGGCGAAGCGCTCAGTATCCTGCAGCAGACCGCCGCGGCTTTGGACTTCGCCCATAGCAAGGGAGTCGTGCATCGAGATATCAAGCCTGCCAACATCATGCTGGAAAAGGGCGTGGCCGTAAAGGTGGCCGATTTTGGGATTGCGAAGATCACATCCTCGCCGCAACTCACCAAAACCGGCATGACAATGGGCACACCCAGCTACATGTCTCCGGAACAGTTGGATGCGAAGCCTTTGGACGGAAAGTCGGATCAATTCTCGCTAGCGGTGGTGGCCTACGAGCTGTTGACGGGCACCCAGCCGTTTCGGGCGGAGTCCCTCACGGCGCTGGCGTACTCCATCGTCTACGGGCCACGCCCTTCCGCGCGCGCGGCGAATCCCGAGTTGCCGGCGGGCGTCGACCAAGTCTTTTGCCGTGGGCTCGGCAAGCTTCCCGAGGAGCGCTACCCGAATTGCCGCGAGTTTGTGGCAGCTCTGGAACGGGCGTGGACGCCGCAGGTCTCCGGCGCCGAGGACGCCACGCCCGTCACCGTCCCGACATTGGGTGTGACACGCGCGCTCCCGAAGATGCTGGCGGATTCAAGGGCCGTGCCGCGGGAGACGGGACTGCGGCGGCTACGGCTGAAGGCGCTAGCTGTGGTGGTCTTCCTGCTAGTCGTGGCGGCCGCTGCCTGGATCTATTTGCGCTGGCGCCAATCCCATCATCTCACGGACAAGGACACCATCGTGCTGGCGGATTTCACCAACACCACCGGCGATTCCATCTTCGACGGTACGCTGCGGCAGGGGCTTTCGGCGCAACTGGAGCAGTCCCCATTTCTGAGCCTGGTTTCGGACTTGCGCATTGCCCAGACGCTTGCCCTGATGACGCAGCCCAAAGAGGCGCGGCTCACGCAGAAGCTGGCGCGCGAGGTCTGCCAGCGCACGGCCAGTGCCGCGACCATCGAGGGTTCCATCTCCAGCAAGGGCCTCCAGTACGTGTTGGGGCTGCAGGCGGTGAACTGCCGCAGCGGAGACTTGCTGGCCGAGGAACAGGCGATGGCTAAAGGCAAGGCGCAGGTGCTCCGGGCGCTAGCAGAAGGGGCCACAAAGATGCGCCGGAAGCTGGGAGAATCGCTGGGGTCAGTGCAGAAATACGATGTGCCGCCGAGCGACGTCACCACTGGTTCGCTCCAAGCGCTGCAAGCCTAC
>JBEKUO010000499.1:0-5834 GCA_049514955.1 Bryobacteraceae bacterium | reverse complement strand
CCTCTCGTTGGCCGGCGCCGAGACAGCGCCATGCATGGCTGGAGCAAGCGAGTCGAGTTCGCATGTTCTTGGCCGTGCGCGAGAGCCGTCTCGACAGGTGGAGATCCGTCACTAAAAGTACAGGTTTTGCCGATTCTCCCTGCGCCATGAGCCAGATCTGAAATTAGTCTGATGTGGCTGCCTTCGCGTCGCTGCGGAAAGCCTTGAGACGGTTTTGCAGAGTGCGCAGACTGATCCCGAGTACCGCGGCGGCGTGCCTACGGTTGCCGTGCACGTGATCGAGGGTAAGCTTGATATACGCCCGTCCAGTTTACTGAGCCGCTGGTCTGGCTGAAGCAGGAGTGGACCGTTATCGCCACCCACCGTGCTCGACCGAGGTCTCCTCCCGAAGTCAGGAGAAGGAAGATGATTCAGCCCAATCACACCGCCTTCAGCGCTGGGTGTGCGTTCATCAGCCCGTGCGCGGCGAAAAAGCCAGGATAGGAAATACCCTACATGCCCACCTTGCCGTTGTTGTTAGGGACGCTCCTCACCAGCCAATCAACCGTATCCCACGTATCGGTGCTCTCGTCGGTATCCTTCGACCCGTCGTAATGTGTCTTGTGCGGGCGCACATCCACGAACACACCTTCTGACATGTAACGGCCGCGCACATCTTCATGCGCAAAAATAAAGCCCTCTTTTTCCGTGGCCATCGACGGGCCCACCTGGGTCTTATAGTTGTCCGTGCCATACGGCCCGACGTTGTAGGGCGTGCGTAACATGATGATCGGATACTGCTGCGAAGCATCCCTGGGAACGTAGACAGCGGCAAACAGGCGTACGCCGTCGCGCATGGGAATCCGGTATTCGTACTTGGTGTAGTGCGCCAACGTGTAAGCGTGATCCTTCCGTTCGTCGTCTGTGAGGGGCTTCTTGGATCATCTGCTGGGCCGACAGGGCGGTGCCAACAAGCAGGCTGAGAGTGGCCAGAGCTGTTTCTTTCATTTGGAAGTACTTCAGGATATCGGATTTCCCAAACGCCCGTTGCCGGACATGCAATCCAAAACCTGCCCGGTCCAAGTACTCAAATGCAGAACGATCTGACAGTACACGTCCGCACCTTGGGCACTAGAGGCCGCAATTGCGACCGCACCCGTTTCCGGGTTACGAATCGATTTCAACAATGGGATAGGCTTCGACATACTCCTCTCCATTGCAGCCGTAATAGGCGACCGCTCGCGCCTCGAAATCAACCTCGTAACGCACGACGCCGGCGCGCCACGAAGCTGCCAGAAATTCGGGAAACGTGCTTTCTCCGGCCTGATCCGTCCGCAAAGCCGAAATAAGCGCGTCGCGGTTGAATAGGGGGACGTCCACCATCCCCGTCGCTAATGGCGTGCCCAGAGTCACGACCGGTCCGTGGTTGGTCAGAAAAAGGCTCTGGCAGGCGGGTAGAAACCAGAAATTCCGAGTCACCCCCGCGCGCCGCAACGTTTCGGCGAGATACGGAAACCCTCCGACTCTAAGACGGACGGCCAAGGCGCGTTTCTGGGCCTCCTCCAGGTTCTCGATTGCTTTACTCATCTACCATTCCTTGGTACGCATTGCCGGCGAAATCAGTCTGAACTCCGGTTGCTTCCCTGAAGAGTATACACCGCACCAAAATGTGGAATTGCGAGATTCGATAATCGCGTGAGGTAAAGAACCGCCGCGCCTCGGCAGGCGCCTGGTGTCAGGCCATATCGTTAGCGGTGTTGGCCTAGAGTCCGCCCGGAACTGTCTGGCTTCCTTTTGGTCTTGGACGTGTGGCGAACACTTCAGCGACCTGCGCGTTTCCCGCATCTGGATCGCTTCTGGATAAGCTGTGAAACACGATTTGGCCCATTTTCCGCCGTCGCCGCGATAGACTTGGTTGATAATCATGCCGCTGGTGCGTGGAGACAAACTCGGGCCGTACGAGATCCTTGAGCTGATCGGCAAGGGCGGCATGGGCGAAGTGTGGAAGGCGCGGGATATGCGCCTCAATCGCATGGTCGCGGTGAAGCGCTTGGAGGGCCCGCATACCGCCCGGTTCGAGCAGGAGGCGCGCGCGATTGCCGCGCTGAATCATCCGCACATTTGTCAGATCTTTGATATCGGGCCGGATTACCTGGTGCTCGAATACATCGAAGGGCGCCAGCTCCTTTCTCACGCAATGCCGGGGCCGCTGGCCATGGAAGAGGCCGTGCGCCTGGCGGCGCAGATCGCGGAAGCGCTGGATGCCGCGCACCGCAAGGGCGTGGTGCATCGTGATTTGAAGCCCGCCAATATATTGGTAACTTCGGAAGGGTCGGTGAAGCTGCTCGATTTCGGCCTGGCCAAGCAGGTGGCCCTTTCGGGCGAAACCGGGACCGGCGAAACTGGAACGATAGAAGGCACGGTGATGGGCACGGCCGCGTACATGGCTCCGGAGCAGGCCGCGGGCAAGCCTCTGGATGCGCGGTCGGATATATTCAGTTTTGGCGCGGTGCTGTATGAGCTGCTCAGCGGGCGGCAGCCGTTTCGCGGGGAGAACTCGATCTCCACCATGGCGGCGATTCTGCACACCGAGCCTGCACCGCTGGATGCGCCGGCGGCGCTGCAACAAATCGTGAAGCGCTGTCTGGCGAAATCGCCGGGGCAGCGCTATCAGACCGTGGCCGAGTTGCGGGAAGCGCTCCGAGGATGGGGGCAGATGGGAGTGCCCGCGCAACCGCAGCCTTCCATCGCGGTTCTGCCCTTTGCCAACATGGGCGCGGACAACGAAAATGAATACTTCAGCGATGGGCTGGCCGAGGAGATCATCAATTTCCTGGCGCAGATTCCGGGGCTGAAGGTGACCGCGCGCACTTCGGCGTTCGCGTTCCGCGGCAAGGAGCAGGACATACGCAAAATCGCCGGCGCTCTGGGTGTGGCAACCATTCTCGAAGGCAGCGTGCGGCGATCGGGGAACCGCATCCGCGTCACAGCCCAGCTCATCAACGCCGAGGACGGCTACCATCTCTGGTCGCAGCGCTATGACCGGGAGATGTCGGATCTGTTCGACCTTCAGGACGAAATCGCGCAGGCCATCGCGTCCACGCTGCAGGTGAAGCTTTCCGGAGCGCCCGCGCCGTTCGAGCAGCACAAGCCGAACTTGCCCGCGTATGAGGCGCTGTTGAAAGCGCGGCACTATCTCGGAAGCTTTCGTCCGGACTTGCTTCCACGCATTAAGGAATACTTCGAGCAAGCCATCGCGCTGGATCCGAAATTCGCGCTGGCTCACTGCGAGTACGGAGGTTATTTCGGGGCCATGGCACTGGTAGGAACGCTGCCCGCCAACCACGCCTTGCCCATGATGTGCTCCCTCGCACAGACGGCCCTGGAACTGGACCCCTCCCTCCCCGAAGGGCACGCGATGTTGGGCTACGTGGCGGCGTGCCTCGACCACGACTGGAAAGAAGCGGAGAGGCGCTTGCGCCTGGCGATGGCTCGCGATCCGATTCCGGTCTTTGTGCGTCTCTATTACGTCATGGGTTACCTTCTGCCCACCGGCCGGGCGGCCGAAGCCGTTCAGCAGATAGATCTCGCCGTGCAAGGAGATCCGCTAAATCTTACTCTGCGAGTTTACCGGGGGCTTTGTCTCGCCGCAGCGGGCCGCGACGAGGAAGCTATCGCCGGATATCGCGAAGTTCTGGAATTCAATCCGGCCGTGCCGGCTGCGCAAGGGGCCCTGGCCGCTCACCGAACGTCGCGGGGGGAGTTGGACCAGGCGTTGGCACATTGCGAAAAGGCTTACGCCCTTGCTCCGGTTCCACAAGCGATCGGATTGCTTGCTGGGTTGCTGAAGCGCACCGGAGATACGCGCCGGGCCGAAGAACTGCTCCCAAGGCTCGATTCGGATGCCGTCGGTGCTCCGCGAGGTCTGGCACTTTACCACTGGGCCCTGCGGGAATTCGACGCCGAGGCGGATTGGCTCGCGAAAGCCATCGACCAGCACGATCCTTACGGCGCCATATATCTGCGGGTCTGGTACGGAAGGGAACAGCGCTCCACTCCGCGCTGGGCAGGGTTGATGGGGAAGCTCAATCTGCCGGAATCGTAACTACACCCAAAAGGCTCTCGTGGTTTCGGCGGCTGCCGTGCCCTCTGCGTCTTCGCGAGGGAGCCACAAAGTGGCGACTGCCTTAACCCGCATTTCTCACGTGTGGCCAAATGACGTGGCGCCTGCGTCCCTGCGCGCCGTGAGGAGACTCTTCCCGGCACCCCCGCAAGCGTGTGGACAGGCCGTCGACGGCGGGCGCCGGCAGGAGTGCCGACGCGGCACGCAAGAGTGCGTGCGCCACGCCCTGACCACGGAAGTCTGTGAGAAACGCGGGTTAATTGCCATTATCGTCCTGGCCAGTTTCTGTCGACCGTACCTCTCGAAGGTCCCGCGGTATCGCGTGTTGGTGCGGCTGGCTGCGGCCGGGGTGCCTTGGACCAGCCCAGCATCGCGCAGGTCGCCGTCATGGCATCCGCATTGGGAGCAGAAGCTGTATAGCGTCGTGATCATGCCGCTCGGGGTGATTTTGAAAACCGTCCCGCAGCCGCTTCCGATGACGGCGGACCTTATCGTGGGCAGTACCTGGTTTTGTGTCCGCGCATTGCCGCGCTCGCGGGCCCGGTGTATACTTAGACACCAAGGAGGATGTCCCGTGCAGAGACTTTGCAAGATCGCGTTGTCTGTGTTAACGGTCGTCTGTGCGCTGGCCACGATTCCGCCAGGGCGAGCCGCCAGTGTCGTATATACCAATATCAAACCCGGCGATACCTACGTGGTTGGCGTCGGAATTGGGCTGAACCCGTTTGACGGAGTTTATAACTACGCTGGGATCGGATTCCAGGCACGCCAAAATTACACCTTCGAAGGCATGGAATTGGCAGTTAGCCTGGTTTCTGGACCGAATGAGCTGTATGTCTATCTGATGTCGAATCTGAACGGCCTGCCGGGTGTAGAGCTGGAGGCCTTCACGCTGACCGATAAGATGTCGACTGACTCCGCCACCGGGGTAGTTAAGATCGTTTCGGTAGTGCATCCGGAGTTGTTGGCCGGGCAGGAATATTGGGTAGTGGCGGTGGGCGGTCCCACGACCTTCGCCAACTGGCAGCAGAATGTGCATGATGTTACGGGACCGAATGTCAGCGGACCCAGCTTGACCGGCTTGCAGCGCGACGCGAACACGAATGTCGTGGAGGCGCTGGCGGTGATTGGCGACGTGGCGCCCTAGTCTCCACCGCTTTGCTCACGATATTGTCTAGCGAGGTCTTCGACCTCAAACCGACGAGCCGTATGGCCAGCTTTGTCGTAAAATCCGGGGATGGCAACCATTCCAGAACTCCTTGACGGGCACATCACCCAGGACGCTCCTCCCACTCGAACCAATCCTCGCCGCGCTCCACTGGCGGTAGCCGTTTCACCGTGACCGTGTGCCGGGGTCCGATGTAGTCGTGGGGCAGCGTCTTCAGGTATCCGTACTGAATCCGGAAACATTGCGGCGCGGTGCTCAGCCGGTTCAGCCGCTCTAGGCGCGGCAACCTTCCTGGCACCGTTTTCATAAAAGCTTGAAAAGCCAAGTACTACTCGTGAAACTGGAGTCACTTATCCAGCCGCCGAATAGCAGCATCCCCTTTATGGTTCCATCGTAGCTAAAGGATACTCCTGAACTGGGCTGGGGACTCAACAAAGTTTTGCACTGTCGCGGCAAAGTGAGAAATTCCTATTTGGGCAAAGTAGAACGTTCCTCTTGACAGCCGCGAGGCTGGAGGGATGGAACGTATTGCGATGAGCCAAGAGGAACGAGACTGGCTGGATT
>JBEKUO010000498.1:0-5834 GCA_049514955.1 Bryobacteraceae bacterium | reverse complement strand
TTGGTCAGTCGGAGGAACACCAATCCTCCGTTAACCTTCCGCGCAGGGAGGAGATCTTCAACGAAAAGCCGAAGCAGCGGGCGATTGACTGCTGGAGCACCTGAAAGCGGAGTTCACGTTGACGACGCAGAAAGACGAAGTGGAGAGCGCGATCAAGAGCATCAAAAAGCTGTGAGGCCCTACCAAGCGCTCATGGCCTGCAGTTTCCGGAGAGCCTTATCTACATGTAGTAGCGATAGGAGGGTTCGGGGTCTCCTTTGCCCACCTCCGCTATGATGCCGCCGACTCGTCGGGCAAATCGCAGCGTGACCGGCTGCCCGCTCGTATTTTGAGCCGTATTCCAGTTGATGCGGGTCAGCCCGAGAATCTCGCTGGCGGCCCGCTGCAAGTCGATTTCGTCTGGGCTCATGATTCGGATCGGCGCGGGGATGTGCGGGCCCGGATATGTGCCCCACTCCAGCACGAACCCGGTCGTAAATAGAAACCCGGCGCCGTTCAACGTGCAAAGCGTGCCGCGGGCGGGCGGATAGGCCCCGTACTGCAAGAGCCGGAACATCGTCGGCATCAGGTTAATGAGTTCAACGATGGGCACGCGGGCAAATGCCTCCTTGAACCCGTCGATTTCCGCGTCATCAAACTTGCTGGTTTTGTGGAGGACGATGCGGCGCGGCTCGGTGCCGTTCAGTTCGGCGTATTCGTTCAAAATTCGTTCGCCGAGCTTGCAAGCCTGGGCCTCGCTCAGGTGCAGCCTCCGGCCCTGCTCCGGGTTCCAGGGAACTAGTTCGCCGCGCAACGCAAAGCCGTCGCCGTCCGATGAAAACGCCTGCGCGATGCTGGAGTGCACGAAGTGCCGCCGCGTGGTCTTCATGTGGTGAAAGCTTACGCCCACAAAACACGTCTGCGGCCCGTCCAGCTTCAGCCGCCAGGGGATGCCGCCCGCCTTGTAGTACAAAGCCACGCTCATGTTCCAGGCGCGGGTAGCGGGGTCCTGATTTCCCTCGCCATCGACGAACACGTTGTCCCGCCCGATCTGTATGGGCATCTTGTGCTGCATCGCACGCGCCTTGAGAGCGCGGCGGAAATCCCGGGTCAACAAATCACCAGGATCTTCCTCCGGCTCCCAGCCGTCGAAAAACGACATCTGGCCCGCTTCGGCCCGTTCCGCCTCCCGCTTAATGGCCCGCTTCTCAGCGGCCGTAAGCGTCTGGGGCCCAAGGCTAAACAGGCCGCGCAGCAAGCCACGGCACCGCGCGAAGGCAGCAAGACGGCTCAGGTGGTCGCAATGCTCCAACGCAAGAACGGAGCCACGCTGGCCGAGATTATGGAAAAGATGAACTGGCAAAAGCACACGGTCCGCGGGTTCATGGCCGGCGCGATGAAGAAGGCCGGATACACGGTCAAGTCCTTCAAATCCGACAAAGGCGAGCGCACGTACCGCATCAACAAGTAGCATCGGCCGATCCCTTCTGGCCCGCCCGGCTCCTGCCGCGGCGGGCTTTTCTGCATCTGGTACGCCCGACGCCATGCCACGGCGAACTTGCCGAGAAGTCAAGCCTGCTGGGCACGTGCGAGGCTGGATTAAACGTGACGCAATTTTAGTCAAAACCCGCAGCCCTGTGTACCTGGAGGCAATCTGCGAGTTTCTCGCGCAGCAGTTTGAAGAGTATCTGGCTCGGGTTCCAGGCACATCCCGAAAGACTGGCATTTGGTTAGCCGATCCAAGTGAACAGGCCTCAGGGGTGCCGGAGACCGCGCTATACCGAGTCTGGGACGGGCTGCCGTTTCGATCAGCAGGCGCACTTAAGTGTTTGGACACAACGGATCCAGGCTGTCAGCGTATTGGTTCGCCCACCGTAGCCACTTGCCGACCTCGCCCTTGGGATCGATTGGCCCTGACCACTTTTCGAAGACGGCGACAAATGCGGCGAGGTACGTGCGAATCCGACGGCCGTGTCGCAAGCGCCGTCACACGCTGGGAATTGAGCGGGTCGTACCTTCCGTCGGTGGTGAAGACGTAGCCGGGGAGAATTTGCAGGACCCAAGTGTCGGCGAGGCACTCGAACGAGAAGTAAAACGCCTTGTGCTCCCAGTACCGAATCTTCTGTGTCGTGCGGGAGACCACGGGTTTGGTGACGACCCGGGTCGCCCGGCGCAAGCGGGCCTGGTAGGGGACCGGGCGTTCGCCCGCCTCGGTACGCGGAAAATACGCGCGCTTGCGCTTTTTGTCAACCGCCAGCCCACGGGCTTTGAGGTGCCGGTAGAAATGCTCGTACAACAGCCAGACGAAGAGTTGTTCTCCCGTGCGCCACCCTTGGCCTTTCGTTCCGCCTTCGGCTTCGCAGACGCTGCCGGTACTCCGCCGTCTCGCCAAGTCCCTGGATGCGCTGCCACACGCGGCTGGCGGCTGTTTTGCGGTCCTTGAACTTCGTAACCGGCGTGACGCCCGGTAGGCTGTTCCAGACTGCGACCAGCCGCTCCGCCGGCCAAGCCTTGGCAAGTTCTGTGAGTTCCTGCTGGCTGCTGAAGGAATCGAACGGGGTGGCAGTTGCGGCGGCGGCCTCTTCTTGAGTGGCAAACGCCGTGATGTTGTTTTGTTCGTCGATGGTAAAGGTCGTCATAATCGTTCTCCTTGGTACCGCGCTCTGCGCGGTCATGACATGGATCGCTTCGAACTGCTTGAAAGGCAAGGCAATTGTGCCGAGAATCGACCTTGGCGAAGGGCTGGCGATGAGGCTGGGGCCGACTATTCCAGAAGCCCTCGCGGATAGCCGCACTATTGCGTGGTTACTCGCGGTTGTGATCGGTGAATTTGAACAGTTGGAAAACAGGTATCTTCAGCCGACCGGCGATCTGCTCCAACTTCTCGAAAGATGAGGGTGCGCGTTTGGTTAACTGGCGTATCGGTCGACCTTGCGCTGTCAATTCTGTAAAACAGGGGACCGAACTGCGCGACTGCCTTACTCGTTCCTCGGCAAAGTGAAGTAGAAAGTCGCGCCTTTGCCAAGCTCGGATTCGACCCATATGCGGCCGTCGTGGCGGCTCACGATCTTGCGGCAAATGGCCAAGCCCATACCGCTTCCGGAGCTCCTATCCCGCGGTTGGAGGCACTTGAAAATTCCGAAGACCTTCTCCGCATATTGGGGCTCGATTCCGATACCGTTGTCGGTTACCGAGAAGAGCCACTCACCGCCGGCCCCCTTTGCCGCGACGTGTATTTGGGGGGCTTCCTGGCTTCGGTACTTTACGGAGTTGACCAGCAGATTCTGGAAGAGCCGCGTCAACTGGACGGCATCGCCGGTAACCACCGGTAAGGGCTCCCGCGTAATGATCGCACCGCTTTCTTCAATCAACGACCGAAGATTGCGGAGTGCGTCATCCAGGGCCGTTTCGCAACTCACCGTTGTAAAGAAGTCGGCCCCCCGCGCGTCAACCTGAGAAAAGTCCAGCAGGTCGTGGATCAGTTTTTCCATGCGTTCCGCGCTCTCCACAATGAAGCTAATGAACTGGTCCGCATCCCCCTGGAGTTGCCCGCTGTAGCGCTTCGCCAAAAGCTGGGCATAGACTGAGACGGTGCGCAGCGGCTCCTGCAAGTCGTGGCTGGCTACGTAGGCAAACTGCTGAAGTTCTTCGTTGGACCGCATCAACGCTTCGGTTCGCTCGAGGACGCGCTCCTCCAGGTTCGTATTCAGTTGGCTAATCTGTTCCTCGGTTCTCTTCCGCTCGCTGATGTCGCGGATGGCGCTCGTAATCACCACGCCTTCCTCGGTTTGCAGCGGGCTGAAGGTGATCTCGACTGGAAACGGGGCACGGCCCTCCGGGTACGCATGCAACTCCACGCCTCGCTCCACGGGTACGACCGCCGCGGGGCCAGAGTCTGCATCCCAATCGGCCGGCAGACGGAACCGCCAACCGGGAACCAGAGTTCCGATGTCCCTGGATAGCAGTTTGTCCCTGCCGCAGTTGAATAGTACCTCGCTCCGCGAATTGACCATGACGACTCTCCCGTCCTCACGGCACATGACCATGGCGTCGGGCGCGGCTTCGAGCAAGGACCGGAAGCGCTGTTCGGCCTTTTGCAGTACTTCGGCTTGCTTCCGCAACTCATCCGCTTGTTCCTTCAGCTTGGCATTGCCGCGGCTGAGTTCCACGAACACTGCCACTTTGGAACGAAGAACTTCGGGCACGATGGGCTTGAACAGGAAATCGACCGCGCCAAGATCGTAACCTCGAAACAGATGTTCTTCGTTTCTGTAGCCAGTCAGGAACAGAATAGGAATCTCGCGCGATCGCGGGCGGCTGCGAATCAGCTCGGCGGTTTCGAACCCATCCATATCGGGCATTCTTACGTCCAACAGTATGGCCGCGAAATCGTCGTTCAAGACGTGCCGAAGCGCTTCCCTGCCGGAATGCGCCAGTACCAGATCCTGGCCCAAACCACTGAGTGTGGCTTCGAGCGAGACCAGGTTCTCCGGCGTATCGTCCACCAGAAGGATCTTCATCCTCCGCTCTACGTCGGGCTCTCGGGCTGTTTGCACTCCGTTGCCAGCAGACGACATAGGTTCCCTATCCGGCGACCGTCATTGCCGCCGGCAGCAAGTCATGCGCCCGGACCAACCACACGCGCAGCACGGAGAACAGTTGCTCCAGATCGACGGGCTTGGTGATGTAATCCGACGCGCCCGCGTCGATGCACTTGGCGCGATCCCCTTTCATGGCCTTGGCCGTCACTGCCACGATGGGGATCGAACGGAATTCCGGAATCTGCCGGATGGCCTGCATGGTTTCGTAGCCATCCATCTCGGGCATCATGATATCCATTAGAACGCCATCGATGCCGGGCGTTTTGAGTAGCATCTCGATACCCGTGCGGCCATTCTCCGCATGAACGACCTGTAGACCGTGCTGTTCAAGAACCGTCGAGAGCGCAAAGATATTGCGCACATCGTCGTCGACCACCAGAACCTTCTTGCCGGCGAGTAGGGAGCTGCCTTGGCGCAGGGCTTTCAAAGTCTCCCGTTGCGATTCGGAGAGATCCGCTTCGGCGCGGTGCAGCAACAGCACCGTTTCCTCCAACAGGCGTTCCGGCGATTCCGCGTACCTGACCACGCTCTGCCGGGCGAGGTTTTTGATGGCTGCTTCGGCCTCGGGGCTGGGCCGCCGCGGGCCATACACGACCACCGGTGGCGCCGGATTGGTTTCGGCCTGGATCTCCTCTACCAGTTGAATGGCCGGGATGTCGTCGACACGAAGATCGAGCGCGATGGCATCCAGGTATTGCTGTTTGACGACAGCCAGAGCTTCCCCGCCGGAACTCACCTCAATGGTTTCTACATCGAATCCGCCGAGGGCTTCCCGCCAATTGGTGCGGCGGGATTCCTGCGGAGCGACAATCAGCAACTTCTTGGTGCGCCGCTCCAGGGAATGATGAATGGTGTCGAACGCGATGTTGAGATTGTCCTTGGTGAGCGATTTTTCCAGATAAGTCATAGCGCCCAGGGCCAGCCCGCGGCGGCGGTTTTCATCGCCGGTAATCACGTGCACGGGTATGTGGCGCGTAACCGGATCGTGTTTCAGGCGGTCGAGAATTGTCCAGCCGGCCATGTCGGGCAGATTGATGTCTAACGTAATGGCGCCGGGGATGAACTCGCGGGCCAGTGTCAGCGCCGCGCCGCCCCGGAGTGCGACCAGCGCCTTGATGGATCGCTCGTGAGCCAGGTCCACCAGAATCCGGGCGAAGGTGACATCATCCTCGACGATCAACAGCACTGCATCGCCAGGATGAATCAGGTTCCGGTCGTCGTCGATTTCAATGTCATGCACAACGGCAATGGGCG
>JBEKUO010000497.1:0-5839 GCA_049514955.1 Bryobacteraceae bacterium | reverse complement strand
CAGAGATGCGAGGCCTTTCCAGTAAACCCGGACGTCCTCGAACGAGCCAAAGCCATAGCCCTCCACCGTTACGATCGTGCCGGGCGGACCGGAATTCGGGCTCAGAACCAGGTGCGGCGCCATCGAGAAATTCGCCGCGCCCAGCTTTCCGCTGCTCTGCCCTACACCTAAAAAGAGCCGCGGCCCATAGGGCGACTGTGGCGCTTGCGCCGTGGCCGTGAAAGATCCGGTTGCATCCGCGGTGGCGCTGGCCAGCACGTTGGAGCCTACGCCCTGGTAGTAGATCCGGACGTTTTCGTTGGGGGCGTACCCGCTTCCCGCGAAAGTGAGATGTGACGTGTAGTAGCCGCTGGGCGGAGACACGGTCAGATTCGCCGTCACAAAAAAGACCTCACCGATTCTGGAGTACGAGTCCGTAAACCATAGCGTGCCATCCGGCCCCGCGCCGATCTGATTCGGCAAGCTATACGACGCCGCCGGTATGGGATATTCGGTAACTGTCCCTGACGTGGTGATGCGGCCGATCTGTTTGACAGCGGATTCCGTGAACCACAACGCGCCATCCGGCCCCGCGGTGATGCCCATCAGCCCGCTATTGGCGGTGGGTACGGGGTACTCGGTGATCGCTCCGCCGGTCGTGATTCGGCCGATCTGGTTGGCGGCGAATTCGGTGAACCACAGCGCGCCGTCCGGTCCCGCGGTGATCGCCTCCAATCCAGCATCTTGTAGCGGCAAATCGTAATAGCTGTACACCCCCGACGTAGTGATGCGCTGAATCTCGCAGGACGGGCACGTGTACCACAGAGCGCCGTCGGAACCTGCCGTAATCGAATTGGTATAGTTGCCCTGCGCTTGATAAATCGTAAATGCCCCGGCAGTGGTGATCGCGCCGATGACCGCGCCGCTGTCGAGCGACATGGTAAACCACATTCTGCCATCCGGTCCCCCCGCGATTCCCGTTGGCAATGCGTTGGGGACGGGTACAGGGTACTCGGTAACCGCGCCGCTGGTGGTGACTCGCCCGATCGCGTTGCCGGCGTAATCCGCGAACCAGAGCGCGCCGTCCGGCCCCGCGGCGATCCCGTAGGGCGAGCTCGGTCCGGTGGAGGTCGTAATGTATGCGCTTATCGCTCCGCTTCGGGCGATGCGGCCGATCGCGGCGTTATAGTTCTCCGTAAACCACATCGCGCCATCCGGTCCCGCAGTGATCCCGTAGGGCGAAGCGTTAGTGGGCAGCACGTACTCGCCAATCGCGATCTGCTGGGCCAGCGAAATAGCCGGCAACGTCACGAGCAACAGTACTGCAAGGCGCATCCTTCCCTCCGGAGAAGTGGGTTTCGTTCCTGGAGTCTATCATTACCTCGGCTTTCGAATAGCCAGATCTAGTACCGAAGTTGAGAGTAGCAGTACCAGTCCCCGCGGCCACCGTATAATTGACGACAGCATGCTTGTGGAATTGCTGGTGGAGAACTACGCCGTGGTCGATCGCATCCGGGTGCGCTTTCATCCGGGGCTGAATCTGCTGACGGGTGAGACGGGCAGCGGCAAATCCATCGTGGTGGATGCCTTCGGGCTGCTGCTGGGCGGGCGGGCGTCGGCGGAGATGATCCGCTCTGGCGAGCCGCGCGCGCGTGTGGCGGGCATCTTCGACGTGCGCGACCGCGCGGACGTGCGCGCGCTGCTGGAGCCGGCCGGCATTGTCATCGAGGATAGCGAGCTGCTGATCGAGCGCGAGATCCTGGCGGGCGGCAAGTCGCGCGCGTTCCTGGGTAGCCGTCCGGTGGCGGTCTCCCTGTTGCGCGAACTGGCGCCGCTGCTGGGCGATATCCACGGACAACACGATCAACAGCTTTTGTTTTCGGCCGACGCGCAGCGCGCCATGCTGGATACCTTCGCCGGATCGGACGAGCGGCTCGCAGCGGTCGCGGAGATTTACCAGCATTGGAAGGCGGCCGGCGCCGCGCTGGAGCAGATCGAGCACACCGAGCAGGAAAAGCTGCGGCTGCTGGACCTTTGGGAATTCCAGCGCAAGGAGATCGATAGCGCCGCGCCCAAGGCTGGCGAGGATGAGGCGCTGGAAGCCGAGCGGCGGGTCCTGCAAAACCTGGGCCGCCTGCAGGAGAACGCGGAGACGGCCTACGCGGCGCTCTACGATACGCCGGAGTCTGCGCTGGCCCAGGTGCGGCTGGCGGCCAAGCGGCTGGACGATTTGTGCCGCATCGATCCAACGTTGGCGGGCCTCGGCGAGCAGCTTCAATCGGCGGAAGTGGCGCTCAAAGAGGCGGCGTACGGCCTGCGCGACTATCTTTCGGGCCTGGAGGCGAACCCCGGCCGGCTCGAAGAAATCGAGAACCGCTTGGCGCTGCTCGACAAGCTGAAGCGCAAGTACGGCCGCTCGATCGAGGAAGTGATCGCGTTTCTCGCGGAGGTGCGTGCGCAGATCGAACAGGTGGAGCATGCCGGCGAGCGCATGGAAGAGTTGCGGAAGGAACGGGCGCGGCTGGCGGGCGAATACGAGCAGGCGGCGGGCGAGTTGAGCGCGTTGCGGGCGCGCGCTGCACGCAAGCTGGAGAAGGGCGTCGAGGCGGAACTGGCATCGCTGGCCATGGAGCGCACGACTTTCCGCATTGATATCGCCGCTGCGCCGTGGTCGGCGGTGGGGGCGGACCGCGTGGAGTTTTTGGTCTCACCGAACTTGGGTGAAGAGCCCAAGCCCCTGGAAAAGGTGGCATCCGGCGGCGAGATCTCGCGCATCGCACTTGCACTGAAGACGTGCCTGGCCGCTCCCGCGCGCAAATCCGGCGACGTTGCGCCGCCGCGCACGCTGGTGTTCGACGAAGTGGATGCGGGCATAGGCGGCAGCGCCGCCGAAGGCGTGGGACGCCGGCTGAAGAAGCTGGCAGGCGCCAACCAGGTGCTCTGCGTCACGCATCTGGCGCAGATCGCTTCTTTCGCGGACCATCATTATTGCGTCGAGAAGCGCGAGAGCAAAGGGCGCACTGTGGCCGGGATCGAGGAACTGGACCGCCCCGGCCGCACACGCGAGGTCGGGCGCATGCTATCGGGGCAGGAGCTTACGCCAGAAGCGCTGAAGCACGCCGAGCGCCTGATCAAGAGCGCCAACTGAACCGCAGGCAAGTGGGGCAGGCAGGTGGGGCAGACGCTTTCGCCTGGATAGCGTCGGGATAAACCGGCGTGAAGTCGTGTTAGGAGCGCCAGCACGGATCTGTGCGGGGGGTGCCGGGTAACCGGCATCCCTACCGCGACCCAAGGCTGTTTGACAGGCCATTCGCCGGACTCTCATGGAGCGGATCGCCCCCAGCGCTCGCTTGTAACATCGACGCATTTTTTCGATGTTGGCAAGCCTTGCTCGGCTCGCCGGATTTGCCTCAAAGCGCAACGCCACGCTACCATCACAGCAGATGCGCCAGGGCTTGCTGATCCTAATGGCAGCGGTGGTCCTGCTATCCGGCTGTCATCGGAACAGGACCGCACGAGTACCGGCGCCGCCCCCGGCGCCTTCCGCACAGGTTCCGCCGCCCGCAGCCCCCTCAGTCGCTTCCGCCCCCACCGAAATCGAGAACGGCGAAATCGGCCTCGCGAGCTGGTACGGCCATCCTTATCATGGCCGCGCCTCCGCCAGCGGCGAGATTTACGATATGGAACAGATGACCGCGGCGCACCGCACGCTACGGTTCGGCACCTGGGTGCGGGTCCACGATCTGGACAACGAGAAAACGGTGGACGTGCGAATCAACGACCGTGGACCTTTCATCGACGGCCGGATCATCGACCTGTCGCACGCGGCCGCGCGGGCCATCGACATGATCGGTCCCGGAGTAGCCCGTGTACGCCTGGAGATCCTGATCCAGCCGGCCGCTCCGGTCTCAAAGGCGGTCGTGGAGGGAGGCCCGGCGCGCTTCGCGGTGCAGGTCGGCGCCTTCCGGGACCGCGCCAATGCCGAACGCTTGCGCAGCGAGATGGAGGCGAAATACGGCACGGCCCGCTTGGTCGAGCGGGCGGGCGGGCCGGCCCCTTGGCGCGTGCTGGTCGGGCTGGAGTCCACTGAGGAGGGCGCCGGCGCCCTGGCCCAGCGAATCCGTAGCGAGAATGCTTCGCTCACCGCCGCACTAGTAGTTCGAGTCGATTCCGTATAGCTGAACCGCTTCATGGAGCGTACTGTTGCCGGCTGCTCTCCTGGCCTGGTGGGGCAGTCTCCGCAGATCTGCCAGATCCGCCGGCTGATCGACAAATTAGGGCGGTCCCGCGCCCCGGTTTTGCTGTTGGGCGAAAGCGGCACGGGCAAGGAAGTGGTGGCCCGCGCTATCCATGCCGCCAACCCGTGCGGTGATTTCGTGCCCATCGATTGCGGCGCCCTGGTGGGGCCGTTGGTGGAGAGCGAGCTGTTCGGCCACACCAGGGGCGCTTTCACCGGCGCATCCGAGGCCAAGCGGGGCCTGATCGAGGTAGCCGACGGGGGCACGGCCTTCTTCGACGAAATCGGCGACCTGCCGCTGGATATGCAGGTCAAACTGCTGCGTCTGCTGCAGGAGCACGAGTTCCGCCCCGTCGGATCGCTAAAGCAGCACAAGGTGGATATACGGGTGATCGCCGCCACGCATCACGATCTGGCACGCGACGTGGCGCGCGGCGTGTTTCGCCAGGATCTCTACTATCGTCTGAACATCGTCACTGTGCGCCTGCCGGTGCTGCGGGACCGCATGACCGACATCCCCGAGCTGATCGAACATTTCATGCGGCGGTTCGACAGGCGCTACGATCTGGCGCCGGAGACCCTCGCGGCCATGCTGAGCTACGACTGGCCCGGCAACGTGCGCGAGCTCCAGAATTCGATCGAACGCATGGTGGCCATCAACAGCGGTCCCGTGCTTACTGTGGCCGACTTGCCCTCCTCGTTGCAGAACCGCCAGGCGGCTTCCGAGCCGGTGCTCGCCTCGGTGGTCGCCGCCGGTGCGGAAACCGCGCACTTGCCTCTGATGCATTCGCCTCCGCGCCCGGCGGGTTTGTTCCTGCCCGCGATCGAAAAGGAAACCATCCTGAAGGCGTTGGAAGAGACCCACGGCGACCGCGCGAAAGCCGCCCACATGCTGGGTATCGGCCGCACCACTCTCTATCGCAAGCTGAAGGAATATAAAATCGAGAATTGAACATCGCGCTGGATGCGACTTATAGCGTCGGCAGGGATCTGTCCGGGGTGGGCGTGTATTCCTGCGAGTTGCTCACCGGCCTCACACGGGCGCATCCTGAAGCCCGCTTCGAATTCTGCTACCGGCCGCACCGTATTCTGCGCTCGTTCGGCTCCCGCTTGCCGGCCAACGCCAGCCGCTTCCTGCTCGGCGAAACCCGCGCCCCACGATCGGCGGATCTTTTCCACGGCCTGAACCAGCGTTTGCCGCGCCTGCCCCTGCGCCGCGCGGTGACCACTTTTCACGACCTGTTCGTCCTCACCGGCGAGTATTCCACGCCGGAGTTCCGGCAGCGGTTCGCGGAACAGGCTCGTCAGGCGGCTGAGCGTTCCGGCCGCATCATCGCTGTTTCCCAATTTACCGCTCAGCAGGTAATCGATGTGTTGCGAGTGGATCCCGGTAAGGTGCGCGTGGTGCATCACGGGGTGAGGGCGCCGATCCAGATATCGGCGCATCGTGAGAAGGTCATTCTGCACGTGGGTGCGATTCAGCACAGAAAGAACATCGCCCGACTGGTGGAGGCGTTTGAAAAAGTCGATCCCGACTGGCAATTGGTCCTGGCCGGATCTGCCGGATACGGCGCGCCTGAGATCCTCGCCAAGATCGCCAACTCCCCGAGCCGTGCCCGTATT
>JBEKUO010000496.1:0-5840 GCA_049514955.1 Bryobacteraceae bacterium | reverse complement strand
AGGTCATTTTCGTCAACGGTAAAGTCACCGATATTCAGTAGCTAACAGCCCGTGGGATCGCAGGCGGAACCGCCTGCGCCACCAAGACAAATGCTGTGTTGCAGGGGTGGGGCAGGCGGTTCCGCCTGCCTCCGGGGCGCATCATAGCAGTTTGACCAGATGGAGCGGATCGGCCCATACAAGGTAACCGGAGAAATCGGCCGCGGCGGCATGGGTGTGGTGCTGCGCGGGGTCGATCCGGCCATCGGCCGTCAGGTCGCCATCAAGGTCATTCTCTTCAGGGATGTCACCGATTCAAAAGAACGGGAAACGATGCGCACGCGGCTCTTCCGCGAAGCGCATGCCGCCGGCATTTTGAGCCATCCAGGCATCGTCACGGTTTACTACGTGGGCGAGGAGGGCGAAACCGCCTTCATCGCCATGGAGTTCGTGGACGGCCCCACCCTGCAGAAGCTGCTCAGCGCGCCTCAACCACCGGGCAGGGAAGTGCTGCGCCGGGTGTTGTGGCAAACCGCCGTAGCCCTAGATTATGCGCACAGCAAGGGGATTATTCACCGCGATATTAAGCCCGCCAACATCATGCTGGACGAAAACGGCTCGGTGAAGATCTGCGATTTCGGCATCGCGAAAGGACTGTTCGAGCAGAGCTCGCTCACGCAGGCCGGGACATCCTTGGGCACCCCGACTTACATGTCTCCGCAACAGATTCAGGCCGAGCCCGTGGACCATAGGACAGACCAATACTCGCTCGGTGTGGTGGCCTATCAATTACTCACCGGACAGACGCCGTATCAGGGCGACCGTATGCCCACTCTGGTCTACCACATCGTGAACGATCCGCCTCCCCCGGCGCATACGGTGAATCCGGCGCTTAGCCCGGGGGTGAACGAGGTACTGCAGAAGGTCCTGGCAAAGGACCCGGCCGCCCGATACGCGGGCTGCAGCGAGTTTGTGGGCGCGCTCCTGGAAAAGTGGGACGCGGATCCCGCTGCCGTACCGCCGCGCAAAACCGATCCGCCGACAAGCACCATGCATTGGGGATCGCCGCCGGACCCGGCGCGGGAACCGGCAGCCCGCGAGATCGGCAGAATGAAAACAGCGATTCTGCCCGTTCCCGAGCAACCCGAGCCGGAGACCAGGCGCACCACCCGGGCCAACAGCAAACTGTTGGTGGCCGGTCTGGCTGCCGCGGTTGTGCTTCTGGGACTCGGGATTGGGGGATGGTACGTATATACGCGCGTGCTCCATCCGCCAAAGCCTATCGCGGATGTGAAACCGGTGGTAAAGACGCCCGAACCACCGCCAAACCCGCCGCCAGCCGAGCCCAGCACGCCTGCCAAGACGGAGCCAATCCCACCCTCCGCGCCGCCGGTGGCGGCCGCGCTTGCCATCGATGGGTTCACGGTTGAACCGCAAACGGTTTCATCGGGGACGGCCGCGACCCTGAAGTGGTCTGTAAGGAATGCGGCGGAAGTCAAAATCGAGCCTGGCATCGGCGTAGTCGGCGCGTCTGGAACTCGCTCAGTGTCGCCGCAGCAGGCCACCACTTTCACGCTGACTGCCAAGGGCGCGAATGGGGCGTCCAAGACCGAAACCGTCACTGTCCAGGTGGCCGCCTCGCCGCCTTCCGTTCAGGAGTTCTCCGCATCCCGAACGGAGATCGAGCCGGGCCAGGCGGTGGTGTTTCATTGGAAAGTGAGTGGCGCCGAGGAGGTCTCCATCGATCAAGGCATCGGGAAGGTACAGCCCCAAGGCAGCCAGGCCGTTTTCCCGACAGTCTCGAAGACTTATGTTCTCGCCGCCAAAGGACCCGGCGGGAGCGTGAACAAGTCCATCCCAGTCACGGTGACGGCCAACGGGCCGGTGAAGATTGTCAGGTTCTCCGCGGATCCCTCGACAATTGGCGCCGGTGAGATGGCCGTGCTGCGGTGGGAGGTGAAAAACGCCTCCGAGGTGCGGATCGAACCCGACGTGGGCGTTGTGGAAGCCCAAGGTGTCTGCAAGGTATCGCCCCAAACCACGACAAAGTTTAGGTTGCTCGCGGTCACCGAGAAGGGTACTTTCTTCAAGGAAGTTCAAGTCAAAGTCAAACGGTAGCTTGGCGCCCTAACTCTTGAAAAGGCTCCCTGACGGTCGCGGCTCTCAACACACGCGCGCGTCGGCAAGCGGAATGCGCTTCGCGGTTCACTCCACGTCCGATGGGTCCACGGGCTTCTTATCTCCCACGGCTGCCCAACGGATATAGGCCACGATGTCCGCGATCTGCTGGTTGGTGTAGCCGCCGACAGCCGGAGGGTGCTTCCAGGCGGCATTGTCCGTCCTGGATTTCACATCGGCGGGGGCGAACTTGCGCAACTCGGGCGGAGTCTTGGAGAGATCGTAATACTGAAGTGTGGTCGCGTCCTCGGAGACCTTCATGCCGGGGAACGGCTCGCCCTCTTTCAGTTTCACGGTCTCGACGTATTGGGTGCGGCTGGCGCGAATACCGGCGACCAGGGCCCGGACGCCGACACGCCCGAGGATCTTGAGATCCGGTCCGACTGCCGTGCCGCGGCCTTTAAGCGCGTGGCAGGCGCCGCAGCCGGTGTCGGCAAAGAACAGCGTTTGGCCGCGATCGATCTGCGGATTGGGCGCGGCCGCCGCCTGGAAGAACAACAACAGCGATAACCAGATCATGAAATCCCCCGGAGAATAGTATACCCGGCGGCGCAGCGTGCGCAACCGCTACATTTCCAGCTTCCCTTTATATCGCATCTCCCGCACTCGAAACTCCGCCTCGTGATAGGGGCCGTTCCCGGGCAAATACAATTCGAAGACGACACTCTTGTCGCGTTCGGTCACGACCCGCGGATAGACCAGTCGCAGGAACCGGTCCGACGGTGTGGGCGGAAAATGGCCGGCGATTTTGTATTTCTGGCGGCCCACCTTCATGATGGACTCTTCCTCCATGCGGTGCGACTCTTCGGCATCCGCGAGCTCCGTCCAGTTGGGGTAGGCGATGGCCAGCACCAAGTTGCCGGCGCCTTCCTGCCGCACGTAGTCCAGATATTCGTCGTTGACGCGCTTGCCGCGGCGCCGTGCCAACTCCGCCTCGGCCTCCTGCAGCGGGTGGGCCGTGGCCAGGTAAATCTGGACCTCGGGCTTGGGTCCGGCCATCTGAGCCCACGGACTGTCGTGCAGGAGCAACTGCAGCTCCGCGTCGGTCCAATCGGCCGGGACTTTGGATTCCCAGAAGGGCAGCGCCAGCCAGAACAGCAGCGCGCATGCGGCATGCATCATAATTCCAATATGGCAGAAACCCTGTATCGCGGCCGCCGCGCCACTTCCATCGAAAACGAATTTCTGCGCGTCACCGTGCTTCACGAAGGCGGACACATCGCCGAGATCCTGGACAAACAGAGCGGCGTCAATCCGCTGTGGACGCCGCCGTGGCCTTCGATCGAGCCTTCCACGTACGATCCGCGCAAGCATCCGGAATATGGCGCGGACGCTGAGAGCAAGCTGCTGAGCGGCATCATGGGGCACAACTTGTGCCTGGATATTTTCGGCGGACCATCGCCGGAAGAAGCCGCCGCGGGGCTCACGGTGCACGGCGAGGCGCCGGTGGCCGCGTATGAGATCGCCGCCACGGATTCCGGACTCACGATGCGGGCGCGCTTCCCGCAATCGCAGTTACGCTTCGAGCGGCAGATCCGATTGGCTGCGGGGAGCGCGGTAGTCGACATTGCCGAAGCGGTCGAGAACGAAAGCGCGACGGACCGGCCCATCGCCTGGACCGAGCACGTCACGCTGGGTCCGCCGTTTCTCGAAAAGGGCGTCACGCAATTTCGCGCTTCGGCTACCAAGTCCAAGGTCTTCGAGGGCGGCTTCGGCGAGCACGGCTATCTGCAACCGGGCGCGACGTTCGATTGGCCTATGGCGCCGCTCGCCGGGTCTGGCGGCCACGCGGGCTTCGCCGACCTGCGGGTGTACACGGATGCGGCGGTCTCCGGCGGATTCACCACGCACCTGATGGACCCGCACCGCGACACGGCGTTTTTTCTGGCATGGTCGCCGCGAAGCCGGGTGGTGTTTGGCTACGTTTGGTGGCGCGCGGATTTCCCGTGGCTGGGCATCTGGGAAGAAAACTACAGCCGGACGGCGCCTCCCTGGAACGGCAAGACGCTCACGCGGGGAATGGAGTTCGGCGCATCGGCGATGCCGGAGACGCGGCGGCAGACGATCGAGCGAGGGTCGCTGTTCGGCGTGCCCGCGTTCCGCTGGATCCCGGCGCGGACGCGCGTGGAGTTGCGCTATCGCGCCGCGGTGGGCCATGCCGGCGCCGTGCCGGAATCGCTGGTATGGCCGGCGGCGGGCGAGGTCCGGTTTGAAGACTGAGCCGGTTTGTTTGCGGCGCGGCTGCGAGGGCGATTTGGCGGCCGTGGCAAGGATTCAAGCGGCGTCACCGGAGGCTGCTCAGTGGGAAGTGCGCGATTATCTGGCGTACGACTTCGTGGTCGCGGTGTCGGGAGATCGCATTGCCGGATTCGCGGTCGCGCGGCGGCTGACGGAGGGCGAAAGCGAGCTGTTGAACCTGGCTGTGGACCCGGCCTTCCGGCGGCGCGGCATCGGCAGAGGGCTGGTCGCGCAGTTAACTGCGAGTTACACGGGTACGCTCTGGCTGGAAGTGCGCGAGACCAACGAAGCCGCCCGCAAGTTATACAGAACATTAGGTTTCTGCGAGGCGGGGCAGCGTCCGGAGTACTACCGGGACTCGCGTGAAAGAGCTATTGTCATGAAGTTTCATTCATGATACTGTCAACGTAGACGGCAGGTTCTCAATTGGGTCCTGCCGCACTTCAAATGCTGAAGTGAAGATGACCCACCGAGCCTTGTATCGGGATCCACCGACTCGGCGTGGCAACCTCACTGGGAGGAATTGCCTGAATATGGAACGGAACGCACAAGAAGAACTCAGAGCGCATCTGATGGAAACGAATGCGGAGTTTCGGCAGCTTGCCGCGTCGCATTGCGACTACGCGAAGAAGCTGGACGCGCTGGAAGCGCTGCCGCACCTCACTGACCAGGAACAAATAGAAGAGGTGCGGTTGAAAAAGCTGAAGCTGCGATTGAAAGATCAGATGGAAGCGATTGTGAGCCAGTATCGGGCTCAGCAAGTCGCTTGACGTCGGGTGCGCGGAGTCGCAGGTTTTGAGAAGCCCGGTCTGGGGATGCCCAGGCCGGGCTTTTTGATTTGGTGGGTGGTGGGCTGGTGGTTGGTGGGCTGGTTGTCAAAGATCCGGGAGGCTCCCGGCACGGCACCTTGCGGTGTTGTGTGGGGGGCCTGGTGGTACGGGCCGCGTCCTTAGTGGGGCGCGCGGGGGCTACGGGTTGGCGCTGTTGCGCTGTTTTTGAAGACGGGGCCGGGATGGCTCGTTCGGGGTTGTGGCACCGCGTTGGTTCGCGATTCATTTTCTGAACGAACGAAGCCAATTTGTCCTTTTGTTTGCTTCATTTCTTAAAAATTAAAGCCAATTTTTGCCCGGGGCGCGATGGCGGGCCGAGGGTTCCGCAGCCGCGCGTTGCGTGATAGGCAAGCGACGCTTGATTACTTCCAACTACAGACTAGCATGGAGGGTGTCGGTTTCGGGCCTGCGGATTGCGTGGGCGAGGCTGTAAACACTTGAAACATATGGAGAAAAATGACGGTTGGAAATTCTCGTGGGTTGGTGACCGATAGGAGCGGCCACAGGGGAGTGAAACGAAACCGCTATCCATCATCACTATCTTGCAGTAGACTACAACTGAGTGCGGGCCGTGGTATTGTTCCGGGTTGTGCCGCGGGTGACGTACCGCTGCCG
>JBEKUO010000495.1:0-5842 GCA_049514955.1 Bryobacteraceae bacterium | reverse complement strand
CGACGAAGTGTATCTGGACGCGGTTTACGAGAACACGCCGCGTACCTCGTATCGTCTTGGCCCCGAGTTCATCGTGACGAACAGCCTCACGAAGGTGTACGGCTTGAGCGGCCTGCGATGCGGTTGGATTCTGGCGCATCCGGATCTGGCGCGCGCCATGTGGCGGCTCAACGACCTGTTCGGTGTGATCCCCGCACATCCCGCGGAGATCCTCAGCGTGGCGGCGTTCGAGCACCTGGATCGCATCCGCGAGCGCGCACGCAAGGTGGTCAAGGCAGATCGCGCCCTCCTCGCCGAATTTCTAGCGGCCCAACCGGCTCTCTCCGCGCCGCGCACCGCCTTCGGAACTACTTCGTTCCTGCGTCTTCGCACAGGAGACGTCGAGCCATTCCTCGCGCGGTTGCGAACCAAATACGAAACCTCGGCAGTCCCCGGGCGCTTCTTCGACATGCCCAGCCATTTTCGCATCGGCATGGGAGTCAATACAGACATGTTTCACGAAGGCTTGCGCCGTATCGCCCTGGCCCTGGCTGAGTAGGGATTCGTGCTGATTCGCTTCGCTTTGGTTTAGCCGGGATTTCCATTTTGACTCCCGGTCTTCAATCAGATTATCAAGGGCCGTTTGTGCGAGAGTCACGGCTGGAGCAGCGGAGGACCAGCGGAGGAAAGGGGAGCACGTCCGCGTTCTCGCTCGATACACAACGGGCGCTCGATCCTTGGAACCGGGAATTCTATCCGGGCTGCTTATTGCGCGGCAGGCGTGCGCAGAAAGCCGTGATAGACGGAATTGGCGTCGATGTAATATCCCGCAACCGCGCCGGCGTCGTTGATGCCGGTGCCGAACGTGCCGGTATAGGCGGCTCCGCCCGCGCCGGGGGCGTCGAACGATCTAATCTCGCCACTGGGACTGCGTAGGAAACCATGGCTCAAACCCCCGATCGTGTAAGATCCGGCGATAGCGCCCGCGTCGTTGATGCTCGCCGGTAAAGTCGCCGCGTTGGTGCCAGGTGCGACAAACTCGGTGAACACACCATCAGGACTCCGCACAAAACCTTGCGTGTTGCCCGCGCCGTCGATGTAGTCTCCGGTGACGGTTCCGGCGTCATTGATGCTGGTCGCATTGGTGCCCTGAAAATTTGAGTGTCCCGCACTGGGCGCACGGAACGTACTCGTGAAGCCGGAGGGCTCGCGAACGAATCCACGCTGGGGTAGGTTCGCATTGCTGTAAAAGCCAGTGACTGAGTTTGCATTGTTGATGCTGGAGGCGCGGGTGCCGTTGAGGCCGGGCTCGCCGGGCCCCGCTTCGACGGTAATGATGGCGCCGTTGGGTTCGCGAATGAAGCTGAAGCTTTCACCGCTTTGAAAGTAGAATCCGGCGACCGCGCCTGCATCGTTGATACCGAACGCGTAGGTTCCGCTGCCCGCGGACACAGGGACGTCAAACGAGGTCATGACTCCCACGGCGCTGCGGACGAAGCCATGGGCGATGAACTCGGCATCGAGGTAGTACCCCGTGACGGCGCCGGCGTCGTTGATGCCGTAAGGAAGAGTTCCCACGACGGCGCTGGGGGCGTCGAATACCGTGAACGCGCCATACTGGTTGCGAATGAAACCGTGATCGATACCGCTGGAGTCCACGTAGTAACCGGCGATAACACCGGCCGCATTGATGCTGGTAGCTGTAGTGCCCTGACGAAAGCCTGTGCCGGCGCCGGGGACGTCAAAAGTGACGATCTTGCCTGGCTGGGCCAGCGCTGCGATTGACAGCGTCAAACCAAACAGACTCATTCGGGTTAGAGAGCTAAGAAGTGCCGCAACGTACCAATTCGGCATCGTTAACAACCTCCCTCGTTCAGACTCGATCCTATCACAGAGGGAGCCACCCGAGGCTCGATAATACTGTAAAATCGTGTGTTTTAGAGTGTTCGACGTCGCGTCCACACGAGCGCTGCTCCCGCCCGCACCGCTATGGTCATCCCCGCGAGGTTCGCCTCGCCGGACGGCATTCCGGCGCCGGATTCACCGCAACGTCTCGAGATACTGGCCCGTGCTGGCGTCGACGAAGATGGAGAAATTGCTGGTGCCAACCGACTCCCCCCAGATCACCCTCCAGCTAGTGTCCGGGAATTTGGAATTGGCTTCGAGCAGGAAGGTGATAGGCTTGCCAGGGTTCTTCTTGTCGTACTCGGCGCCCTTCTTTAGCGCGGTGGCGTAGGCTTCGTCGGAGTCGACTTTTACGGAGGCCATCAGGAAGGGCTTGGTCGTTCCGGAAGGACCGGACCAGCTTTGATCCAGCCCGGCGAAAACACCCTTATGCAGATTGCCTTCGGATTCGACCACCGAGTATGTGTAGCTCCTCCCCTTGCTGAGGCTGGCGGAGACGAACGTGGCTTGCCAGGCGGGCGCTCTGCCGGGCTCCGTTTTGACGTCGCCCAGTAGAATACTGTTGACTTTGATCGGCTGTATGTCGGCAGCCCAGCCGCGCGCGGCGATGTACATCTGCTGCAGTGCTTGACGGCCGGTGACCGGCTCGGGAGGTGTTTCCGCGGCCTTCTTTTGCGGCGCGGGGGTTTCCGTCGAACACCCAGACAGCAGCAGGAACAGGGCGGAGACGAGCGCAAACAATTTCATGGAAGCCTCCTGAGAAGCCATATTCTAGCAGCCCGTGGCGAAAAGCGCTCCAGTTCCCCTCCGCATGAAGTGGCCGCCCAGAAGAGCATGCCCGGCGCCCGGCAACGCGTCAGCCTGCATGAGCCGGCACAGAGTTCCCACACGGTCCACCACGAGCGCGCAGACCGCGGAGCACGCGACACCGCAGGATTTGCCGTGCCATGCCATAATGAGACTAGCGAAAGGGGGGTGCTCCCATGCCTCAGAGCATCCGCACGCAGAATATCGCGGGCCTGGCGGTAGGAATCGCCATCCTCGTGCAACCGGTACTGGCTCAGAAACCCGGCGGTACTCCCGGTGGGGGTGGCGCCGGTGGCGGGATTCCGACCCGCAACGTTCCAGGGCCGACTGGGCCGACGCCGGGAATATCTAACAATTCCATAAACCAGGGCATTTATTTGTCGGGCAAAGTCGTGATGGACGACGGCACGCCGCCGCCGGAACCAGTAACGATCGAGCGGGTATGCGACACGTCCGCACGGGCGCAGGCCTACACCGATCAGAAAGGCCGGTTTAGCTTTCAGATGGGCCAGACTGCTGGGATCCTGCAGGATGCCAGCGAGGATGCCACCATCCCAGGCGCGCAGACCCGCCCAGTGAGCAGTATCGCCTCCGGACCGAATTCGCCACCGACCAACCTCTCCGATTCGCGGCTCGCCACCTGCGAGTTGCGCGCGATGTTGGCGGGATATCGCTCCGATACCGTTAACATTAGCGGACGGCGCCTCATGGACGATCCGGACGTCGGCACGATTGTGCTGCACCGGTTGGCCAATGTGGCAGGCACGGTCGTCAGCATGACCAGTCTCGCGGCGCCCAACGACGCCCGCAGAGCCTACGAAAAAGGCCTTATAGCCCTTCACAAACACAAGCAGCCCGAGGCCGGGAAGGATTTCCAAAAAGCCGTGGACATCTATCCGAAGTATGCCGTGGCTTGGTACGAGCTGGGGCGGATTCAGGAACAGGAACAGAACGTCGCGGGAGCGCGCGCGTCCTACGAGAAGGCGCTGGCGGCGGACCCGCGGTTCATGAGCCCGTATGTGCAGCTTGCCGAGTTGGCGGCCAGGGCCCGGAATTGGATCGAGTTGGCCGATACCACCGACCGGCTGCTCCAACTTGATCCGATGGATTATGCGTTCGCCTACTTCGACAATGCCGTCGCCAATCTGAACCTGGGCCGGATGAAAGAGGCGGAAAAGAGCGCCCGCGCGGGATTGAAGGTGGATACCTCGCACCGGTTCCCCAAGCTCGCGCAGGTGCTGGCGCGGACCCTGGAGCGGAAGGGAGATTATGCGGGCGCCGCCGAAAATATGCGCCTATACCTGCAGTTGGCGCCGGACGCGGAGGATGCCGCGAAGATGAGGATCCGGATTGGTGAATTGGATCGGCTCGCCGGTGTGAACCAGGAGGCTAAGAGCTCACCGTCGTCCAAGGACAACCCGTCGGCTGGCGGCCCGCCCCAGCCTCCGCGCTAGTTGTCCTTGACTTTCAGCGCCCCGGTAATTTATTCTAGCCATTCGTTTTGGCCATGCGGCGTGGCGCCTTGACTATGGGAAAGAACTCGCGCGGCGGAACGGAAACCGTGGAGCGGTTTCTGGACTCGACCCTGGAAAGCGTGGATAGCGCCGAAGAACTGGCGGTCCAGGAAGCGGAGAAGGCCGGGGTTCCGGAAGACGATCTGCATAAGATCGCCATGTCCGTGCGGGAATCCATGGTTAACGCCGTGGTGCACGGGAACCGGTATAACGCCCATAAGAAGGTGCGTCTGTCGGTTTCCAAGGGGCCCCGGGAGTTTGTGGTGAAGATTGCGGACGAGGGCGACGGGTTCGATTACGAGCATCTGCCGGATCCGTTGGCGCAAGAGAACCTGCTGCGGCATTCCGGCCGCGGCATCTTCCTGATCAAGGCGTTCATGGACGAGTTTCAGGTCCGCCGTCTGGACCCAGCGGGCACGGAAGTAACTTTGATCAAGTACCTGGTGTCGAATTAAGAGATTACAATCGGCTCGCTTTGCGAGCCAGGAGGCATATTGCGGTGAGCGTAAAGCTAAGCACGAGACAAGTTGGTGACGTGAGTGTGGTGGATGTGGCCGGTAGGATCACCTTGGGAGAGGGGTCCAGCGCGTTGCGCGATACCCTTCGCGATATGGTCGGCAAGGGTCAGAAGAAGATCTTGTTGAACCTCGGAGACGTCTCCTATATCGACAGTTCGGGCATCGGCGAGCTGGTGTCCGGCTTCACGACCGTGACGAATCAGGGCGGCCAGCTCAAGCTGCTCAATCTGACCAAGCGGGTCAAAGACCTGTTGCAGATCACAAAGCTGTACACGGTTTTCGACGTGCACGACGACGAAGCAGGCGCGGTGCGGAGTTTCGCATAAGACAAACAAAACCGAGCCGCAGATGCACACAGATACACGCAGATAAAGCACACCGGGACGGCGATCTGGCTCGGGTTTTATCCGTGTGCATCTGCGGCTCTTATTGTGTGGGCTCCCTCGTGCCGCTCAATCTGACCATGCGGGCCAAAGACCTGTTGCAGATCACAAAGCTGTACACGGTTTTCGACGTGCACGACGACGAAGCAGGCGCGGTGCGAAGCTTCGCATAACACAAAGAAAACCGAGCCGCAGATGCACGCAGATACACGCAGATAAGGCATACCGGGACGGCGATCTGGCTCGGGTTTTATCTGTGTGCATCTGCGGCTCTTATTGTGTGGTTGCCTCGTACGGGGCTATCTGATCCGCGATCTTGGCCTTGTCTCCCACCACCACGATCGTCATTTTCGACGGAACCAAATACGTTTCCGCCATGCCCTGCACGTCGCCGGGCTTCACTTCCATGACTTTCTGCACGTAGGTGGAAAGGTACGACCGGTCCAGCCCCTGCGAGTCCACGAAGTGCAACTGCCCGATAATGGCGTCGGGACTGATGGTGTTGCGCAGAACGAAGAGCCCGGCCAAATAGTTCTGAATGCCCTTCAGCTCCTCGGCGGATGGCGGATCCTTGCGCAGGCGGTCTATCTCGTAGAAGATCTCTTTCAATGACGGTCCCGTGACTGCGGTAGTGACGTCGGCGGATTGCAGCCAGTAGGCAAGGTGCCGGCGGGTGCCGATCTGGCTGAACGGCGAATACGTATAACCCTTTTGCTCGCGAATATTGCTGGTAATG
>JBEKUO010000494.1:0-5845 GCA_049514955.1 Bryobacteraceae bacterium | reverse complement strand
GTCACGAGTGCAGATTGCGGATCTCGTACTGAAACGGCTCGACCAGGAGCAGAAGCGCGCCGCTTCAGAGTTTCGGCGGCCAGGGACTTCCGAGCATCACGCTGGAGGACGTCCTGCCGTGGGAGCACGCGCGGGCGATTTACGAAGCATTCCCTCCGATCGAGCGCCTCGTGCCGAAGAGAACGCCGGGGCAGTTGAAATACGTGGGATACCAGATGGACGTACGATCCGCTGCTGGAGGAGGCGATCTATGCTTTCCAGGACCCCCGTGTAGTGCGCGCCATAGGCTCCATCACCGGCATCCCCGAGTTACTCCCGGACGATAAGCTTTACGCCGGCGGAATCAGTCTCATGACTCAGGGGCAGTATCTCAATCCCCACCTGGACAACTCACACGACAAAGACCGCGTCAACTACCGCGTACTGAACCCTCTGTATTACGTCCGCCGCGATTTCGGAGGACCCCTCGAGCTTGGGACGACGGCCCCGGAAAAACGCAGCGCCACGATTCATAACCGCTTCAACCGGCTGGTGGTTATGCAAACGGACGAGCGCTCGTGCTCCGCCTCCGCCGACCAGGACAGCAATGGCGAGACGCTCTTATCTGGCGGAACAAGTCCCCGCCATACCCCGTCACCGTCTACCACTACAGGCTACTGCCAAATCAGTAGGCTTGGTGCCGGCGCTGGCGGGCCGCCACGGGACTTGGGGCGAGCCTCGCGGGCCTGCGATCTTCCATGCGCAGACTCGCGAACTCCAAGCGCCCTCCTGCAGCGCCGCCAAACGCTGGTGGTGGGCACCGAACCGCATCCTGCACCTCCCGCGGAACAAGTCCGCGTGTTTCCTCCTTTGCGTCGGCGCTAACACTAGATGCTTGGGGCCTCTTGACGCCCAACGCCGATTGCAACCGCGCCCATTGGAGTGCTACGTATAAAGAGGTTGACGCAGCCGAACGGATCCGAGGACACTTCGAAAATCATATGGTTAGCCAACGAGAACCATGGGTTCCACACGGTCACTTTTATTCACCTTTGGTCGATCCGACCGACGCTCATGTCAGAAAGGCGATTGATAACGAGGCACACCCTTTGGCGACGGCCAGTTCGCTCGGACTCGATGAACAGGAGATGCTTGCTTGGTTCGCAATAATCAGCCGGCACTACGAATCGAATCCATTTCCAGAGCAGCCGTCAAGCAACTCGAAGTATAACTACGCGAATCCCCACTTCCCACTCGCAGACGCTTTAGCATTGCTCGGGATCATGCTTGAGCAAAAACCGAAACGATACGTAGAAGTTGGCTGTGGATATTCTTCATGTGCCGCTATCGACATTAACGAAGGATATTTAGGTGGGAATGTGGAAATGGACTTCATTGATCCCTATCCAGATACGTTTTTGAAGTTGGTAGGATCGGCGTCACAGTATGCGGACCGGTTGAACCGCGTCAGCCTTCAGGATGCGCCACTTGAGATGTTCACAAGACTGAGTGCCGGGGACATCCTGTTCATTGACTCATCGCATGTCGCTAAGACCGGAAGCGACGTGCTGGATTACTTATTTCGTATTTTGCCGGTTCTCTCGGCGGGCGTCGTACTTCACATTCACGATATTTTTTTCCCATTTGAGTACCCAGCGGCGTGGATTGTAGGCGAAAACCGGTCATGGAACGAGGCGTACCTGCTCAGGGCGTTTCTAGAGTACAATCAGACATTTCGGGTATTCTACTTCTCTGACTGGATCTATAAGTGTCACTGTGAACTGTTCGCCGAGTTTATGCCATTGTGTATTCAGCATCGTGGCGGCAGCATATGGATTAAGAAACGACACTAGTCCACCTTGCAGCGTTTTCCTAGCGGCTGCCTCCACCACTCTTGCCCGGCGAATGTTCGCCCAACGTGCAGCCGCCAGCCTGGGTGAGTCGAATCGAGCATCGCGTCGAAGCAGTCCGGCGAGCCGACCCAGTGATTCCCACGCCGGATCGCCTTATGGGCACCGGGCGGTCCGTAAACTGTAAAGGTGTCCCTGTGGGTCGTTACAGGCTCGCACGCAGTCGACGCGCTCGCGCGCTCCCGCACGCCCCGGCTTGTCCATTCCGTGAGCAAAGTTCTGCGCGAAGGCCGCCGCTGTTGCCTCTCGAACTACTATTTCTCACCGCGCCCGGCCGGCCGCGACGCTGCCTATCACGTGACTTCGTTCCGCGGCTGGCCCGATCAGACGCTGCCGGATATCGTCATGCGGATCGATAACGGCGTACGCAGGGCGGTCCGCAACATCGGCGGCAACCGGCTTTTCAAGGATCCACACGTTTACAAGAAGTAAGCCGGTACCCGGGCTGTGGTGCGGAGCCTAATTCGCGGCTATTGCGCCAAACACCCCGGTTGTGTAGTTGCCGCCACCATTGAAGTAAAGCGTGGTGGTCGGGCCGGATTCGGCGTTGCCGTTGCCAAACTCAATCCCCCACAGCCCGGGGATCGTAATTGTCGCGCCGGTGGAGTCGTCCAAAAAACCAAGGAAATCCCCGTTGGACGCATTGTACGCGCCGATCCAGCCGCTGCCTGTGTTCCCCACCAACAGCGCGCTGCTGAACGCGCCGAAAGACGCGGGCGCCAGTGCGACCCCCCACGGTTGATTGAACCACCCTTGTTGCAATCTCAGCAGGAGCTTGCCGTTTGTATTGTAGGCGTCCACATAGCCGGTACCGCCGCCCGCGATGGCATTGTATGCCACGTATATTCTGGCGCCAATGGCTTGAATGCCGGCGGGGCTATAGGTTTTCGGTATCTTAGGATCCGTGAACGCGCCTGCCGGCAATGTCACCGGACTGAACGACGTCGCGTCATAAGCTTCGATGCCGCCGTTGGCATTGGCTGCGTAGTAGGTTTGCGCGCCGCTGGTGGCATTCTTTGCCACCGTCAGACCCTGATACGACGCCCCCTTGGCGGAATTGTTCACCATGATGGTTGCGGTGGTCACATGACATCCTGCACACTTCGGCCCCTTCGTAACGGGCTTGGTGTTGAAATTCCAATACGAGATGGTCCCATCCAGGGTGGCGAAGGCAAAGTTATCGGCGTTGGAGGCGGTCCCCGTCGGACTACCCGTACCCGTGGCGCCGGCCGGCGGAATGGTTATCACCAGGGGAGCAAGGGACGCGCTGCCGGTCTGGTTGGCGTAATACAACGTTGAGTAACCCGTAACATTATCCGAGACCCACCACTCATTTTCTTTAGCCGTCGAGCTTGCCGGGCGCGACATGCCCCACGGGTTTATCAGGTACTGATCCTGCGTATTCGTCACGATGTTGGTCACCGTGTAGCTGTTGGTCTGAGCGCTCGCCGCCAGGCAGGTCAGCAAGGCGATACCTGGAATGCACACGTTCCTCATGATTTTCTCCTTAGCCTCAGTTGTGGAGTATAAAGCCTGCCGTGGAGGGAGTCAATGAACGGCGGCCTCTCACCACGAATTTTACATTATGGCGGGTGCGCGCTTCCGCCCAACAGGCAGATTCCCTGGCCTTCGATCTCCAGGGCGCGGTTGAACTTAGCGGCGCAGATCTCCCAGGCGACGACGGCGGTGAGTTCCACGATCTGGTCTTCGCTGAAATGCCGCCGCACGCCTTCAAAGACCTCGTCGGGGACGCGGTTGCCGGTGGCTAACGACTCGGCATAGGCCAAGGCGGCCTGTTCGGGCCCGGTGAATGCAGGGTTGCCGGCGGGCGCGCCCAGCGCGGCCAAGTGCTCCTGGCTGATGCCATCCGCTCTGCCTACGGCAGAGTTGATCTCGATTCAAAGGCCGCAGCCGATGAGCGTAGCGACTTTCAGGTTGAGCAGGTCGCGCAGGCGGGCGGGCAACAGCGATTCTTCCTCGAGCCCGTCCCACATCGCCCGGAAGCCCCGGAAGATGGCGGGGCGGCGCGCCAGAACCGCGTGATTGTGGAGCACCGCACCGTAAAACTGCTCCTGCCGCTCGAAGACGCGGCGCGCCTCGGGACTGGCTTCCTCCCTGGCGACGCCGCTGATTCGAGCCATACTTTTTAGTTTGCCGTTATGGAACCGAACAGTCCGTCCGCATAGCCGTTAATGCCGGCCGTGAAATACAGCGTCGTGGTGGGACCCGCCAGCGCGCCATTACCAAAATATATCGCCCACAGCCCTGGGTTCGCAATCGGCTTGCCGGCGGCATTCTCGAGGGTGCCCAGGAATTTCCCGGTGGAGGGATTGAACGCGGCGATCTGGCCGCTGCCGACATTTCCCACCAGCAAAGTCTTGCTGAACTTGCCGAAGCTGGCGGGCGCCTCGGCGATGCCCCATGGCTGATTTATCCATTTCCCACGCTGCAAGGTGAGCAGCAGGGTGCCCGCGGGATTGAAAACGTCCACGTAGCCGACGCCAGGCCCTTGCGACGGCGGGGCGAAGGTCACGTAAATCTTCGCGCCGACGCTTTGGATGCCATAAGGCGTGTAGCCGGCCGGGACATTGGGATCCACAAACGCTCCCGGCGCCAAGGTTACGGGAGCGAACGCAGTGGTATAGGCTTCCACCGTCCCGTTGGAGTTGGCTACGTAGAGCTGCTCGGCTGTGCCGTCCTTCGCTAATGTGCAGCCTGTGTAGACAGCCCCCTTGGTCGAGTTATTCACTTTGATGACCGCTTTGGTTCCCGACTTCCACTGGGAGATGGTGCCATCCAGAGTCACGAATACAAACGTCGAACCAAGCGCGACCGTCCCTGTCGGACTGCCTGCGCCCGTGCCGCTGGCAGGCGGAATAGCGACCACCAGCGACTGCACATTTCCGCTGCCGTCATACAGAGTGGAAACGCCGGTGCCGTTATCGGAGGCCCACCAGTACGATCCCGTGGTGCGCGAGAGGCCCCAGGGGTTCACCAGGTGCGAGTCCGTATGCGTCGCCCCCGTGACGTTTGAAACCAGATTGGTCTGGGTGTAGCTATTCGTAGTAGTATCCTGCGCGCTTGCGCCGATCGATGCCAGTAACACGATTGTTAGCTTGTAAAAGTTATTCATAGTTTTTTCCGAATGCCTTGTTGAGGAGTATACGGGTCACCGCGAGGGGAGTCAATAAAAACGGCCTAAGCGCGCGCGGATTTTACACGTTGTCTTACGATCCAGCGCTACGGAACGGGGCGCCAGAAATGTTACAGTTGTGCTGTGGAGATTGGGGGTTACGAAACTCGTGCAACATCCTTGAGGATCACGCAAACACTGCTGGGACATTTGGGCCTTCATCCACGCCCGGCGCGCGCCTTTCTCGACGGACCGGAGGAAACACCTGCTGGCCGGGATGGCAGTGGGGATCAAGTGAGTGCTATTCCGCGCGATCCCTTCAGGATGTTCGCTCTCACGGGAAGCGGTAGTCACGGAATCAGGTGGAACTTCTTTCCGCCGGCCCGACGGAGCACACCAAAGTCCCGCCGGTCCAGCGTGAAGATCGTCCCGATCTCTTCCCGATTTGCCAGGTGCGCCAATGACGCATCGGCAAGCTGTATTCCCAAGCCCTTATACCTCGTCAGAATCGCGGCAATTCCGGGGAGATCGGCCTCGTTAAGCGAGGCAAGTTCAAAGGGCCGGCCGTTGAAACACGACAGTAGTCTTCCGATCGCCAGAGGGTACGCCCGCAAAAGCCAGGCCGCTTCCGTGATCACCGGCCAACAGGTCAGCAGCCGGCCTCTGATGCGCTGAAGCTGCGCAACGCACGTTTCATGGTGTTCGTCGGATTCCGACAGGATGGCTACGATCGGGCCGGTATCTACCAGAATTTGGCTACTCAAGAGCCACCAAATCCATCGAAGTGTCTTGGATTCGTGCTGAGGTCCCGGCTTGCCCCCCG
>JBEKUO010000493.1:0-10778 GCA_049514955.1 Bryobacteraceae bacterium | reverse complement strand
CTTGACGCCCACGTTGAACCACACGGGCGAATTGAAGCAGGCATGCTGGTGCAGCATCAGGTGCGCC
Source organism: Bryobacteraceae bacterium (assembly GCA_049514955.1). Lineage (GTDB taxonomy): Bacteria > Acidobacteriota > Terriglobia > Bryobacterales > Bryobacteraceae > Bog-159. Next base: position 10,711 of record JBEKUO010000493.1, on the reverse strand, counting down.
AGCTCGTCGCGGAAATTCTGGCCGTCCTGCTCGGTGGCAAAGTAGCCGTCCTTGTGTCCCCAGCCGGCGATGGTATCGACCACGCGCTGCACGAGTTGCGCGACGCTGGTTTCGCGGTCCGGGGAGCCCAGCTTGCCGTGGAAATATTTGCTGGCGACGATGTTGGTGGCGGTCTGCGACCAGTCCACGGGCACCTCGATGTCGCGCTGTTCAAAGATGACGGCGCCCTTGTCGTTGCCGATGGAGGCCGTGCGGGTCTCCCACTGGACTTCGTCGTAGGGCGTCTTCCCCGGCTCCAGGCGGGCCGTGAAATAACGGGGGAAGGCAACCCCCGCGCGGCTGGGCTTTTGCTCTTTTGTTTTCAACAACTCCATTTTGGCACTCAAATCGACGGCAAGCTGTCCCATTAGGGCTCCCTCCTCTTATTGTCGCACCTCCGTAATAATGCCCCAACATATAGTGTTTCGTCAAGGATTTTATCTATATACAGTGCTATGGGTTACGGACGGGCAGACCAGCGCCTCCGAAAATCTACAGGGCAGATGGATAACGGATGTTGTCGAGGGCAGGGCCGGTAAACCGGCTCCTACGCGCACTCGACGGCGAGAGCCACCTTCACCGCCGGATTCTGGCGAAGCTGCGTGAGCACAGCCTCGGGCACCGGCGCGGTCGATCGCCCGCCAACCGGGGGTAGGTTACGGACAATGCGATTTAGCGAGGTTGCCGGTGATGCCCTCGCTTTCTACCGCTCAGAAATTGACGGCTTCGGCCCGTGCATCGCCGTGGTAGCATCAAATTGAATGCAAATTCAACGCCCCACGCTCGACATCGCCGAGGATATCCAATCCTTGAGCGATTTCAAACGGAACAGCCGGGAGTTCCTTGAACGGATGCGCGAGACTGGCAATCCAGTGGTCCTCACAATCAACGGCAAGGCAGAAATTGTTGTCCAGGATGCCGCATCCTACCAGAGGCTGCTCAACTACATAGACGACATGGAGGCTCTCGAAGGGATCAAGCGCGGCTTGGCCGACGTGGAGGCTGGGAAAGTGACGCCCGTCGAAAAATTCGAGAAGGACTTCCGGAAGAGGCATGGAATACCGCGTCGTTCTCGCTGACTCCGCGAAGGCCGACGCCGAAAGTCTCTATCGATGGGTTATTGAAAGAGCGGCGCTGCGAGGTCCTGAATGGTTCGAAGGACTGATGGATTGTCTCTACTCGCTCAATCACAGCCCACGCCGATGTCCGCTAGCGCCGGAAGCCAGGAGATCGCACCGCGAGATCCGCAGCCTCCTATACGGGAAACCAGGGAGGCTCTACCGCATCATTTTTGAGGTTGATGAAGAACGGCACACAGTTTGGATATTGCACATCCGGCGTGGCGCACGCGCGCCGTTGCGGCCCGAGGAGTTGGCAAAGCCGGGCGACTAGCGGCGTTTCCACGAACTCCCCCTAACTAAACGATGACTTGACAGGTTCTCGCGACGTTGGGTTGGGAAAAGCCACGCCTCGGTTGGCGATTCTGCGGGGTGGATGCCCAGGAACCTGAGATCGCCGCCAAGTCGTTCGACCGAGAACGCGGCTCCGCCGAACAGCACGCGCGATAGCCCAGGGTGGGCGCTACGCGCACTCGACCGCGAGGGCTACCTTCACCGCCGGATTCTGGCGAAGCTGCATGAGCACAGCCTCCGGAACCAGCGTGTCGACGGAAACCACAGCCAGGGCTTCCAGCGGCTCGCCCGGCGCGGCGGGGACCTCGCCCCGGCCCAGCGAAAAATTCGCGATATTGATGTTGTTGCGGCCCAGCACCGTGCCGACATGCCCAATCACGCCGGGCACGTCGTGGTTCTTCATGAAGATCAGATGGCCGGAGAGCGGCGCTTCGCAATAGATGCCATCCACCTGGATCAGCCGCGGGTTGCCCAGCAGCACGGCGCCCTCCACCACGGTGACGCCGTCGGCCAGATTCCAGCCGCGCTGCACGGCGATCTGCATGGCGTTGATCAGGTTGGCGCGCTCGGAGACGGAGCGGTTCAACAAGCCCGCCAGGCCGGCATTCCGCAACAGGTTGGTGTTGTTCTCGGCGATGCGGCCGAAATAGGCCAAGCGCACCGTCCGCGGATGTCCGGCGGCGATGTACGCGGCGAAGTTGCCCAGGCGTTGGGCCATATTAATATAAGGACCGAGCGCGCGGTACAGCTCGGGCGAAAGCGCCGGCATGTTCACGGCGTTCAGCGCCACGCCGTTTTGCAGGTATTCGACCACCTGCTCGGCGATGCGCACACCCACGATCTCCTGCGCCTCCTCGGTAGAGCCGCCGATGTGCGGCGTAGCCAGCACTTTATTTCCGGCGAACAGCGCGTATCCGGCCGGCGGCGGTTCCACCGGAAAGACATCCAGCGCCGCGGAAGCCACCTTGCCCGAATCGATCGCCTGGCGCAGGGCTTCTTCGTCGATCAACTCCCCGCGCGCGCAGTTCACGATGCGCACCCCGGGCTTCATTCGCGCGAACGCGTCGTGCGAGAGCATGCGGTCCGTCTCGGGCGTGAGGGCCACGTGCAGGGTCAGGTAATCGCTCTCTGCATAGAGGGTGGCCAGGTCCACCAGTTGGACCCCTAGGTCCTTGGCGAGCTGCGAGGTCACGTAAGGATCGTGGGCGATCACCCGCATCTCGAAAGCGCGGGCGCGCTTCACCACCTCGCGGCCGATACTGCCCAGCCCGACGATGCCCAGCGACTTGCCGCGCAGCTCGCTCCCCATGAACTTCTTTTTTTCCCACTTGCCGCCGGTCGTGGATACCGTGGCTTCCGGAACATGGCGGGCCATCGCCAGCATGAGGGCCAGCGTGTGCTCCGCTACGGAAATAGCGTTGCCTCCGGGTGTATTCATCACCAGGACGCCGGCCGCGGTGGCGGCTTCCAGATCGACGTTATCGACGCCCACTCCCGCGCGGCCGATCACCCGCAGCTTCGGCGCTTTGTCGAGCACCGACTGATTCACCTGCACGGCGCTGCGCACGATAAGGGCATCGGCTTCCGCCAGGTGACTCGAGTATTCCTTGGGACTGGAAACTACGACGGTCCAGCCTGGCTGAGACCGCAGGAGAGCAACCGCGGCTTCGGCGAGCGGTTCGGCTACAAGAATGGTCACAGGTTCTGGGTTCTGGGTGCTGGCAAACGTCAAGCGCCCACCGCTTGGGGCGCTACCGCGACCTCGGAATAAACGTTCTCGACGGCGGCGACGCCTCTTCCGAATTCCACGGGGTAACCGTTGGCGTGCAGGATGATTTCGAGTCCGGCGACGACCGCGAACAGGTCGAGGAAATCGAAGTAGCCCAGGTGCGCGATGCGGAAAATCTGCCCCTTCATGGAGCCTTGCCCGTTGGCGATCACCGCGCCGAAGCGGCTGCGAAATTCCTTCACGATCACGCCGGAATCCAGGCCGCGCGGCGCTTTCACTGCAGTCACGGAAGAGCCCGGTGAGTGCGGCGCGAACAGCTCCAGGCCCAGCTTCTCGACTGCGGCGCGTGTGGCGCGCGCCAGCAATTGGGCGTTTTCGATCAGCTTCGGCATGCCGATCTGCTTCACGTATTTCAGAGCTTCCGCCAGCGCCAGAATCAGCGCGGTGGAGGGCGTCCAGCTCGATTCACCCGCGTCGCCGCTCTTCTTCTCCTTCTTCAGGTTGAAGTAATAGTGGGGCAGCGAGCCGGTCTCGGCGAAGCTCCAGGCCTTCGGGCTGATGGACATGAAGGCGAGTCCGGGCGGGATCATGAAGGCTTTTTGCGAGCCCCCAATCAACACGTCGAGCCCCCAGCCGTCGATATCGAGCGGCATCGTGCCGAGGCCGGTGATGGCATCCACCACGAAAATGGCGCCGGTCTTGCCGACGGCGCGCGCCATGGCTTCGACATCGTGCGCCGCGCCAGTAGAGGTCTCGGAAGCCTGCACGAACACGCCGCGGGTGGCGGGCGCGGCTGCCAGGGCAGTCTGCAACTGCTCGGGCGTGACTACATCGCCGTAAGGCACCGAAAGGACGGTTGCATCCAGCCCGTAGGCTTTGGCGATCTCCGCCCAGCGCTCGCCGAATTTGCCGGCGACGCACACGATCACTTTATCGCCGCGCGAGAACAGGTTCGATACGGCGGCATCCATCGCCCCGGTGCCCGAGGCGGCAAACATGAGGACATCATGCGAAGTGCCCATCACCTCTTTAAGGTCCGCGAGCGCGGACCGGTACACCTTCCGGAAGTCTTCCGTGCGGTGGTGTATATCCGCCGCCATCATGGCGTGCAAGGCAGGCGGATAGAGGGGCGTAGGGCCAGGCGTTAGTAGTCTTTGTTTTCGAATATGCATGGCGGGTCCTTAACTCTTAAGGATATCAGACGGCGTACCCAGCCCAGCGGTCTTCTCCAAGGTCTGCATTTTCCAATGCGAAATAAGCACTTGACGACCGTATGGCATTCGACTATAGTCTATAGAGTCACTAGACTGATCTGCGGCCGTAAGAGCGGAAGAGGGGGCCGTTGCACTACCCAAAGGGTTCGTTTGCACACCGAAGATACCGAAGACATATCGCTGGGGCAGTTCCGGGCGCTCTCGGAGTTCCGCTACCAAATCCGCAAGTTTCAGCATTTCAGCGAGAAGGCTGCGCGGGCCCTTGGCCTGGAGCCGCAGCAGCACCAGTTGTTGCTGGCCATAAAGGGATTCGACGGAAAAACCCATGGCCCGACGATCGGCTACTTGGCGGAGCGCTTGCAGGTTCGCCATCACAGCGCCGTGGAATTAATCGATCGCATGCAGACAAACGGCATGGTGCTTCGCCGGGCCAGCGAGCACGACCGGCGGCAGGTGATCGTAGCTCGCATACCGCCGAGATCCAGCAGATAGGTCCCAAGCTGGTGACTGCGCTTCAGGAATTGCTGGCGGGCGAATCATATGCCCGCGCCGGCGGACTTGAACACACCTAGCGACTCCGGGCTTCCGTTGTGGATGAGGAGCTCGGGATCCTTCTCGACGACCTTGCTGTAGGGCACCACCGACTGGGTCAACCAGACGTTGCCTCCGATCACGCTATGATGCCCGACACGCGTGTTGCCTCCCAGTATGGTCGCGTTCGGATACACGGTAACGTGATCTTCCAGGTCCGGGTGCCGCTTATTGGAGTGGCCGCGGCGCAACTGGCCCAGATCGTCCTTGACCAGCGGATTAAAGGCCCCCAATGTGACACCGTGATAGAGCGTGACCCGGTTCCCGATAGTGGCCGTCTCTCCGATCACGACGCCTGTGCCATGGTCGATGAAAAACGATTCGCCGATGGTGGCGCCGGGGTGAATGTCGATGCCGGTGTAACTGTGCACGGCTTCCGTCATCATGCGCGGAATGTAAGGGATTTCCAGGTGATAGAGCCGATTCGCCAGGCGGTGCACAGTAATAGCCTGGATGGAAGGAAAGCTGAGCAACACTTCTTCGAGACCCGCGGCGGAGGGGTCGCTAGAGAACGCAGCGTCGACGTCGGAGGCAAGCAGGCGGGCTAGCTCGGGCAAACTCTCGAGGGCTAATTCCACGCGTTCCCGGGCCGCTTTCTTGAGCCCGGCCGGCACCCTTCTGCCCTGACAGTGGCACTCCAGATGGGTAGCGCGGCAGACATGATCGGTCAGGAGTTTCTCGATGTCCTTGAGGTACACGCGCGCCTGGCGGGGAAAATTGCTGCCGCGATCGCTGTGGTAGAAAAGGGGAAACAAGCCTTTGGTGTAGCGGCGGCAGATTTCCGCCACTTCTCTCCGGCTGGGGAGCTCGAAGCTCTTATCTCCACCCCTGAGGCCGGCCTCGAGTGCCTTGCCAAACGTCAGGGACAGGGTGTTCATTTTTTGCAGATCCATAGGCATTCCCCGCCGTGGTTGGTGCTTGTGCCAGCCAGCCTACGTCCCGGCCGCGGCCAAATTCTCAAACAGCACGGTGGAAAGGTATCGCTCGCCGGAATCGGGCAGTATGGTCACGATCGTTTTCCCCGCGAACTCGTCCTCTTTCGCGAGACGGATCGCAACCGCCGCTGCCGCGCCGCAGGAGATCCCGGAGAGAATGCCCTCTTCCATCGTTAGCCGACGCGCGAATTCGATGGCTTCCTCATTAGTGACCCGCTCGATCCTATCCACCAGCGATAGATCGAGTATCTTCGGCACAAAGCCAGCGCCGATGCCCTGGATCTTGTGGCCCGACGGCTGGAGCGGCAGACCCGCCCGCTGCTGCGTCAGCACCGGGCTCGCGGCCGGCTCCACGGCCACCGAGACGATAGGCTTGCCCTTGGCCTTTTTGATGAATCGCGAAACGCCGGTGATGGTTCCGCCCGTGCCGACGCCTGAAACCAGGGCGTCGATGGCGCCATCCGTATCGTCCCAGATTTCCGGGCCGGTGGTTTTCTCGTGGATAGCAGGGTTGGCGGGATTCTCAAACTGTTGCGGCAGAAAGTAGTGCTCGGGGTCGGATTCCGCAATCTCGACGGCCTTCCGCACGGCGCCGGACATCCCTCCGGCGCCAGGCGTCAGCACCAGCTTGGCGCCAAAGGCCGCCAGCACGCGACGGCGCTCAATGGACATGGTTTCCGGCATGGTGAGCGTCAACGCATATCCCCGCGAGGCCGCCACAAACGCCAGGGCGATCCCCGTGTTGCCGCTGGTAGGCTCCACGATTTCGATGCCCGGTTTCAGGACGCCTCTCTTCTCGCCGTCCCAGATCATGGATGCCCCAATGCGGCACTTGACGGAATAAGACGGGTTCCGTCCCTCGATCTTGGCCAGCACGGTGGCCTTGAGTCCCTGTGTCAGTCGGTTGAGCCGCACCAGCGGAGTCCTGCCGATGCTCAAAGAATTATCTTGATAGATGTTGGACATAAGATTCGCATTCTAAACTCGTGCGTGCTCGACGGCAATCCAAGCCTGCATGCCGCCCACCCACATCTCCGACAAACAACGTGTCGCCCCTGAGCACGGCCCACGGCTCCGCGGCTCCAGGTGGCCGGCGATGGAGTCGGCGTGCGCGTGTGTCAGAAACACGTAACGTATATCGAGCCCCTGGTCGCGGGCATCCTCCAGGTACCGATCCACTTTCCGCTGCGGATCGACCACGGCCGCCACCCGTGTGCGCTCATCGGCGATGAGGTACGAAGCGTGCGCCAGGCAGCTTAGATAATGCTGCTTGAAGATCATCGGGCCGCGGGGTCCTTCGTAGCGATCATAGCTTCCGATGGCCCCGCCCTGCCTGTATGCGCAGCAGCGCGGCCACCAGACAGTCAATATCCTCGGTGGTGTTGAAGAGCGCCAGAGACGGCCGGACGGTAGCCTCCAGCCCGAAGCGGCGCAAGATGGGCTGGGCACAGTGGTGGCCGGCGCGCACGGCAATGCCCTCCTGATCGAGCGCGATGCCCACATCCTCGGCCCGAATCTCGTCGATGACGAAAGAGATCACGCCGGCCTTCTCCGCGGCGGTACCGATGATGCGCAGGCCCGGCACCGTGCGGAGCCCGGCAGTCGCGTAGGTCAGGAGTTCGTGCTCGTGGCGAGCCACGTTCTCAATCCCGATCTCGCTCAGATAATCGAGCGCGGCGCCCAAACCGACCGCGTCCGCGATGTTGCCCGTCCCCGCCTCGAAACGATCCGGAGCCGGTTGATAGACGGTTTTCTCAAAGGTGACATCCGCGATCATGTTGCCGCCGCTTTGCCACGGCGGAGTGGTGTCGAGGATGGCGGACTTTCCATAGAGCACGCCGATTCCCGTGGGCCCCAATATTTTGTGCCCGGAGAATACGAAGAAGTCGCAATCCAGAGCCTGCATGTCCTCCCGCATGTGCGGGACAGACTGGGCCCCGTCGATAAGTACAAGCGCGCCGTGGCGGTGGGCCATCTCCGTCATCTCGCGCGCCGGGGTGATGGTCCCCAAAGCGTTTGACACGTGGGTGAATGCCACAATCCGGGTGCGCGGCGAGAGGAGCTTCTCGTACTGCTCCAGGATCACTTGGCCGCTGTCGTCGACCGGCGCCACCCGCAAGCAGGCGCCCTTTTCGGCACACAGTTGCTGCCACGGGACGATGTTGGCGTGGTGTTCCAGCCAGGTGATGAGAACCTCATCGCCCTTGCCGACGTTGCGCGCGCCCCAGCTCTTGGCGACCAGGTTGATGCCCTCGGTGGCGCCGCGCACAAAGACGATCTCGCGCGTGGAAGAAGCGTTCAGGAAGCGGCGCACTTTCTCGCGCGCGCTTTCGTAGGCGTCCGTGGCCCGCGCGGCGAGTGTGTGGGCGGCGCGGTGCACGTTGGAGTTTTCGTGCCGGTAGAACGACGCCAGGCGGTCAATCACGGCATTGGGCTTCTGACTTGTGGCAGCGCTGTCCAGCCAGATCAGCGGGTGTCCATGCACCTGCTCTTGCAAGATCGGAAAATCCTGGCGGATCAGCCGCGCATCGAAGGGGCGCTTGGCGATCCCCATCTCTTCCGGCGCAAAGTCCGGGTGGAACTCGAACGCCTCAAAGCCGGAAGGCTGGGTGGTGGTCGCGGTCGCGGCCGGATTGGCTGAGCCGGGCACAGCCGGAGGCGGAACCGCCGTTCGTGGATCCGCTTCAGTTGGTAGTGACGAAGGCAGCGCCGGCGTGCCCGGCGCGGACTGCACGCCAGGCACACCGGGAAAGGAGAACATTTCGCCGACCGATGGAAACAGCCTGAGAGCACCCGGGTATACCGCTTCTTCACCAGCGAACGAGGCGGGCAAACCGGATGTACCATTTGCCGGAACGCCGGGCACTTCGGGCGCGACCCCTTTCACATCGTGTGGTGGCGGCGCCGCGGACGGCGACGCAGACGGAGCTGCGAGGTTAGGGATCGTTTCTATGCCTGGGCCGTTCGGCATCCCCGGCACACGTGGAAAAGAGAACATCTCACCGATCGGGGGTAATACCGGCGCAGCCGCCGGAGACGCACCCTTTTCCCCTTCCGGAAGGTACGGCGACGAACCAGGCACTGCCGGTGCGCTCGCAGGCGGGACGGCAGCTAGATCGGCTCCGGTTGGCGGGGCGGTGGGGGGCGACGAAGGCGCCGCCAAAGCTCCTGGAAATGAAAATAGCTCGGCTCCGGGCGGTAAAGTCGGAGCCATGGCGATTGGCGATACTTTTCCCTCAGCGGGGAAAGCCGGCGGCAAGCCGGGAACCGGTGAAGGAGCTGCGCCAGGAACGCCCGGCGCCTGCACCGCCGAGCTCCCCAAGGATGCCGCGATGGCACGCAGATCGGTTTCGGTCAATGGCCCGGGAGGAGACGGCGGAGGTGACGCAGGTACGCTCGGAGACGCCGCCCCCATGCTAGGCGCTTCTTGAAACGAAAAAACGGGAATCTCCTCCGATTCGGGCGCTGGCGGAGCCTCGTCCGCGCCATCCGCGAGGTCCTTCGGCATCACCAGAAAGAACTCATTCGCGAGCCTCTCGATCACGGCGGGATCGGGCAGCGGAATCGTGCCGAACGGGTACTTTGGGGCGGTCGATTTGGATCCGTTGGAGCCCGCGCCGTTACTTGTACTCGTGATATTGGTCGACATGGACGTTCTCTAGTACGCCGAGGGCGTCTTCGGTCAGCACCACGACTGAGCAATACAGCGAAATCAAGTAGGAGGCGATTGCCTTATGGTCGATACCCATGAAACGAACCGACAGGCTGGGCGATACTTCTCCCGGAAGCCCGGGCTGGAACAGCCCAACCACGCCCTGCTTCTTCTCGCCCGTACGCATGAGCAGGATGTCGGTGGTCTGCGCCTTTAAGGGAAGTTTGTCGGAGGGGATCAGCGGGATCCCGCGCCAAGTCATAAATGGGGAACCGAACATCGTCACAGTAGGCGGCGGCACGCCTCGATAGGTGCATTCGCGCCCGAAAGCGGCAATCGCGCGGGGATGCGCCAGGAAGAAGCTAGGCTCCTTCCATACCTTGGCGATGAGTTCGTCCAGGTCGTCGGGCGTGGGCGCGCCGTGCCTGGCCTTTACCTTCATTCCCGGTGCAATGTTGTTGAGCAGGCCATACTCGCGGTTGTTGATGAGCGCTTCTTCCTGGCGCTCCTTGACCTTCTCGATCATGAGGCGCAACTGCTCCCGAATCTGGTCATGCGGGCTGCGGTACAGATCGGAGATGCGGGTTTGCACATCCAGAATACTGGTCACCGCGGTCAGTGTGTATTCGCGCGGCTTTTCCTCGTAATCGACATAGATCTCGGGCAGGTCGAGCTCCACGTCCGCGTGACACTCGATCGTGCGGGTCCCGGGGCGCGTGGGTTTGACTTTGTTGAGCCGGTAGACGCCGGCTTCGACGGGCACCCAGGAGAGCGAGGCGACCAGCCAGCGCGGCGTGATCTGCTCCATCATGGGGACCGATTTGCTGGTGTTAGCGAGCTGGCGAGCCTGCGGCTCGTTCAACGTATGACGGACTTCTACGGTTTCGGGCATTGCGATATAGCTCCTTTTGAACCGATCGAGACTTCGGACTTCGGATTGGACTGAAAGACGATCATAACCCGCCGCGGTATGGCAGTCAAGTATTTTAACCTCTGATTATCTGCTGAGTGCCGGTTAATACTATCGGCAAGCGACATTTATCGTTTAGGTCGCAGAACGATGGTTCTGCGGTTCAATCCGCTATGTGGATTTGCATTACAGATATAACAGTCTTATACTTCTGAATACTAAGAGAAGT
>JBEKUO010000492.1:0-9014 GCA_049514955.1 Bryobacteraceae bacterium | reverse complement strand
TCGAATGGAATGACGCAACGTCTGCGCCGGAAGACGATGGCGGCGCGGCCCGGGCTGTCGCGGCCGCCCTGGACGATCTGGCGGTGCGGTCCCCCGGATTGGCGGCACTCGTCAAGATGCGGTACTTCAGCGGCTTCACCGAAACCGAGGTTGCGCAAATCCTGGGCATCTCGAGCCGCTCGGTCCGCCGCCAGTGGCGCGTTGCGCGGCTTCGACTGCTGGAAATTCTGCAGTAGGCCGGCACGCCGGGGAGCCATGCCAATGAATAACCGGTTCTAGCTGTCAAGGGCGGTTACCGGCTCGGGCCCCTCGATTCCACAAAAATTATTCCTGGCTGTTGAGTCTGTACACGAATTATGGCGTTCTTGCCGGGTGTCACAGCAGGATTCGAGCAAGTTGCGATTCCCGTTGGGTGAGGAGGATATGAGAGGCAGTTACTGGTGCAATATGGGCGACTTACCGGCTCACGTGATCGAGCATACCAAGGCCGAGGCCAGCTACGTCTTCCAGTCCATGGGCGTAGAGATCCGCTGGACAAGCTGCGGCGCGGAAGTAGGCGGTGCGGATGCGCGCATGCGCCCGGATTTCATCGCTTGCGTACGAGACCGGCGGATGTTCACTACGGCGCGATTCGTGAGCTGGCTCTTCTCGATCCCGTCGCGGGCGCCAATTGGTGCTGGGCGGCGGCGGGCATTTCTGCAAGATGCCCTCAGGATTCGAGATCCAGAAAGGCTCGCATGCGATCCAACTCCGCATCGAGTTCGCGCTTGAAGACGCGATCGGCCGGCGGCGATTCGATATAGCCGAGCTCAGACTTAAGCTCACCGTTCTTCACTGCCAGGTTGCCCCAGCCAATCACGCGGTCGCGCCACAGCAGCGGCAGAGCGTAGTAGCCGAGCTTGCGTTTGGGCGCGGGCGTGTAGGCTTCGAAACGGTACGTCCAGCCCCACAACAACTCGAAGCGGTCGCGGTCCCACACCAAGGGATCGAAGGGCGTCAGCAAGCGCACCGTGCCTTGCAGGGCACTGCGCGCCGGATCTTCTTCGGCCGGCCAATACCAGTCGACGCCATCGACGCGCGCATGCGAGAGCCGCTGTTTCGCCCGCTGCAAGGCACCCTTCAACTCTTCGTGCCACTGCGGCACGGCAAAGCGCAGCCGGCGGACAAGGTCCGACAGGCAGGCAGCGGGCAGCGGCGCGTAGATGCGCACCGCCGCATCCACCAGCACGTCGAGCCGCGCGCGGCGCTCGGCTGCGTCCGCCGGTTCGAGCCCGTGCTGGTGGGCGGTGTAGATGCGGATGCCACCCTGGCGCCGCGCCACGCGCAGCATCCCACGGTAATGCATGGCGGCGAGCAGATGGGTTGTGGCGTTCGACGAGCCGCCCCAGTAGTTCGTCACCGTACCGTGCGAGAAATGGTCGTCTACTTCGCGCGGGTGTACCGCGCCGCGTTCGCGTACGAACTCCAGCAGGAGCTGCGCCTGCTTCCTGCGTGCCGCGGACCAGAGGTGCCGGCCTTCGGCTGGTACGCCGATAACCGAGCGGGGATGCATCAGCGCCTGTATGGCTCTTGTCACGAAGCCATAGACGACGAAGAAATCTTCCTCGACGCCGAGCTGCGCGTAGCGGCGTTCGAGGTCGCCGGCGCGGTAGTCTTTGACGCGATGGCGCAGCGTCAGGTCCTGGGCGCGGGCCGGCGCGCGGATCGGATCGGCCTGCACAAAGCCCAACGTATGGAGGGCGCGTTTTAGCGTGGTGGGCGGGAAGAGGCTGCGGGCGACGGTGAAGCGCCGCAGGTCGTCGTGGGTTAGCGGCATGGCGCTTCATTCAGTTGAAACATCGGCGCGACCTTCCTGCGATGGTGTCGTGGGAGGTCCAGCGTGGCCTTCAGGCGGTCCGAGGGCATGCTGTCCGCGCCATCCGTTTATGTTACTCCAGGCGTCCGCGACGCTGTTGGCCGGTTTGTAAACGGGAGGGCGGAGGTCAGGTTGGGCGACCCGGCCGCAAGGGTGTGTCAGACAGGCTTCTTCATTTGCCAGGGCCCCACGGCTGGCCACTGATGTTACCGCTCAGATCGTAGAAACCGTACATGTCCACGGTTGCGCTGTTCCACAACACCGCGAAATACTTCATGGGAGAGCCCGCTGGAGTGTACATTCCGATCCCGCACATCCAGATTTTGCCGCCCCAGGCAGAGAGAAACTGTGTAGGTCCGTTGGTGGGGGCGCCTTGCAGAAAGTAGCTGTCGGTAAGCCGCAAGTAGTTGCCGGGGTTGTTATCCACCACCACGTAATCGTAGTTGACCGATCCGGGCCAGGCATGATTTGAATTTTCGAAGTGGCTGCCCTTCACCACGATCTGCGCCGCCGAGACTGCGCCGTTGCCGATTCGAAGTTGCGCCTGATCGAATGAGCAATCGGTAAAGATAACTTCTTGGCCGCCGCCCTGAACCCATACGCTGTTGCTGTGCGGGGCCGGAGCGTCGGCGAAGGTTACATGGTTGAAAACGATCTGTTCACCGGCTTCCACGAGGCCGCAGACCAGCAATAGATTGATGCCTCCATCGCGCACCATTCCATGCTGAAAATAGGCCAGCCAGGTGTGTGAACCCATCTTCAGGTTGGCGCCAAAACCCTGTATCTTGAAATCGCGAAAATCGATGCCCTCGGCTCCGTTTTCGCCGCCAAAGACAACACCGGTCGTGTCTGTCGAATTGCCGGGACCGGTGAGGGTCAGATCCCGCATGCCGTGACCCATGCGGTGGTGAGTGCCGTAATCGAATGTGAGGGCGGTTCCGGCCAGCCCTGTGTAGGTGAGCGTGACCATATCGGCGGGAAGGCCGGTAAGAAGCACAGGCTTATCGTTGGTTCCAAAGACGATGGGCGTCGCAAAAGCAGCGCTCTGTTTCACGACGATGACCCCGCCGCTGGCCGGCAGGCTGCGATATAAGGCATTGATATGCGCTCCCATGTCAACGCCGGGAACGGCGAGGGCATAGCGTATGGAGGCCGACTCCTCGAGAGGCAAGCCTTGAGTTTCAGCGGGTTCGCTCGCTTGCGTCACACCGGTGAGCGCCATCCCCAAGGCGCCGGCCCAGGTGAGATATGCGGTCACCGCTCTCAGTTTGCGTTCGGCTCGATTCCGATCTCCCGCCATGTGGCAGGTCCGGAGAAGGGCAAGCACGGCGCCCAAAAAAGCTCCGTACTGGAGTGTTCCGGCAATTCAGCGTTTCCTCGACGAAATCTCCTCAGGCACGAAGCGCAACGGTTGCGGCCCGCCGCTGCGCCGCGATCTCTCGTCGACTTCCAGGATATAGAACGGCAAGGCCTCGAAGACAGTCACTTCAGTACTGACCGGGTACTGCGCGACTCGGCACGACCGCCCTAACATTAAACGCCGTGCAGGCGTTCAGCCGGAGTAGGGGACGAGGAGACGCAGGCGCTGGGTGCGGTCAGCCTCACATTTGCGGGCTTCAGGTCGCGATGCACGATGCCTTCTTGTGCGCAGCGACGAACGCCTCGGTCTCTCGACCATTTCCATCGTGAGGAAGTTAATGCTGTCCTCATCCTCTACCGAGAAGATCGTCACTCCGGACCGGCAGATTGGCCGTGAAATCCGGCTGACGCCGCCCAGCTATGCTACCGCCGAAACAGAGACGTTGGTGAGCCGCGGCACGATTCCCGCATTGCGGTACCGGCTGGACCGCACGCCAGGCCAGAGGGCGCCGGATGCGAAACGACTCCGCTGGCGAACGGCCCGAAGTATTGATGAATGCGGCCGGTCAGCCCTGGCTTGCTGGCGACGCAAATCCCTCGCAGCATCGATCGAGTCATCTTGCTGAATTGATTCTGGATGAGGCCCAGCCATGAAGCATGGGTCGAAGCGAACGCGAAAACGAAGCGTTGTGGCGTCGTCTCCATACACGGGCCACGCCTTCGACGCGAACTCCGCACTCGCCCGCGATCACCTCTTCTCCGTGATCTGGTAGTCCGAAGAATCAATGGCGACGTCGGTGTGCCCGAAAAAGAACGAGTCGGACATCGAGTGATTGTAGAGAGGCAACCATACCGGCCCCACCTTCGCGTACTGCTGAACGACGTGAATGTTGTGAATCCAGGCGGAAGGGGCGAGCGCGGGAGCCGCGTCGACGCGTACGATTGCGAAATCCTCGCAATCCACCCAAATGCGGCCGCGAATCGTGAACTTATTCACCGTCTTGGGATTGACCTCCAGAACGTACGCCGGACGGCCCTGCTGCATCTCAGAGCCGGCAAGGTGGAAGTCATAGTTCCGCGGCGTAATCTGCGCGTTCTCCCGAATCCCGTCGCGGCTGGCCTCCTCCTCGGCTTCCAGCATTCTCCTCAGCACGCGCTGCCGGATGATCGACACCCCCCGCTCGGAAAGTACTTCGAACGTCTTGTGTCCGGGATCTGTGTATGTCATCCGTACGCTGAGCTCCGCCGACTTGTGGAAGCGCCGGTTGGTCAGAGCATAGCGGCGGAGGCAGACGTAATGGGCCAACAAGGCAGACCTGGCCTGGCCTCGCACCTCCATTTGCGCGAGGACTTGTTGCACAGTGAGCTGTTGTGGAACGACGTCTGGCCGGATAAGCGGCGAGAGTATGCCGGAGATCAGGAGGGACAGCGCAAGACGCCTCATTGTCTAATAGACACGGTCTGAATGGATGGTGGCTGGAGGCTCGAATGACGGAAGCTGCTCAAAAACGATCGGAGCCCGGAACTAGCCCGCGCGTGTGTGCGGAGAAGCTCAGCGGTCCATCGGCTGGCCTCATAGCCTCGCCAATACCAATTGTTGCGGAGGAGATCGCTGCGGACACTGAGGATCTCCCGCCGCGCAAACAGCGCCATTCTGCCGCCGTGCATCGGCACGGGCGCGGTATCGATCGTCTCGGTCGAGACGCGTGGCGCGCGGCAGTCGTTGAACTCGACCACCGCGAGCCTGGTATCGGTAGTCATAGCGTCCCCCGTGCCGTTCTCAGTGACTCTAGGGACGTTCGTGCGCGCGGCCCAGACCAGCGCGTTCGTACAACCCGTAAACTCCAGATCGTAGGCGACCTTGTCGCGTTCCTGATCGACGTCCGCAGCGATCTTGTGCGCGAAGGGCCGGCCGGGCCGCAAGAAACCAAAATCTACGTCGCGGGTGGCGGCGCCGATCCACACGTCCTGGCCCTCCCAATCGCCCGCCTTCCACAAACGGATATGGTGACGCTTGGAAACGTCGTTCAGGCCCTTTTCCCAGGACATGTCCGCCGGCGCCCCGTTAAGCAACAAGGAAGACATGGGCGCGGAATCGAATCCCCGTCTCAGACCAATCGCGCGGATCCACCGCACGCGGCGGCCAAAGGACAACGGACTGGGCGCAAACCAGCCGGCAGCGGCGAACGCGGCGGCAATCTGATCGCGAGATCCGATCAGCACCACGTTGGTAAGATCCGCCGGGCGCTGGCGGGCGGTGGCGTATGTCCGGCCCGGCATGGAAGCGAGCAGGCGGTGTAAGCCTTCGCGCTCGGCCTCGCGCTCGCCTTCGGGCTCGGCGGCGGGCAGTGCGCGAACCGGCTCTTCGATGGAGGAGTCGAGAGAGAAGGGTTCCGTCAGTGTCAGCGTGAGCTCGGCGCCCGCGGGCAAATAGATCTCCGGCTCCGGGAGGTTGATGACCGCGGCCTTGATGATCACTTCTGCGATCCTAGCATGCAGCTCACAGCGAAAGAGCAAATCCCTGATGTAGCCGCTAACGTGGTAAGAGCCGCTGTCGGTCGCCCGGACGCCGTGTATCCTGCCATCGCGGGTGACGTGCTCCCGGGCATTATCCACCTCCGCTACGCGCGCCACAAGCGCAACCGGATCGCCGCCGGGAAGGGTCGCCTGGTTGAATTCCAGGTCGAGAGCGGCTGTTTCATGGCGGATGCCCAGTCCCACGCGTGCGGCCCTCTTGACGTTTCCGGACACCACGCTCCCCGCCGGCAAGACGGTCCTATCGTCCACCATTACGGGCGCGATCAAGACGGCACTGACACGCGTGCCAGCCCGGCTCGCGTATGAACCCACTGTGGTTGTCAGCCGGATGTGGACTTGCGTTCCAGCCGGCGCCTGCCGGATCGCAGGCAGGTTAATCGCAAACAACAGAAATGGGAGAATGAGCATCGGGGCGCTATTCGGTCGGCTGACTTTCCGCGATTGCCCGATCGCCAGGCTTACAGCCGGTGGCTGCAAGCCCCCACTCGTACGTCCGGTATAACTGCTCGAAGACGCCATTCCATACTCTGGAGCAAGCAAAGACACGGGCCGCGGCCCCGATCCGTTGCCGCAGAGCTTCACTGTTCATCAGTTGCAGGATACCCTCCGTGAACGAACGCAAATCCGGCGCATGAAACCCCGTGACACCGTGCCTTACTCCCACCCGAGCGCCAGTCTCAGGGCTCACCACCACCGGGACGCCCGAAGCCATTGCCTCGAGCAGCACCAGACCAAACGTGTCGGTCCGGGAAGGGAATACAAACGCATCCATATTGGCAAACGCTTCCGCCAGCGCCTCTCCGCGGAGAATGCCCGGCGTCTCGCCAAACTCCAGGTTCTTGCGGAGCCAGGCCTTCTCGTTTCCTTCACCGATGAGGGTGAAGCGGAAATTGCGCTGCCCTTGTGCGAGGAGGCTTCTCTCAAGGTCGACAAACAGGCGCACATTCTTTTCCGGAGTGAGGCGGCCCACATACCCGATCGAAAACGAGCGGTCGCGGCGGCAGCGCCGTAGTGGAGAAAATGCTTCGGTATCGACGCCGTGCGCCATCAGGAATGCGGGTTTGCCTGTCCGCTCCTGGAGCAGACGGACCATCGCTTCGTTGGGCGCGAGCAAGAAGCGGGCGAGGCCATAGAAGCGCAGGCACGCGCGCAGGCTCTGCTCTTCGGCTGTCAGCGAGAGGCGCTCCCGCCAGGTATCCGGCAGAAGCGAAAAGAGCTTGTTCAGGCGCCGGCCCGCATACTCATGCAGGTTGGTATGCCAGGACGCCACCAGCGGAATCCGCAGGGTGTGCGCAACCCACAGGCCCAAGATCCCGATATCTCCCGGCGCGGTGATGTGCAAAAGATGCGGGTGGAACGGCAAAACCTGCGCGGTTACCCAATTCTTGTAGCGGCTAAGAAAGGGGTCGCAGGACAAATCATGGTCCAGGGGAAATGCCGCTGGACCTCGTTTAATCTCCACCGCCGTGAAAGATCGCCGATGATCGATCTGTGTGCGAGGGCCGCTGTGAACACACAGGAACGGAAGCTGCCGGCGGCTGGCAAAGGCGGCGAACTGTCTACATAGCGTAGCTACTCCGTTGGCCTCGCTGAAGCAATCGGCGAAGAGAGCCACGCGAAGTGGAGATGTCAACAGGTTGCCTCGAAGGCCACGTTAATCGGCAATATTGGCAAGACGCCAAGCGCGAGTGCCGGCTCCAAACAGTAACCGGCCTCTTTCAGCACGACTCACTCCAAACCGCCCCGGGGCGATAGAAAGAACGACCAGAGCCCGTGCCTTGTCCAATCGCGCAGGCCGTCCGGCGCCCATTCACCTGAATCGGGACATTCGCGGCCGCCGCAGCCCGCGATACTGGGCCTACCCGGTTCTGCCCCACCCGCCGGGCCTGCTTACGCGCGATGCTCAAAGCCCGCAGTCGGGGAGTTGACGCGGCCCATGTATTCCGCAATCCACCTCGGAAGATTGCCGGGCGCCGCGGTAAAGGCTGGCTTTTCGACGGATGGAAGTCGACAATCCACGGGCGAAAGGCGCCGCTGGCTGGAAATCGGGACACAGATTGGGATGCCCAGCTCCCGCGATGCCTTCCGTCCTCCGCCGCGGCGGCGAGCCCGTGAGGAACTTCCTAAAATCGTGGACGCAAGCTACGCTCCGCACGAAGAAAGGACCTCCGCCGAGCTAAACTAAGGCGCACGGCGGTGCGGCGGGCTCCCGAAAACATGATGAACTAGACTTCTCGGGATGCAAGAAGCGCTCTGTTTTTCGACCGGTACAACCTGGCGAGCGACCCCCGACCTCGACTTGGTGCACGCAGAAGGGCACATCGGAAGTTTGGATCGCTTTGGAGAAGTCGGCGCCTTCCAAAGGTCCATTCGATACAAGGAGGAAGCGAGAAACGTGCACGCAATGATGGTGCTGGAGGAGGGGGTCGAACCCTCATGACCAGTGAAGGTCGCGGGATTTTGAGTCCCGTGCGTCTGCCAGTTCCGCCACTCCAGCAAAGATATGACTCCTTTGAGTTTACCTTAAGATTGCTCCAGGCGCACTGTAGTGGTTTCTGTAGTGGTTCTCGGCCTCAATTCGAAGGTTTCGCACGGGTTTGTTAATCCCGTGCGCTACTTCACGCGCTTCAGCGGCGCGGCGCGCTCCCGCTTCCGGCGGCGGGCGTATTCTTCCAGCTTTTTGCCAGCGCTCTCCAGATCGGCCACGTCCACGATGTTGTAGCGGTCGAAAATGGACCGGGTCAAGTGCCCGGTGATCTCCATGGCTACTTTGTCCTGGATGCCCGCGCGCTTCATGTTGCGGACGGCGCTGCGGCGCAGGTCGTGGAACAACAGCCCCGGCACGCCAGCGCGTTCGCAGGCTTCGGGCCAGCCGTTGAGATGATTGTCGACCGGTCGGTTTTGTGCGCCATGGAACACCCACACGGACCCGGCGGGGCAGGTTTCGCGCTGGCGCTCCAGCCATCGCCGCATGTCGCCGTAGATCGGGAGCGTACGGGCCTTCTTCGTTTTCGTCTGACCTGCCGATAATCGGATCAGTCCGCTTTCGAAGTCCACCTGTGGCCACTGGATGCGCCGCAGCTCGTTCTTGCGGGCGCCCGTGTGATAGCCGACCACGAACAGAGCCTTCAGATTGGCCGGCAATTCTTCCAGGAGCCGCTCATACTGGTCCTGCTCCAGGAAGCCCTGCCGGACGTTATCCTCCGCGAGCATGGAGATCGCTGGTTGCCGTTGTACCAGCGGTGGGTCCTCCTGGGCGCCA
>JBEKUO010000491.1:0-5884 GCA_049514955.1 Bryobacteraceae bacterium | reverse complement strand
CGGCCGATTGCTGGCAAGTATTGTTCAAGAGCCGCAACCAGACCGCAATCGCGCGAATTCAGTTCGCGTTGGCCGGCATTAACGCCCATATAAATCACGACTTGCCTGAAGCCATCGTCGCCACCTGTCAGGCCACCGGTACAACTCCAGACCACGGTGGGACGCACTATGGCGATTACACGTCACTCAATTCCACGCTTGACACCCTCATTGAATCCGCCAAGCAAACACTGAATGTCCGCCTCCCCGGTGGGGCGCTCCCACCGATCTCTCATCTGGAAGATACGATCGCCGCCTGGAATGTGAGTGCTGCCCGCGAGTCGGCGTGGCAAAGCGCCGAACACCTTTGGCAGCTCCGTACGATTCCGTTGCTCGTCTCGAGCTTCATGGATGTGTTGGACGGCTTTACGACTGTGATCGGCAAGGCATTGTTGGTACCTGTGCCGTAATCGAGAGCAAGCGTCGAGACTAGGGTTGTAGCGGGCGCGGGAGCATTCCCCGTTATGGCCGGCGGCCGTAACTGCGGGGCTGGCGGTGGCCTTCGGGAACTTAGTCGCTCCCACGGGTGTCGAATAAGTTGGGTCAGAGATCAATCCGATAAGTCAAGGGAGGCAGAAAATGTTCGACGCCATTAGTGTCTCACAACGATCCCGAAAACCATGGACGGTGACACTTTCCTTCGTCGGGCAGGGCGTCCTAATCGGGCTGGCGGTTCTGGTTCCGCTGGTGAGCACGGAGGCGCTGCCGCACTTACGCGTTCTCAGCGAACTCTTGCCGGAGCCGCCCGCGCCTGCCCCCGCACACCGGCCGCAGACTGCCGTGAAGCCGGTCAAGCCCGTTCCGTTCGAGATCAGCCGGGGCGTCTTGTCGGTGCCGTCGCAGATACCGAAAAACGTGGTGATGATTCAGGATGCGGATTTCGATCCGAACGTGGGCAACGACGTGGGAGTGCCGGGAGGGCTGGGAAATCCGGCCGGATCGGGGAACGCCGTGATCGACAGCCTGGGGCGGCCCACGCCCCTTCCCGATCCGCCCGAACGAGCAGCGGCGAAACAGGCTGCGCAGCTTGCGCCGATTACGCGCATCAAGGTCGGCGGAAAGGTCCAGGAGGGCAAGCTCATTTCCGGTCCGCGGCCCGTCTATCCTCCCCTGGCCAGAACGGCGCGAATCTCCGGTGTCGTGCGGCTCCAGGCGGTGATCTCGCGTGACGGCGCCATCATGGACTTGCGGGCCATCAGCGGGCACCCATTGTTGATTCCGGCAGCCATATCGGCGGTGAAGCAGTGGCTCTTTCAGCCGACTTATCTCAACGGCGATCCTGTCGAGGTAGCCACCGACATCGAGGTGAACTTCACCCTGCAGCACTAACGCGCCGTGGAGCACGTTTGAGCGTGCCGCGGTGAACTTCACTTCACCGTCCAGCCGGCGGAGGCAGGTTCTCTCGCCTAGTGGTGAACTTTAGTCCACCACACGTAGTTCACAGTATGCGAACCAGCGAGCGATTTCTCGCTCAGTTCTCCGCTTCCGATTCAATTCTATCGAAAATAAATCGTACTGTATAACTCGCGTTACTGAGATCCATGTTACCTTCCGTACTTATAAGTCACAGGAGGACTTCGTGCGCCGGAGCTTGCTGCCGCCGCTGTTGCTGATATCCCCCGTACTGTGCTTCGCCGGAGAAGGGCCGGCGCAGCGCGGTCCCCTGCAACTGACTCTCAAGCGCGCGGTCGAAATCGCTCTTTCTCCGGAAGGCAACACCTATATCCAGCTTTCCGATGAGAACGTCAAGCAAGCCAAGTCCCGTTCCGCGGAAGCGCGCTCGGCTTTTCTGCCCGATGTGGAAGCCCAAGCCGAACAAACCGTCGCCATGCGCAGCCTGGCCGCCCTGGGTCTGGACCTGGCCACCAACCAGACGCTGACGCAGGCCGAGAACGGTCTAACCGGCCCCTTGGCCCCAACCGAAAAAACTCTGCTGAACGGTATCATCAAGGATATTCCGCGCGTGGTGGGTCCCTTCGACTCGGTAGATGTGCGCGCCCGGGTCACGCAAAGTGTATTGGACTTCAGCAACATCCGCCGGTACCAAGCCTCTCGCGCCGCGGTGCGCGCCGCAAAAGACGACCGTAGCAACACCGACGACTCGGTCTCCGCCACCGTGGCCAGAGCTTACCTGACCGCTCTACGCGCCGACGCCGACGTAGAAGCCTATCAAGCCAACGTGGCGTTGGCGGAAGCCGTCCTGAAGCAGTCGCAGAACCAGAAGGAAGCCGGCACGGGCACGGGCATCGAGGTCACTCGCGCCAAGGTGCAGCTCTCCAATGAGCAACAGCACCTCCTGATGGTCCAGAATGAACGCAGCAAGGCCTATCTGCAATTGCTACGTGCCATGGGTTTGAATCTCGCCACCACCGTAGAACTCACCGACAAGCTGACTTACGAACCCGTAGAGGCGGTCGGTGTGGAGCAGGCGCAAGCCAAGGCTCTGAACAATCGTTCCGACGTCAAAGCGCAAGAGCAGCGCGAAGCCGCGGCCGGCTTGAATGCCAATTCGGTGAAGTTCGAACGCCTGCCGAGCCTGGTGGCCTACGCGGACTACGGCAGCACGGGAACCAACGGCGAAACCGTGTCGCTGCTGCCCACCCGGGACTACGGTTTTGCCCTGCGGGTGCCCGTCTTCGACGGGGGCCGGCGCGACGCCCGCCGTGCCGAAACGGCCTCGCAATTCCGCCAGGAGCGGGTGCGCACCGGCGACCTGCGGGAACAGATCGAGCTGGAAATCCGCACGGCGCTCGACAGCCTGCATTCCGCCGAAGAACAGGTAAAAGTCGCGGAAGACGGGCTCGGGCTCTCTCAGAACGAACTCACGCAGGCCCGCCGCCGCTACGAGGCAGGCATGTCCAGCAGTCTTGAAGTCACCGACGCCCAGACCCGTCTGGAACGCGCTCGAGATAACCGGATCGCCGCCGTGTACAACCACAACCTGGCCCGCATCGACCTGAGCCATGCCACGGGGACGATCCTTGCGGACCTGCAGCATGAGCCACGCGGCGCGGCAATCCACCCCGAGCTCGCGGAGCCGGACCTACCGGAGATGGACCTCGTGCAACCCGGCATCTTATTGGCAGCGCTTCGCGAAACCTCCCCGCCGGAGATGCTCCTCCAAGCCCAAAAGGTGCCCGAAGTACAGCCCCCAAAACAGCCCCAAACGCAGGCGGAGACGCCCCATCTCGCCGCGTCTTCCATCGCTGAGAAGCGCCCGGCTGTTCTGCAGGTAGCCGCCCGTCGGACCAGAACAACGTCCACTCGGGCCCATCGAAGAGCAGCGGCCAGGAAGCGGGCCCACCACAGGGTACCCGGGAAGGCCCCCCGGAGGACGCGGCGAGCAACCAAAAGACAGCTATAGGCGTCTAATCGCTAGGGTATCCCACCCAAGCGGTGAGCCGTACTGTCGGCGGCTGCTATAATGGCTCTGGGTCCCTCGGATTTCAAATCTATGAACAGCCGTATCAAATACCTGGTGGTGACCACCTCTACATGCGTCACGTTGGTGCTGGTTCTGGGCACTGTGCTCGGCCGGAGCGCCTCAACCGATAGGCCGTATCCGCAACTCGGTGTATACACAGAGGTGCTGCACCGCATCAAAAGCGAGTACGTGGAAGAGCCGGACATGAAGAGCGTCACCCTGGGCGCTTTAAACGGGCTGCTCGAATCCGTCGATCCCTTTGCCAGCTATCTCAACGCCGACCAGTACAAGGACTACCTCAAGAACAAGGACGCGCATAAAGCCGATGTGGGCCTGGTGCTGTCCAAAAAATTCGGGTTCGTCGGCGTAGTGGGGGCGGTGCCCGGATCGCCTGCCGCAAAGGCGGGTTTGGCCACCGGCGATATGCTCGAAACCATCAATGCCGTGGCCACGCGTGATATGCCTCTGGCGTATGCCAGCCTGCTGCTCGCGGGCGAGCCTGGTTCCTCAGTGGAGCTGACGGTGGTGCGCGTGCGGCGTCCCGAGCCGCAGAAGATCAAGCTGACGCGTACCAACCTCACGTATCCCGCGGTGACCGGAAAAATGCTTGCCGACCAGGTAGGGTATATTCAACCGGAAACGCTCGGATCAGGCAAGGCCAAAGAAGTGGCTGCCGCCGTCGAGTCGCTGCAGAAGCAGGGTGCGCAGAAGCTGATCCTGGATCTGCGAAACTGCGCGGTGGGCGGCCCGCAGGAGGGGATTGCGCTGGCAAACCTCTTCCTGTCCAAGGGTGAGATCACGTATTTGCAGGGTCAGAAGATACCGCGCCAGGACTTCCAGGCGGATGCTTCCAAGGACATCACCAAGCTGCCGCTGGTGGTCATCACCAACCGGGGCACTGCGGACGGCGCGGAAATCGCGGCTGCCGCCCTGATGGAGGATAAGCGCGCCGAGTTGGTGGGCGAGCGCACATACGGCGATGCCTCCTTGCGGAAGGCTATCACCATGGACGATGGCGGCGCGATCATATTGTCTGTAGCGAAGTACTATTCGCCGGACGGTAAGGCTATCCAGGATGTGGGCGTCACGCCCCAGACGGTCATGGCCGAGCCTGAAACCCAGGTGGAACTGGACGAAAACGGCGAGCCTCTGCCGGAGACTCCCGAACAGCCCGACAAAAAGCAGGAAGACCCGCTGCTGAAGAAGGCAATCGAAATTCTGGCCGGCCAGAAGACTGCGTAAGTAGCCTGCATCTGCGTGCGGCGCGGCGGGCGCTCCTGGCGTTGGCACGGCGGACTTACGACGAGGCAACACTCAGATGAGAGCCGGAGAATATCGGATGTAGAGGACCGAGGCCGGTTTCCGAGCCTGCGTGTCCCACCCGGTTGGTTCGTCGGCGTCTCGAAACAACGCAGTCAAACCACAAGCCTTATCCCCCGGTTTCAAAGAGAGCTCTCGGCAATTCGGACTGTCTAACGATGCTTGAGAGTGTGCCCCGCTTGACCGGATCATGAAGCGGAACAGGCACGGTGATTGTCGTGTCTTCCACCTGCTTCTGCATAATCCGATGGCTGCCACGTTGACGAACCGCCGCAATCCATTTCGTTCGAGCACTCGACAAACCTCGTCCCCTGAAAGGACGCGGAGCTTACCCAACCGGAGCCTCGACTTGTGTGACGAAGATTTCGCTGTTTAGCCGCCGGGCAACTTCGGAAGGGTCCGCTGTCTCGAAGAATAGGGAAAGCGCCTCAATCAAATTCGCTCTGGCCTCCTCGATTGACGAGCCTTGGCCCGCGATGTCGAGTTCCGGAAAGCGACACAAATCCCGGCTCTTCTCGTTCGATAATTGCGGTCAAGCGCAACAGTTGCCCCATGATCCGAGTCTACGAAAGATCGCCTTTTGCCATTTCGCCGGCGATGGCCGGCGGTGCCGACAAACGGCCCCCTCGGGACCTCCGATGACCCACGAGCGCCCACGGCCACCCTCTAGCCGACCGCAACTATGCCGCCCTACGCGCTGACCGAAGCCGAGCTTACCGTCGCCCCGCGTCCCATCTGCCCCACCGGCAGCCGCAAATGGAAGCAAGCGCCATGGCCCGGCTCGGATTCCTCCCACATGTCGCCACCGTGGTCCAGCACGGTCTGCCGCGAGAGCGCCAACCCCAGTCCCAGCCCGTTCCTCTTGCCCGCGCTGGCGAACGGCTCAAACAGGCTGTCGCGGATCTCCGGCGCGATGCCTGGTCCGTTGTCCCGCACTTCCGCCATCACGAAGCCGTCTTTGGCGAAGGCCGAGATTGAAATCTGGCCGCCGTCCGGCATCGCTTCCAAGGAGTTTCCCACCAGGTTGGCGAAGACCCGCTCCATGCGGTTACGCTCCAGCGGCAGCTCGATCTCGTCCGGAACCTGGATCTGCAAATTGAC
>JBEKUO010000490.1:0-5894 GCA_049514955.1 Bryobacteraceae bacterium | reverse complement strand
CGCCCTTTGTGATCTAGGAGTTCCTAACCGGCGAAGAGGTCAGCTACATCGTGCTGAGCGACGGCCGGAATGTGGTCCCCCTGGAACCGACGCAAGATCACAAAGCGGTCTTCGATGGCGACACTGGCCCCAATACCGGCGGCATGGGCGCGTACTGCGACTCCCGCATCCTCACCGCGGATCAGAGCCAGGAGATCCTGGACCGCATCATCCGCCCCACCGTCGAAGCCACCGGCTTCACCGGCTTTCTCTACGCCGGATTGATGATGACCAGCGCGGGACCCAAAGTGCTGGAGTTCAATGTCCGTCTGGGCGATCCGGAGACCCAGCCCATCATGCACCGCCTCGCGAGCGACCTTGCCCCATTCCTTCTGGCGGCCGCGCGCGGCGAACTGCCCGCCGCCCCTCTGGTCTGGAAGCCTGGTCCCTCGGTCTGCGTCGTGTTGGCCTCCGGCGGTTACCCCGGCGCCTTTACCGCCGGCCGGCCGATCCAGGGAATCGCTGCCGCCGAGGCCACTGGCGCGACGGTCTTCAACGCCGGCACGCGGCAGGGCCCAGCGGGACTTGAAACCGCGGGCGGCCGCGTCCTCGGTGTCACCGCTTCCGGCCCGGACCTGGCAGCCGCGATAGACAACGCCTACGCGGCCGCGCACCTGATCCACTTCGAAGGGATGCACTACCGCACCGACATCGGCCGCAAGGGATTAAAGCGCTATCGCAACGCAACGATATAATAAAGGATCGCGGGCACGTAGCTCAGATGGATAGAGCGGTCGCCTCCTAAGCGACAGGTCGGCAGTTCGAATCTGCCCGTGCCTACCACATCACCCAGGGGCTTTGCACGTTCGAGGCGTTACCGACGGAGGCCGCGCGGGTGATTCGACCATCCCAGTTAACTGCCCCTCTGTGACCTTCGCCGCATCCTCGTCCATTCCATCGTGCGTGGCCGCTTCCGGATACCGCAGTCTCTTAACCCGCATTTCTCACAGACTTCCGTGGTCAGGGCGTGCCGCACGCACTCTTGCGTGCCGCGTCGGCACTCCCGCCGGCGCCCGCCCTCGACGGCCTGTCCACACGCTTGCGGGGGTGCCGGGAAGAGTCTCCTCACGGCACGCAGGGGCGCAGGCGCCACGTCATTAGGCCACACGTGAGAAATACGGGTTAAGAACAGCTTGATGAGGTCCTGATACGGCGTCCCCAGCTCGGCCGCCATTTTCTTGACATGGTCGCCCACCACGTTGCCGATGCGGATCGTAACCTGACGCTTAAGTTGCGTGGCGTCGGGATTCTTACGGGATTTTGGAAGAGTCCTATTCATTTCGAATCTGACTCTCCAATGCACTTCTTCATCTGCTTTATCGCACGCCTGGCGCAGATCAACCCGATCGCGGGATCGGATGCCGATCGCAATGACTGACATTAGCCAACGCGCCCGCAAGCCGTAGCCCAGGACCCCATCGTCATCCCCAGGCATTGGATCGGGCCTCGCCACGATCCCAGCAAATCGATATTGCCCGCAGCAGCTTTGATGCGCGCCGCCGGAGGCGGGGGGTAAACTAGAGAACCGAGGCGATATGGCATGGCGTGCAATTCCGGTTGCGACCGTTGCCCTCCCGCTGTGTCTCATCGCCGAATTACTGCCGATCCGGTCCTACACTACCGCCGACGGTCTGGCGGCCGACCACATCAACAACATCGTCGTCGATTCACGCGGCTTCGTCTGGTTTTGCACGCCGGAAGGCTTATCGCGATTCGACGGTTACCACATGGTCGACTTTGGCGTCGCGGAAGGACTTCCGCACTCCTGGGTGAACGCTTTGTTGGAGACCCGCTCCGGCGAGTACCTCATCGGCACCGCACACGGTCTTTGCCAATTCCATGCGGGCGGTAGCGGAAACGCATTCACGACGTACCTCCCCGGAAACAATCCACGCGAGAACAGTATCAACTCTCTAATGGAAGACTCCGGCGGCAGAATCTGGTGCGGCACCGACGGAGGGTTGTTCGAAATGTTGAGCGGCCATAGTTTCCGTCGCCATCCGCTGCTTGCGCCCCCGCCCGGACAAAAGCGGATCGTAGTCTCCAATGTCCTCGAGGACGCAGCCCATAGACTTTGGGCGGCGACTACAACCGGAATCTATGTCATAGGCAAAGACGGCGGCGTCGAGCACATCGCTGAGAAAGACGGCCTGCCGAATGAATGGGTGGAAGCGCTGTTACTGGATAAGTACGGAAGACTATGGGCCGCCACGCGCGGCGGTTTGGCATTAATGCGGGTTGGGGAAAAAGGCGATAGGTGTGGCGTTCAGCAAGTTTACAGAGACATAGGCGAAGTGAAACCCGTCAAGGTGACGGCGCTCGCCGAGGGACCGGACCGGGCCGTCTGGGCGGGATCCCACGCTGGAATCGTGCGATCGCTTCCCGGCAGCCAACCCGCGGTGTTCCAGATCCTGACTCGCGCCCAGGGACTCACCGACCGCCACGTTACCGCGCTGGCCGCGGATCGCGCCGGAAATATGTGGGTGGGAACGGAGGGAGCCGGCGTGATGAAAATCCAGCCGGCCGGCTTCACCACCTTTCGTGAACAGGACGGTCTCGCTTCGGATCGGGTGTGGTCGGTTCTGGCGGATCGCACCAGCGCGGTTATAGCCGTCACTATCTCCCCCACGACCGGGAAGCGTTCCGTGAACGTATTCGACGGGGTCGGGTTTCATGCACTGTTACCTAAAGTCGTTGGCGGCCACGCAACTTGGGGACAGAACCAGATCCTGCTCCAAAGCCGTAGCGGCGAGTGGTGGGCGGCGACAAAGGTCGGCCTCTGCCGGTTCCCGCCGGCGAGGGTGGCGGATCTTGCGTGGACGCAGCCTGAGGCGTGTTACGCGCCGGACACCCAGGTGTTTCGCGTTTTCGAGGATTCCAAGGGCCGTATCTGGGCCTCGGCGCAATCGCAACGCGGCGACCAGCTCATGCGGTGGGACCCCGCCACAAACGCGATCTCTTCTTTTGAGGAAGAAGGTCGGGGATTGGTGAGCGCCTTTGCCGAGGATCGCCATGGGGCCATCTGGATGGGCTTCTGGGGCGGCGATTTGCTCCGCTATGACGGCCGGCAATTCCGTCGCTTCAAGCGTGCCGATGGAGCGCCGTCCGGGAAGATCTTCGCCTTACTCACCGATTCCGCCGGGAGATTGTGGATCGGCGCCGATGGCGGCGGGCTCGGATTCGTGGAGGACCCCGGCAGCGCACAACTCCACGTGAAAGCGTATAACACCACGAGCGGAGGGCCTGCAAAGAGGCTGGCCAGCGACACGATCTATTGCATCGTGGAGGACCAGAAGGGGCGAATTTATGCCGGTACGGCCAAAGGCGTGGATCGTTTGACTCCAAAGACAGGCGACATCAAACATTTCTCGATCGCCGATGGATTGGCGCACGGAGAACTGACATCGGCGTTGCGCGACGCCTCCGGCGATCTGTGGTTCGCGACGAAGCAAGGCCTGTCGAGGCTGACTCCCACCGCCGACCAGCCGCCCGCTACCCCCTCCGTGCGGATCACGGACCTGCGAGTCGGACGCGATCGCTATCCGATCTCGCAAGTGGGCGAAACGCATATTCGCCGCGGAGATTTGCAGCCTTCTCAGAATCAGTTTCAGGTCGAGTTTGTGGGCTTCAACGACGAAGCGGAAGAAAGCTTGCGTTACACCTACAAGCTGAAAGGGACTGAAGAAGCTTGGACTGAGACACGCGAGCACACCGTCAACTACGCGGCGCTGGAGCCAGGCGGCTACCAGTTCCTGGTGAATGCGGTGAATTCGGAAGGCCGGGAAAGTACGCCCGCGGACATCGAGTTCGTTATTCTTCCTCCGGTCTGGAGACGCTGGTGGTTTCAAACCCTGGCGCTGGCGGGTGTAGCCTGCCTGATTGTTGCGGCCTACCGCCTTCGGCTGCAAGAGATGACGGCGCGGGTCAGGCTGCGTTACGAAGAGCGGCTGGACGAGCGCACCCGCATCGCGCGGGAGCTCCACGATACCCTGTTGCAGAACCTGGCCGGCGTTTCTCTCCAATTGGACGGCGTGGCCAAACAGATCGGCCCCAGTTCGGAAGCGGCCGCGGCCCAGATCAAAGTTGTGCGCAGACAGGTGGAAGCCTCTTTCCGCGAAGCGCGGCAGAAAGTTCAGGATCTGCGCTCCCCCATGTTGCAGGGCCGCACTCTGCCCGCGGTTATGCGGGAGTCTCTGGAACAGATCGCCGCGGGGCACCCGGTCCGTCTCCAGATGACGGTGGCCGGCCAGCCCCGCAATTTGCGGCACGAGCTCGAGGAGGCCGCCTTGCGGATCGGCCAGGAAGCCGCCGCCAACGCCGTGCGCCACGCTCAGGCGAGCGAGATTCAGGTCTCGCTGACCTACGGCGACGCGTCACTCAAGCTTCGCATTCAGGACGATGGCCAAGGTTTCGACCTGGACGACGCCCGCCGCCGGGTGGGACACTGGGGCTTGCGGAACATGCAGGAGCGCGCTCATCGGATCGGCGCTCAGTGGAAGATCGCCACTGCGGCTGGACGCGGGACCGAGATCGAGGCCGTCTTTCCGCTTGCCGGGGACAAGTAGAATATGGAACAGCGGCGGATCCGCATTCTGGTGGTGGACGATCATCCGCTCCTGCGAGCGGGGCTGGATACCTCGATCGGCGCCGAATCCGATATGGAGATCGTGGCCGCCGCCTCCAACGGTCAAGAAGCGCTCGAACTCTTCCGGCAGCATCAGCCCGACATTACGCTGATGGACCTGAAGATGCCCGTGACGGGCGGAGTGGAAGCCATCCAGGCCATCCGCGGCCAGTTCCGCTCGGCGAAAATCGTCGTATTATCCACCTATGAGGGCGATGAAGACATCTATCGCGCACTCGAAGCTGGCGCCGCCACCTATCTGTTAAAAGACACTCTATCCGAAGACCTGGTGCGCGTGATCCGCGAGGTATTTGCCGGCGGCCGACCGCTTCCGGCACCCGTGGCGCAACGTTTGGCCGACCGCATGTTGCAGCCGGATCTGACAGCCCGCGAGCTGGAGGTGCTGCGTCTCATCGCGAAAGGGAAGCGGAACAAGGAGATCGCCGCTCAACTCGGAATCACCGAGGAAACCACGCAGGGGCACGTCAAGAACGTTCTCTCGAAGCTCGGCCTGCACGACCGTACCGAGGCGGTGGCGGTCGCCGTGCGTCGGGGAATCGTCCACCTCGACTGAAATCGCGTGGGGCAGGCCCTTTGGCCTGCCAACCCTTGTAGGAAACACGCCGCGACCCCACGTCTTGCATCTCGCCGCGCGAATCGCCCTGTCGCCCGCTCATCGCATCGGCGGACCTTACCCCTGAAATCGGGGGTTCGTAAGCACCCTGTTTTGGGTGTTCCTTACCCCGGCCAGCCCCGGTAATCTGGGGATCGGTGGGATCTCAACTCATTCGAGTCCTCGTCGTGGACCACAATCCCCTGATGCGTGAAGGGCTCGCCCTCCTTGTCCGCCTGCAGCCCGACATGCAACTGGTGGGCGCTACGGCGACGGCCGAAGAGGCGGTGCGAATGTATTTCGAGCACCGTCCCGATGTGACGCTGATGGATCTGGACATCCCCTCCGCGGCGGCCATTGGAGCGATACGGAAGATCCGCGCGCGGGATGCGGGCGCCCGCATCATCGGCCTGACGACCTACGAGCCGGATGCCGCCTGGGCGGAAGCGTTAGCTGCCGGAGCGTACCAGTGCGTCGCCAAGGACCGCGTGAGTGACAAACTCTCAGGTCTGATTCGGACGGACAGCTCCAAGGCCCAGCCAGCCCAGAACCCCTGAAAATGGGGGGTAATCTCCGCCTGTTTTCAGGTGCATTTCCACCCCCAGGTTTCGGGATGGC
>JBEKUO010000489.1:0-5895 GCA_049514955.1 Bryobacteraceae bacterium | reverse complement strand
CTCCATCATTTCTTCCTTGGCGCGCTCGACCGCACCGCCTATGTCGACGAGTTCGTTTACAACTATGGCGAATGGAACCGGCAACTCGCCGAAGAGCTGTGGCGCAGGCGAGCCGGTTCGGGATTCGACCGGCGCTACTTCGATTACCCCATGCTGAAGCGCATCGCGGAGCGCTCGCGCGCGGTGGTGGTGCATAACCCGGCCGCGGCGCGTATGGTCCACGAACACTTTCCCGGCGCCGCCGTGGTGGAGATCCCGCACCTGTTCGCCTCGCCGGAACTGCCGGCCGATTGGGAAGTAATCCGGATGCGGCAACGCCTGGGAGTGCCGTTGCACGGGTTCCTCTTCGGCGTGTTTGGTTACCTGCGGGAGTCCAAGCGTCTCTTTGGCATCCTGCGCGCCTTTGCCCGGCTGCGGCAACTCCGGCCGGATGCGTGGCTTCTGATCGCGGGCGCTTTCGTGTCCTCGGATCTGGCGCGCGCGGTGGTTCCCCTGTTAAGTGGGCCGGGAATCGTGCGGCTGCCGTATCTGCCCGAGCGGGATTTCTGGCGCGCGGCGCTGGCAGTGGACGCGTGCATCAACCTGCGATCCCCCGCCGCGGGGGAGACCTCCGGCATCGCCATTCGCCTGATGGGCGCCGGCAAGCCCGTCCTGTTAACCGACGCCGAGGAGAACTCGCGTTACCCGAAGACCGCTTGCCTGCGCATCGAGCCGGGTTTGGCGGAAGAGGATTCCCTGTTGCACCACATGCTTCTGCTAACATCGGTAAAAGAATGCGCGGGTGAAATCGGACTACGCGGGTCCGGCTACATCGTTGAGCATCACCAGGCCGCTCGAATCGCCGAACAGTATTGGGAAACGTTGTGCGCCTATCGCCAGTAGTGCTTTTGTTCTGCGCCCGCGCGTTGTTCGCGGCGCCGGAGGCTGTCGAGAGCTTCGACATTGCCGTGCCCATGCGGGACGGCGTCCGCCTGTCGGCCAACATTTTCCGGCCGGAGGAAACAGTCCGCTATCCCACCATTCTGCTGCGCACGCCCTATGGCAAGGGGCGCAGCATAGCCCGTTACCAGGATTTCGTGGAGCACGGCTATGCCGTGATGATCCAGGACGTGCGCGGGCGGTACGCGTCGGAGGGCGTCTTCCGTCCGCTGGAGCAAGAGCCGGCCGATGGCGACGACACGCTGAACTGGATTGCACGCCAGCCCTGGTCGAACGGCAAGGTGGGGATGATGGGTGGCTCGTACCTGGGCATCGTGCAATGGAAGGTGGCGGCGCTTAACAACCCGCACCTGAAGGCCATCTTTCCGTCCGCTTCCGGCGACGACGACTACCGCGATCGCTTCTATTCCACCGGTGGCGCGATGAAGTTGGGGCAGCGCCTGCTGTGGATGTCGGAGAACCTGCGGGCACCCGGATTCCATCCCGATCCCGGCAAATTCACGCTGCACCTGCCGCTGCGCACCTCAGACGTGGCGGCCACCGGCCAGACATCGGCCATGTACCAGGAGGCGGTGGCGCACCCGGCTTACGATTCGTTCTGGAAATCCATCAGCGCGAGAGAAGTCCTGGACAAGATCCGCGTGCCGGTGTTCTCCGTGGGTGGTTGGTTCGACAATTTCGTGGAAAGCGACCTGGAAGCGTATGCGGGCTTGCGCAAGAACTCCGGCGTCGATCGGATTCTGATCGGCCCGTGGCCGCACAACATATCGAGCAAATTCGACGGCGTGGATTTCGGGCCGGACGCGCTCGTGGCGCTGCATGGAATTCAGATGCAGTGGTTCGACCAGTTTCTGAAGAATAAAGACGTGTCGCTGCTTTCCAAGCCTCCGGTAAGATTTTTTGTGATGGGGGTTAACCGCTGGCGGGATGCGCAAGAATGGCCGCCGCGCGCGCAGCCGATGCGTTTCTACCTGGCGAGCCGTGGAAATGCCAACACGCTATCCGGCGATGGCAAGCTGGACCTGCGCGAGCCCGGCCCGGAGGCCCCCCGGCGGGCGCCTGACCAGTTCGTGTTCGATCCGCAGAATCCCGTCCCGACCACGGGCGGCGCAATCTGCTGTAACCCGAAAGTGTTTCCTTGGGGACCTATGGACCAGCGCACCGTGGAACAGCGGCGCGACGTGCTGGTGTACACCACGGCGCCGCTGAAAAAGGATGTCGAAGTGGTTGGGCCGGTGCAGGTGGTGCTCTACGCCGCTACTTCCGCGCGCGATACGGACTTCACGGCGAAGCTGGTGGACGTATTTCCGGACGGGCGCGCGCAGAGCCTGACGGACGGCATTCTGCGGCTGCGCTACCGGAAATCACTGGAGAAAGCGGAACTGGCCACTCCCGGCGAAATCTGCAAGCTGACCATCGACGCCGGGGTGACCGGCAACGTGTTTCAGAAGGGCCATCGCATCCGCATCGAGATATCGAGCAGCAACTTTCCGCGCTTCGACCGGAACCCCAATACGGGCCGCCCGATCGCGGACGAGACCGAACTGCGCAAGGCGTCGCAGACCATTTACCACGACGCGCGGCGCCCGTCGCAGGTGGTCTTGCCGGTGGTGCGGGATTGACTTGGGGCCGTCCGTCGCGGTATTTATAGAAGCAGATCGGCGCGGTAGCCAAGTGGTAAGGCCAGGGTCTGCAAAACCCTTATTCGTCGGTTCGATCCCGACCCGCGCCTCCAACAATTTAGCCGTAACCGGCTGATTTCGACTGTCGTTTCTGTCACCGCTCGTTCACCGCGATTCTTCCTATTTGGCTTCCCTGCAGGAACGGCCGAGCCGGGAGGACAAAATCGGTATGGCCGCCGGACAAATCTCACTTTACCCTCCGCATCTGTCGCCGTCGTATCGCCGCCGCGCTCCATAGCCTGTTTCTGCTGCGGCTGGCCGGATGGACGCACCGAATGATCGCTCGCGGGTCCGCATGGCCCTGATTGTGGCCAACGTAAAAGGCCCGTCTTGGGTTCCGTCCCTCGCCTGTTTCGAAGGTATGTCGGAGATCGTACAGCGCTAAGGAAACGAAAAGAAGAGCCTGAAGGTTCGCTTCGGATCCCTAGGAGAGGCAATCAGGCCGTGCACGATCACTGCGGCAAGCCCGGTATCACACCGCGACCCGATCTACTCCAACCCCCACCGTACCCCAAACACTGTGGCGGCTGAGATGCTGCGCGGCCAGTCTGCCGTAATACCCTTCACCGTCCAATTCCGCGGCTTTACGGAAATGGCTGACGGCAGTAGTGTGGTTCTCGAGTGCCAGCATGGCCATGCCGGCGCGCCAGTGGAATCCGGCAACTTCCGGCGTGTATTTCATGTCCATCTCGCGGGTCCCCGCCTCAATCGCCTGCTGTGCTTCGCCGCCACGCCCCAGCATCGCAAGCGCCCATGCCTGATTGCCCCGGATGTTTGCCAGCCGGTGTCGTGCACTTTTCCGTTCCAGCAGCGAATCGCGGTGCTTCTGCAGCGCGCGCGCCGCGTCTTCCAGAGCCTGCGTCGTCTCCACGCCTTGTAGCAGCCGCAACTCGGCGAGGCCGCTATAAGCCGCCGAGCGGTTGGGCATCACCTTGGCGGCCGCTTCAAACGCGCGTTTGGCATCCTCGTAGCGGCCCTGCGCCATCAGAACGCGGCCAAGGAGTTCGAACGCCAGCGTCTTGTTAGCGGCATCGTGCTTGGTTTCCACCAACTCGCGCAAGATCGGCTCCGCTTCCTGAGCCCGGCCCGAGAAAAACAGGGCATCTGCCCGCGTCAGCTTCCAAAGTGCCGTGGAGGGCCAGCCGAGTGGTCCGTCCAGCATCTCCAGCGCCTTGCGATAGTGACATCGCTTGATTTCGCGCTCGACGCGATGGCCGCGGAACACATCGTACGCACGGAATAGGAACTGTCCTCCAAAAAGAAATACGATGCCGGGGACAGCCGCGAGCAGCGGAATATGCAGAAGTTGGGCAATCCTGCCTCCGTATATCAGGACGATCACCGCCAGGCCGCCCATGATCGCCGGACGGGACTTCGCCCAATCGTAGCGCGGCGCGCCGCCGGGATGGATCGGATCGGAGGGCAATGGCTTGCGCTTTTTCAGGTTTCCGGTCACCGTGGCGGTGACGTGGACCGCTACGAATAAAGCCGGCAGCAGCCACACCGGCGCAGCCGGCCAATACGACTTGACCAGCCCATAGGCGCCGAAAGCCAGCGCAAAAAACACGACCACACCGCCAGCCGTCGTCCACCCGGAAGTCCCGGGGCCCTTCAGGTCGTCAGGAAGCGCACCGGTAGCGTGCAGGACCGCTTCCTGCGTAGCCTGCCGCTGGTGGCGGGCCTTTCGTTTCCAAAACCAAATGGGATAACCGATAACGACGAAGGGTGAGAACACAACGGCCACTGCTGCGGCGCGGTGGAACGGCGAGCCCTTGGGAGTGGGAGGGTACCCGATGCCCCACACGGATCGATCGGGCGCCACCGCCACGCTCGCTGCCGTCACTACGCCGAGCCCCTTAAGTTGTTCGCCATGCCACTGGCTGCCGTCAAACCAGGTCAGTCCCTGGCTGCTGCCGACCACAAAAACCGGGGCCCGCCCGGCAACGCTGTAAACCCAGGTGGAATCGAGCAGGCCCAGATCGCGCATCTTATATCGAACCTTCGGCGCGCCGCCCACGTCAAACCCTACAACTTCTCCGCTGTCGCGTACCCAAACGCCGCCCCGTGTAGGGGTTTTCTTGCCGCGGTCGATATACTCCCCGGGCATCGTAGCGCCCAGCAACCTGGCTTCGCTCGTGGCGCCGGCGACACGCGCCCAGGAAGTGCCGTTGTACCGCCAAAGACCTTCGTATGCCAGCCAGAGCGCACCATCGGCCGTCACTGCCAGCTTGGGAGCACCGTCTGACGATGCCCACATGCTCCAGCGCACGCCGGGCAGGTCCAGTTTACGCACGGACCACGCGCGTCCATCGAAGTGCGACAGGTTACCTTGCTTGTCGATTACCCACGCCTGACCGTTGGCCGCCGCAATCGAAGTGCCTTGTTGTGCTGCGACGGTGCTCGCATAGCGCTTCCAAGTTTTGCCGTCGAAATGCACGACGCCATCGGACGTCGCGCCCCAGACCTCTTCGCCATCGAGCGTAAAATCTCGGAGAAAGTCGCGGGCTGTGCCGAAGTCAGATGCGGTGAAGCTATGCCATGATGCGCCATCCAGGCGGCTCAGCCCCTTGACAGTCTGCACCCAAACCACACCGCGAGCGGAGACGCGAATCCCATAGGCGGCAGAGCCCAGCGGAGGCAGCCCCTCCCATCCGCGCGCTGTCTGGCGGAACACCGTGGTTTTGGCGGCGAGCGGGCCGAACCGCGCAAAATACAAGAACGACCCCACCGCGAGGGCGAGCATGACCGGCCAGACTAGCCAGAATATCTTTCCGCTGGGCGGCTTGCGCTTGGAAGACGCGTCAATAGACATTCGACCGCGAGTCTACCGCAGCCGCGGCGCGGATTAATAGTTGACGAAAGCTAGCGGGTACGCTACTTCGGACTCTTGCAGATCACTACGGAGACCAGCCGATTCGGAGAGGTGCTTTCGCCCCCAGCCACGCCGCCATTGTCCTCAGGCGTGCCTTTGGCGCTCCGCCACCGCGGCATCCCAATCGGGGTCGCCGCTTTTCTTGTTCTTTCTCCGGAACAGCAGCTTCGCGGTAAGGAAGTACCCCAGCCCCCATTTCAGAACTTCCATGCTGGTATAGGCGGTGTGCAGCATCCAGAAGCGGGAACGCTCGGGCGATGGCTGGGCCACCGGCACAAAGTCGATGATGCGCCCCAGCGCCACAATCTCCGGAGTCAACACGAAGCGCTGCAGCACCACGATTAGGAGCATCAGCAACGCCAACAGCAGCGTGAAGTTCGTTTCGGTGCTCCCGAAAATCAG
>JBEKUO010000488.1:0-5922 GCA_049514955.1 Bryobacteraceae bacterium | reverse complement strand
TCGCGAGTTCCTGTTTCCGTACGCCAGCGTCGTGCCGGTGAGTCAGGACCAAATCCCGCGCGCCCTCGGGCCGAGCCTGGTGGTAACCGCCATCACGCACGACCGCAAGCTCATCGCGCGGCTGCTCGCGTCGCCGGACGTCGGCCGCTTGAACCTGGGCGCCATCCCCACCTATCGCATCAGTTGGGACCAGCCGCACGAAGGCAACCTGTTCGATCACCTCTACGCCCGCCGGGCGTTTCAGTGCGCGGTGTGAAGGCCCCATGAAGATTCTGGCCTTCACCGCCGGCGCCGCCCAAATGTATTGCGGAAGCTGTATCCGCGACAACGCCCTCGCCGCGGAGTTGAAGAGCCAGGGGCACGACATCATCCTGCAGCCAATCTACACCCCCACGCTCACCGACGAGCCGAACGTGGCCGCGCACAAAGTATTCTTCGGCGGCATCAGCGTGTATCTCGAACAGCACATGGGGCTGTTCCGCAGCACACCCTGGCTGTTCGACAAGCTGTGGGATTCCGAGTGGGCGCTGAAGCTTGCCGCGCGGCGCTCCCTCCCGGTGAACCCGCGCCTGTTGGGTGAGCTTACCGTTTCCATGCTGCGCGGGGAAGATGGGCTGCAGCGCAAAGAGATCCGCAAGCTGGCGGCCTGGCTGCGCAGCGAGCCGCCGCCCGACATCGTCACCTTGCCGAACTCACTGCTGATCTCGCTCGCGCAGCCCATACGCCAGGCCGTCGGCCGGCCCGTATGCTGCACGCTGCAAGGCGAAGATCTCTTCCTCAGCCAGCTTCCGGAGCCGTATCGCACGCAGTCGCTCGATCTGATCCGGGCTAACATCGAACATGTGGATGGCTTCGCGGCGGTCAGCGAATACTACGCGGGCTTCATGTGCCGCTACCTGGACATTCCCGCGCACAAGATGCATGTCGTGCCGCTGGGCGTGAACCTCAAAGGATACGACGCCACCCTGCGGCTGAACAGCAACTGTTTCACCGTCGGATACTTCGCGCGCGTAGCGCCGGAGAAAGGCCTGCACCTGCTGGTCGAGGCTTATGTGAAACTGCGGCGCGAGACCGAATTCTCCGGCGCCACCCTCGAAGTGGCCGGCTACTTGGCGCCGGAGCATCGCGAATACTTGCACGGCATCGAACGGCGCATGAAGGATGCCGGCTTCGATCACGAGTTTCGTTATCGCGGCGCGCTCGACCGCCCGCACAAGATCGATTTCCTGCGCAACCTCGATATTCTCTGCGTTCCCGCCACCTACGACGAGCCGAAAGGGATGTTCCTGTTAGAAGCGATGGCCAACGGAGTGCCTGTCGTGCAGCCGCGGCGCGGCGCCTTTCCCGAGATCCTGGAAAAGACCCGCGGAGGAATCCTTGTGGAACCGGACGACGCCGCCAGCCTGGCCCAGGGAATCTTCTCGCTGTGGAAGGACCCGGCGCTCGTCGCGGAGCTTGCAAAACGTGGCGTGGAGGGGGTCCGCGAGCATTACAGCGCGGCACGCATGGCCGCGCGCGCGTTAGAAGTCTACGGAACGATCGCCACCGCGCGCGCCCACGCCTAGTCGCGACGGACGTAAACTTCTTGCCTGAAAATCCCCGGCATAAGGTATAATTCTTCACATTAGCCGCAAATAAGGAACCAGGTAATGGGACCGGATGGCGAGATCACGCGTCTGATTTCCGACTGGCAGCGCGGCGCTCCGGGCGCCGAAAACGCCCTGTTTAACGCCCTTTATAGGAAGCTGCATAGCCTTGCCGTGCAATGCTTGCAAAGCGAGCGCCGCGATCAAGCCCCTGGCGCCACTTCCCTGGTCCATGAGGCCTACCTGCGGTTCCGTCAGTTGCAGCACGTGGAGATCGTAAACAGCGGGCACTTTCTCGCCCTTGCCGCACGGGTCATGCACCGCATTGTGGTGGACCGGGCCCGCGCCCGCCGCAGCGAGAAACGCGGCGGCGATGCCGTCCCCGCCGAACTCCCCGACGACTTGGCGGTGCGCGAGGCCGACGCTGAGGAGATCCTGGCCGTCGACTTCGCGCTCCAGGATCTTGCGCGTCACTCCCCGCGGAAAGCCCAACTGGTGGAACTCCGCTACTTCGCCGGCTTCAGCGAGGAAGAATCGGCGGCCTGCCTGGGGATCTCGGTACGCACCGTGCGGCGCGACTGGCAGATCGCCAGAACCCGTCTGCGGATTGCCATCGATGGACACCCCGCCGCCTGACCGCATCCGGCTTGCGGACGAGGTTTTCACGGCCGCCCTGGACTTGCCTCCCGCCGATAGAGCCGCTTTCGTACGGGAACGCTGCGGCGACGATACTACGCTCACCGACACCGTGCTGCACCTGCTCTCTCAGTACGAGCGTCTGGGAGATTTCCTGGAAGCCCCGGCTTTCGCACCCAGTCAACCGCCGCCCGGAGAATTCCGGCCCGGCGAACTCCTCAACAACGGGCGCTTTCGCCTGCTCGAAATGGTAGGCCGCGGCGGCATGGGCGAAGTCTACCGCGTCGAGGACACGGAACTCGCGGATGTCGTCGCGCTAAAGGTCCTGCGCTCGCGCTTTCGGGGAGAGGAACACACCGACGCGCGTTTCCGCGGCGAGATTCGCCTGGCACGCAAGATCTCTCATCCCAACGTTTGCCATATCTACGATCTGTTTGTGGAAACCCGCGGCGCGGATGAAGTCCTGTACTTCACCATGGAGTTTCTGGAGGGCCAGACGTTGGCCCACTCCATCGCCCAGGGGCCCATGGAGCCCGCAGCGGCCCTGGTGCTCGCCCGCCAGATCGCCGCCGGCTTGGAGGCCGTGCATCACGCCGGCCTGATTCATCGCGATCTGAAGCCTGCCAACATTCTGCTGGTTCCCGATCCGGCTGCGGACCTGGCTGTGGGCCAGACTGTTCGCAAGGCAGGCGGCCAGCGCGCCGTCCTCACGGACTTTGGGCTGGCGAAGGTCTTTGACGGGATCACGCCTTCCGGCCATACCCTGCCCGGCCAAATCGTGGGAACGCCGGAATACATGGCCCCGGAGCAGTTCCTGGGTGCCCCATTGACCCCCGCCACTGACATTTTCTCATTCGGATTGATCGTTCGCGAAATGCTGTCCGGCAAACGCCCGCCTCCTGAGGAGAATGTCGTGCGCCTGGCCATGCGCCGCATGTCGGAACCGCCCGAACCGCTCTCCCCCTCCCTGCCCCAAGTGCCCGCCGCATGGGACGCCGTGTTTGCCCGCGCGTTGGCGCCCGACCCCGGAAATCGCTACGCGTCTGCCGTGGACATGGTCCGCGCACTTGAGGGGCCGGCCGCTCCCGCCCCTCCATCAGCGCCTGTCGCGCGGCGCATCTCCCGGCGGACCTGGATCGTCTCGGGCGCGGCCACGGCCGGTGTGGCCTGTTTGGGCGCGCTTCTGCGCTATATAGAGTGGACGCCGGCACTCCCGGCGAAACCGCTTGTCATGCTGACGCCCACCACACAGTCGATCGATTCCAGCGACGGACCGACCGCGGCCGGCGCCATCGACCTGCTGCTCACCGACCAGCTCCAGCAATCCGCCCACATCCGCATTTTGCCCAAAGACCGCATGCAAGCAGCATGGCAGCGCATCGCCGGGGCGGCCGTACCTCTGCCGGCAAAGCTAACGCCCGCGCAGGCGCGGGATATCGCCCTCCGCGAAGGCGCGCAATTTGTGGTCTTCAGCAATCTAAGTAAGGTGGCCGACGAGCAGGTGCTGGCGCTTCGCCTCCAGTTTATGAGCAACGATCCCGCGCATGCACGCAAGGAATGGCCCAGCACCTTCTCCGCGCGGCGCATGACCGATCTGCCTTCGGCGGTCTACGACAGCGCCGCGTGGGTGCGCCGCACAGCCGGCGAATCGGCGGGCGCGATTGAAACGCGCAGCCGCCACCCGGAGGAGTTGACCACTTCGTCGTGGCAAGCGCTACAGGAGTACACCCTGGGTGATGAGGCGTGGAAGGCGTCGAAGAGTGATGCGGCGATTTTGCATTTGAAAACCGCGTTGGAATTCGACCCCAGTTTCGCCTTAGCGGCAGCGCGCCTCGCCGATATTCTTGATGCCTTGGGCAGAACTGACGAAGGACTTCAATACTACGAGCAGGCTGAAAGTCTCCTGCTAAAAAAGGGCCTCACAGATCGTGAGTCACTGCGGATTCGCGGCGCGTTCGCGCTCGACACGGGCCGTTTCGCCGACGCGGAACACGTCTTCGCCCTCTATGCGGACAATTACCCCGCTGACGCATTGCCGCTTTTTTACAGGTCGGACGCGCTGTACGAGTTGGGGCGCCGCGAAGAGGCAGCGCGACTGCTCGATATGGCCATCAATATGGCGCCGGACTCATATCCGTTCCTGTTCCGCCGGGCGCACGTCGCGCTGGATGAGGGCCGGTGGGACGAGTCCGACAAGGATCTCCTGCGATTGGCGCGGCTCTCCGACCACGACTGGACCGACCGTCTCCGAAGCGCTCTGTCGTTCAGCCGCTTGGAATTCGAGCGATCGCAGGAATCGCTGGAGCGTATGCGCACAACCGGCTCGCCGCCGTTCGTCAGTAAAGCCTACGTCATGGAGGCGTGCTTCCGCGCCGAGCAAGG
Organism: Bryobacteraceae bacterium; assembly: GCA_049514955.1. Classification (GTDB taxonomy): domain Bacteria; phylum Acidobacteriota; class Terriglobia; order Bryobacterales; family Bryobacteraceae; genus Bog-159. The sequence goes on along the minus strand of JBEKUO010000488.1, from coordinate 1,318 downwards.
CCGCTTCGACGAGGCACGCCGGCTCTTCGAGGACGGTCTCAGTTTCGATCGAAGGATGGGCCTTACCGCCGAGACGCAGTTCGCCAAACAGCGCCAACTCGCGCGATTGTTTCTAGCGGGTGGCGACAGTGCGGGAGCAAGGCGCATCTGTCGCGAGGTGCTGAAGGCCAAGCCCGGCCTGGAGACCACGTTGCAAGGCGCCTGCGAACTTGCGCGCGCCGGCGATTTGCCTGCGGCGGAGGCATGCCTGCCCCAGCGCGAGCCGAAGTGGCCGTTCCTGCAGTATTGGTTGTCGCGGCTACGCGGCGAAATCGCCCTCGCCCGCGGCAATCCGAAGCTTGCGCTTAAGTTAATCGATAATAATTTGTTTCTGAGAATCACCGGTGAGTGGCCCGCGTACCTAGTTCGGGCCGCGCGAGCTGCCGGCGAAGCAGGTATAGTGAACGATTGGCTTGATGCGTTATTTCAAAACCCGGGGAAGTTTTGGTTCTATGCAGATTTGACCGAACCCGGCGCAATTCGCTGGGCTACCGGTTTGGCCGCAACCAGTCGTATGACACCAGCCCGTCCGGAGGCAGCAAAATCCCTTCGGGCACTGGCCAACTTTCTCAAGGAGACATCGCATGGCACTCACTAAGGGTGAGCAGTTAACGTTGTTCGTCTTATTTCAGTTACCGACATCGCAGTTCCGGATGCAAATGGAAGGTGTATATTTGGGCATTCCTATCGGAACGGCGCCACCCGGAGCTCCTGGAACCGCTGTAGAGTTCGACAGGCGCCTGAAACTCCTGACTCCGGCGCTCGGCATTGCGACGGCAGACCTGGCCAACACCAATGTGGACAACATTTGGATCGACCCCACACAGCAAAATCCCCCTCCCAATAGGTATAACATCTCGATTGATCCAACCGCGATTGCCAATGCCCTTGCCATGAATTTCTACCAGCAAGGGAACCCTTGCCCGACTGATTCCGATCAGACCCGCATGGCCCTTGGTATTGTGGCTACCTTAGGTGCCTGATCGCCGTACATTTCTTTCGGCGCTTGCCGGCGGCTTGCTCGCATCTCACCATTCATTAGCAGCAAGGGTGACATGTGTGCCATCCGATTATAGATACCCCGCCGGTTATGGAGCGAGCGCACCTACTACCGATCGAACTTTCAAGTCGGTCAAGCTGAGTTGCCGCATGCGGCCCCTTTGTTCCGAGCTAACCCTTGGCGAACGACGCCGCATGCGTGCGCAGCTTCGAGCGGCATACTGCCAGCTCGCCGAGCGCTCGCGTCGATGCCCGTACGACCTGGGTGGCCTCATCGGGC
>JBEKUO010000487.1:0-5933 GCA_049514955.1 Bryobacteraceae bacterium | reverse complement strand
CTCGGCGTGGACGTCCACGTGCACGACACGTACTTTGTGATCGCCCATTTTCACTACATCATGGTGGGCGGCACGCTGATGGCTTACCTGGGCGGCCTGCATTACTGGTGGCCCAAAATTTCCGGCCGCATGTATCCGGAAGGCTTCGCCAAGCTCTCTGCGCTGACGGTATATCTGGGCTTCAACTTGACCTTCTTCCCGCAATTTATCCTTGGGTACTTGGGCATGCCGCGGCGTTACTGGCAGTATCCCGATGAGTTCCAGGTGCTGCATGTCATGTCCACCGCCGGCGCGTCCGTGCTGGCCGTCGGATATCTGATGCCGCTGATCTACTTCACTTGGTCGCTGCGATACGGCGCCATCGCGGGGCCGAACCCATGGGGCGCCACCGGTCTGGAGTGGCAGACGTCTTCGCCGCCACCGGCCCACAATTTCGAAGAAACGCCCATAGTCACGACCGAGGCATACGATTACGCCGCGTTGGAGGCGGCGAAAGTTGGATAGTCACGTTGAGACTCTCGCGCTGCGGGAACAGTTTGAAACGCCCGCGCAGCAGAAGGAAGCCTCCACGCTGGGGATGTGGATCTTCCTGGTCACCGAGATCATGTTCTTCGGCGGCATGTTCCTGGCTTACGCGGTCTACCGTTCGATCTATCCGAACGTATTCTCGACGGCGAGTAACACGCTGAATGTGGTCATCGGCGCTGTCAACACTGGCGTTCTGCTGTGCAGCAGCTTCACCATGGTACTGGCGGTGCGGTCAGCGCAGATCGGAAACCGCAAGGCTCTGATCGTCTTCCTGATCCTGACCATGCTGTTTGGCGGAGTCTTTCTGGGTGTCAAGGCTTATGAGTGGAACGAGAAGTTCGTGGAGCATCATGTGCCGGGCCCCACGTTCCACCTGGAAGGCACGCCAATGCAAGGGCAGGCGCAATTGTTCTTCTCGCTGTATTTCGCCATGACCGGAGTGCATGCTCTGCACATGGTGGTAGGCGTCGGCATAATGCTCGTGCTTCTGTTTCAGGCGTACGCCGGCAAATACACGCCGGACTATTACACGCCGGTGGATGTGGGCGGGCTCTACTGGCACTTCGTCGATATCATCTGGATTTTCCTGTTTCCGCTACTCTACTTGATTGGCCGTCACCATCACTGACATGCACGAACACATCGATTCGGTAAAGACATACACGATCGTTTTTGTGGCGCTGCTGATACTGACCCTGCTCACGACGGTGGTCGCCACGGTTGACCTGGGGCAGTTCAACATTGTCGTGGCGCTGGTCATCGCAGTGGTCAAGATGCTCCTGGTGGCCCTGTTCTTCATGCACCTGCGCCACAGCACGATCCTGACGAAGGTAGTGGTAGGCGGCGGCCTGCTGTGGCTGGGAATCCTGCTGCTGCTCGGCCTAAGCGACTTCGTCTCACGCGGCTGGCTGCCAGTGCCGGGCAAGTAGCGGCTGGCTGGGCGAGGCGCCGGATCTCGATCAACAGGTATCGCAAGCAGAGGCTGCGCTGGCGCAAGCCCAAGGGCAGCTCGGCCAGGCACAAGCGTTGCTTGAGCAGCTCACCGCAACGCGCGATCTGGCGGAGTTCGCCGGCCCGCACGCGATCCCCGATATCGACATAACGCCGCTTTAGATAACCCGCAGCGCGGGCGTAAATGTAAGCTTCTGTAATAGGCGTGACATTTCCCGGCAGCAGTAATTCGGTGTCTGGAATGGCTAAAGGAGGAACTAGTCGCCAGCGACCTGACCGAGCAAGCCGCCCGCGAGCAGGCCCTGCGACGCGACCAGGCAGAGTTGGAGCGACTTCAGAAGAGACTGGACTTGATGTATGAAGATCGATTGGATGAGCGCATCGACGCGAGCACGTATGATCAGAAAGCCACAGAGATCCGCGACCAGCAGGAACGCGTCCGCCGACGCATCAATGAGCGGCAGGCCGCTGCGCTGCCGCCTGCCGGCCCAGCAATAGACCTGCTGGCACTCACGAGCAAAGCGGCCGATCTGTTTTGGAACAACCGAGCGGAGGGCAGCGCAAACTGCTGCGCCTTGTGCTTGAAAGTGCCAACTGGAAAGCCGGCGAGTTGCGGTTGTGCTTCCGGGAGCCATTTTTCGCAATTGCGACTTTCGAACCGCGCAACTCAAACAAACAACGGCAAGTTAGAGGTTGCGGACGACAATTCTGATATCTGGCGGAGGAAGAGGGATTCGAACCCCCGAGTGAGTCGCCCCACTAACGGTTTTCAAGACCGCCGCCTTCGACCGCTCGGCCATTCCTCCGCTCTCCATTATAACGTGGCGTTGCCCGTCGAGACCCAGCCCAGCCGCACTTCGCCAGGCCCTCCAACAGCTCTCGTCAAGCAAAACATTTATCCGTGTTTTCAATTGGTTACAGGAATATCTTGTCACTCGATGCCGTAGTGTGCTAATAATAGCTTATCGGAAGCCGTTTTACCCGGATTCCGGTCACCCCGAAGACATAACAGAAACTGGAGGTCGTAAATAATGAAGATTCGTCCGCTCTATGACCGCATCGTGGTCAAACGGATCGAGGAGAAGGAAACCATGCAAGGTGGCCTTTACATCCCCGATTCCGCCAAAGAAAAACCGCAGGAAGGCGAAGTCGTTGCCGTGGGCAAGGGCAAGCGCCTCGAAGATGGCAAGCTGGTGCCGCTCGATGTCGAAGTCGGCAACCGCATCCTGTTCGGCAAGTATTCCGGCAGCGACATCAAGCTGGATGGTGAAGAGTATCTGATCATGCGCGAGGATGAAGTTCTCGGCATTCTGGAAGGCCAGCCCAAAGTGGCCAAAAAGGCGTCCTAAGGAGCAAAAAAACTATGGCAGCAAAACAAATCGTATACGCAGAAAACTCCCGTCAGGCGATCCTCCGCGGCGTCAACCAGTTGGCCGATGCCGTGAAGGTCACCCTCGGCCCTAAGGGCCGCAATGTGGTCCTCGAGAAGAAGTTTGGCGGCCCCAACATCACCAAAGACGGTGTGACAGTGGCCAAAGAAATCGAGCTCAAAGATCCCCTGGAGAACATGGGCGCCCAGATGGTGCGCGAAGTGGCCTCCAAGACCTCGGACGTGGCAGGCGACGGCACGACTACCGCCACCATCCTGGCGCAGTCCATCTTCCGCGAAGGCGTGAAGGCTGTGGCATCCGGCGCCAACCCGATGGCTCTCAAGCGCGGAATCGATAAGGCCGTGCAAGCGGCCGTCGACGAAGTCAAGAAGCTCTCCAAGCCGGTATCCGGTGAGATGATCGCCCAGGTCGGCACCATTTCGGCCAACAGCGACGCCACCATCGGCAACATCATCGCCGATGCTATGAAGAAGGTCGGCAAGGATGGCGTGATCACCGTCGAAGAATCCAAGACCATGGTCACCGAGCTGAGCACCGTGGACGGCATGCAGTTCGACCGCGGCTATCTCTCGCCCTATTTCGTGACGGACGCCGATCGCATGGAGTGCGTGGTCGAGGATCCGTACATCCTGATCCACGAGAAAAAGATCAGCAATATGAAGGACCTGCTGCCGTTGCTCGAGCAGATCGCGCGCTCAGGCAAGCCCCTGCTGATCATCGCCGAGGAAGTCGAAGGCGAAGCCCTGGCCACCCTGGTCGTGAACAAGCTGCGCGGCACCCTGAACGCCTGCGCGGTGAAGGCTCCCGGCTTCGGCGACCGCCGCAAGGCCATGTTGGAAGATATCGCCATCCTCACCGGCGGCAAATCCATCATGGAAGAAACCGGCATCAAGCTGGAAGGGGTGCGCCTGGATGACCTCGGCCGCGCCAAGCGCGTCACGGTGGATAAAGACAACACCACCATCGTCGATGGCAACGGCAGCCAGAAGTCCATCGAAGGCCGCATCAAGCAGCTCCGCACCCAGATCGATGAAACCACTTCCGACTACGACCGTGAGAAGCTCCAGGAACGCCTGGCAAAGCTTGCCGGCGGCGTGGCCGTCATTAAGGTCGGTGCAGCCACCGAAACCGAGATGAAGGAGAAGAAGGCCCGCGTCGAAGATGCGCTGCATGCCACTCGCGCTGCGGTTGAGGAAGGCATCGTGCCGGGTGGCGGCGTAGCTCTGCTGCGTGCAGCCAAGGCCCTGGTTGGTCTGAAGGCGGATGGTGACGAGCAGATCGGCGTCGATATCGTGCGCCGCGCCTGCCAGGATCCACTGCGCCAGATCGTGGCCAACTCGGGTACCGAGGGCGCCATCGTGGTCGAGAAGATCCGCGAGAACGCCAACCCCAACTTCGGCTTCAACGCCCAGACCGACCAGTACGAAGACCTGGTGGTTTCCGGCGTGATCGATCCGACCAAAGTGACTCGCACGGCGCTGCAGAACGCCGCGTCCATCGCTTCTCTCATGTTGACCACCGAAGCCATGGTGGCCGAGATTCCGGAGAAGAAGTCGGCCGCGCCCATGCCCGGCGGCCACGGCGGCCCGGACATGGACTACTAAGTCCGCCAGCTAGCTGGTTTCAAGGAAGTGGGCAGGCGCTTCGCCTGCCCAACCTAGTGATTCACATGGCCGCGCTTCCCGCAGGTGGGAGCGCGGCTTTTTTGCTTTGAATGATCGACCCAATTCTCAGCCTCTCGCAGCCTGAGAACACAGCAACCTGGCGTGTCCGCCCAGTTGTTGGAGTTAGCGCTCTGCGAATCAAGTGGCGTTCCGGCCGCCATGGGAGGTCGTTCAAGACCTGATCCGAAATTTGGCCGTGTCGATGTTGGCGAGTTATGCCCGCCCTACCGAGCCGCGCCGCGTCCCTTCTTGACCCAATTCTCCGGCGCTCGCAACTCCTCCGGCAGCTTGGTCTGTGCGTCGCCTCTGGTGTGCCGGAGTTGCTCGTCGGTGAGGTCTTCGGCGGTGGAAAGGTCCGCGCCGCAAACGTTGGCGTGCGTGAGATCCACGCCCAGCAGTCGCGCGCCGACGAAATTGGCGCCGCTCAAGTCGGCATGACGCAGGTCCGCGCCGCGCAGGTTGGCCAGCACCAGATCGGCTTCCCGCAGGGTGGCGCCGGCCAAGTTGGCTAGCGTGAGATTCGCGCCGCGCATCACCGCGTAGGAGAGGTCGGGCTTCACGTCGGGATTCTCGTCGCGCCATTGGTTCCAGGCATCCACGTCCCGTATCAGCAGATCGTAATGTTCTTTGACGGCCATTCGTTTCTCATTGTATCGCCCGCGCCATCAGGATGCCATCGCCGCCGTCTTCGTAGTAGCGCCGCACGGTGCGTACGCGGCGGAAGCCCCACGAGCGATACAGTAGCGCGCCGGCTGGGTTCCGGGGCCGCACCATCAATTCTACCCGGCGGACGCCGGCGGCCCGCAGATCGCGCAGCGTGCGCCGCATCAGAGCGTCCGCCACGCCCTGCCTGCGGTAATCCGGATCGACGGCGATGGACGCGATCTCCGCCCGGCGGCCCTCCACGCAGGTGACCACGTAGCCGGCGATGCGCCCGCTCAATTTGGCCGCCAGGAACAGCTCCCGGCAATCGTTGTAAAGCTCCAGGAAAAACGTCCGGGGCCACGCCTCGCGCCCGAACGAGGCGCGCTCGATCCGCAGAATCCGCTCAAGCTGGCGGAGACGGAAAGGGACGATCTGGATCGCGCGCTTCAGATGGCGTTGGCCGTCGAAAGGCCGCAATCCACGTGGATCACCTGGCCGGTGATCTTCCGCGAATAATCGCTGCCGAGGAACAGAGCGCAATCCGCCACATCTTCCTTGGAGACAGTTTCTTCGATGGCGCACCTCTCGGCCACCAGTTGCTGGAAGTGCTTCCAGGCGGCTTTGGCCAGCTCGATAGCGTCGGCGTGGTTCTCCGCCTGGGCCATCTCGATGGCCTTCTGGAAAACGCGCGCGCGCTGCCGGTCGAGGGCTTCCGGATTTCGCAGGAATGCACCCATTATGCCCGTGGCGGCCA
>JBEKUO010000486.1:0-5937 GCA_049514955.1 Bryobacteraceae bacterium | reverse complement strand
GTACTACCGCCTCACCTCGCAAGGGCACACCGTGCTGGCCTCCCAAAGGCGCGGCTGGGAAGCGTTCGTCGAGGCCATCCGCCGCATCACTGGACCCGAACATGCCTGAGTGGAGAAGCGAGATCGAAAAGCGGCTGGCCGGATTGCCGCTGCGGCCGGAGCGCGAATCGGAGATCGTGGACGAACTCGCGCAGCACCTCGCGGATCGCTACCAGGAGCTGCGGGCGGCCGGCGCTACGGAAGCCGACGCGCAGCGCACGGCGCTCGAGGAGATCGGTGAGGATAAGCGGCTGGCGCAGCAGTTGCGCGAGGTCGAAGAACTGCGGTTGCGCGAGCCCGTCGTCTTGGGAACAAGAGAGAGGAGAAACATGCTGGCAGACCTGTTACAGGATATCCGTTACAGTTTTCGCACGCCGGCCCAGAACCCGGCTTTCACCGCCGTGGCGGCGATCGCCCTGGCGCTCGGCATCGGCGCGAACACGGCGGTTTTCAGCGTATTCAACGGCGTATTGTTGAATCCTCTTCCCTACCCCGAGCCGCGCGCCTTGATCTGGCTCTGGCCGGCGGACGTGCGCACCGGCACGCCTTTTCGCGGCGCAATCTCGCCGCCGGATTTCGTCGACTACCGGAAGCAGACCACAGTTTTCGAACATCTCTCCGCGTTCCTGCAGATGAATCTGACCTTGACGGGCAGCGGCGAGGCGGAGCGCGTGCCCGCCGCGGGTGTCTCCGCAGGTTTCTTCGAAACGCTCGGCATCCAGCCGGCCTTGGGGCGCGCGATTCTGCCGGAAGACGAGCAGGTGGGCTGGCCGCAGATTGCCATCCTCAGCGACGGACTTTGGCGGCGGCGCTTCGGAGCCGATCCGCGAGTGGTGGGCAAAACACTCAATCTGGATGGCAAGGGTGTGACCATCGCCGGAGTCATGCCGCCCGGATTCGATTTCCCGAAGGACGCGCAGATCTGGCAGCCGATTCCCTTCGGCTACGCCGAATTGAAGGTGCGGCGGTTTCATTTTCTGCGCGTCGTCGGACGGCTGAAGCCGGGCGTCACCATCGAACAGGCCGAGGCGCAAATGAAGTCCGTGTGCGCGGGACTGGCGCGCACGTATCCGGATTCGAACGCCGTATACAGTTCCCATTTGGTGCGGCTTCTGGACGAGATGGTCGGGGATCTGCGGCCGACCCTCACCGTGCTGATGGCTGCGGTCGGCTTCGTGCTGCTGATCGCCTGCGCCAACGTCGCTCACCTGCTGCTGGCGCGAGGCGCGGCGCGGCAAAAGGAAATCGCCATCCGCAGCAGCCTGGGCGCAAGCTCCGGGCGGGTGCTGCGGCAGTTCCTCACCGAGAGCCTGTTGCTGGCCGTGCTGGGCGGCGCTTTGGGCGCATTGTTTGCAGTGTGGGAGCTGAAGATCCTCGTCGCGCTCCACGCGGTCAACGTGCCGCGTCTGGACGAGGTGCATCTCAATGGCCGGGTCCTGGGCTTCACCGCGGCGCTCTCGATTCTTTCCGGAGTATTGTTTGGCCTACTCCCTGCGCTGCGCGCCTCCCGGCCGGATCTGTCGGCGATCCTGAATGAGCAAGGACGCGGCAGCTCTGCAGGCCGTGCGCATCACCGCTTCCACAACACGCTGGTGATTGCGGAGGTAGCCATCGCCGTGGTGCTGCTCTCCGGCGCGGTCCTGATGATCCGCAGCTTCCAAAGGCTCGCGCACGTCAATCCGGGCTTCAATCCCGCCCGCCTGATGAGTCTGCAAATCGAGCTGCCGATGTCCCCCGATTTCGACCCGAAGAGAAACGTTTCGCTGGCTTTCTTCCGCCCGCTGCTGGAGCGGCTCAAGGCCCTGCCGGGCGTGGAATCCGCCGGCCTCGTCTCGGAGCTGCCGCTGAGCGGCCAGGCGAACGATACGAATTTCACGATCGAGGGCCGCCCTCCAGTGGCCCCTAGTGAAACCCCCAATGCCGACCAACGAGTTGTCAGCCCCGGTTACTTTCAGACGATGGGCATCCCGCTCATCAAGGGCCGCTACTTTACGGAAAGTGACAACGAGAACAGCGCGAAGGTGGTCATCGTCGGCCGTACGCTGGCCGAGAAGTTCTTTCCCAACCAGGAGCCGGTTGGGCAGCATCTCAACATCGACCTCGGCTTGCCGTTCCGCTGTGAGATCGTTGGGGTGGTGGGCGACGTTCTACATCGGTCGATGTCCGGCAGTCCGTATCCGGTCACCTACGTTCCGTACGCACAAGACACGCAGTTGCGCGCGAACATCGTGATTCGCACGCGAACCGATGCCCTGACAACTGCCGAGGCAATAAAGCGGCAGGTGCACGCGCTGAACGCGGACGTCCCCATCTTTGGCCTTCATGCGATGGACGATCTGGTCTCGGACTCCGTGGGCTGGCCGCGCTTCCGCACTTTGCTGCTCGGAGTGTTTGCGGGGATAGCTCTGATTCTGGCGGCGGCGGGAATCTATGGTGTGATGTCGTATTCCGTGACCCTGCGAACGCACGAGCTAGGTATTCGCGTGGCCTTAGGCGCGGGCCGGAAGGAACTGATGAAGCTGGTTGTCGGACGGGGCATGTTGTTGGCGCTGGCGGGTGTCGCCGTCGGCTTGGCGGCGGCCGCCGGAATGGCGCGATTGATCGCCAATATGTTGTACGAAGTCCCTCCCACCGACCCCGTCAGCTTCCTAACGGTGCCGTTGATTTTGGCGGCGGTGGCGTTCCTGGCTAACTATTTGCCAGCGCGCCGCGCGATGAAACTGGATGCCATGACAGCGCTGCGGCATGACTAAGGTAGTGAGGTGGGGCAGGCGCTTTCGCCTGCCAACCAGCGCACATCAGTTCGCCTATTCATTCCGCAGGGCCGTCATAGGATCGATCCTGGTAGCACGTATCGCCGGTATCAAACCCGCAGCCCCTGCCACCACGGCGATTGCCACACTGGCTCCCGCAAAGATCCCCGGATCGTTCCCCTTCACGTTATATAGCTGCGCCTGAATAAGCCTGCTCAGCGCAAACGCCGTGGGAACCGCGACGGCCACTCCCACCAACGCTAACAAACCCACCTCGCGCATCACCATCCGCAGCACTTCCCGCTTGGCCGCGCCCAGCGCCATACGCAATCCGATTTCGCGCGTGCGCCGCGAAACCGTGTACGCCATCACGCCGTACAGCCCTATCGCCGCGAGCAGCGTAGCCAGCAGCCCGAAGAACGTGGCCAGCACCGCCACCAGCCGCTCGGCGAACACGTCTTCATCGATCTGCTGCTCGATCGTCTTCATGTCGAACACCGGCAGATTGGCATCCGCGCGGCGCACCTCCTCGCGCAGCAGAGGCCCCAAAACCGCCGCGTCCTGCGATGTCCGTATATAAAATGTCATGCGCATGATGCTGTCGTGCTGCGCATACGGATAATAGGCGAATGGCTCTGGCGTGTCTCGCAGATCCGACTGCTTGCTGTCCTTCACCACTCCAACCACCTCGATCGCCCCGTCGTCCTTCGTCGCCGAGGCAAAACGGAACTGCCGGCCGATGGGATTCTCGCCGCCAAAGTACTTGTGCGCCATCTGTTCGTTGATAACCGCGACCTTTTGCGCACCGGGGCCATCCTGCTTCGTAAAGTCGCGGCCCGACACCAGCGGAATGCCGATCGTGGAGAAGTATCCGGGGGCGATGAAGTTGTCGCGCACGGACATGCTCTCGCCCTCCTTCGGCTCATAACCGGGCACTACAACACCGGACATATCGATGTTGCCAGCCAGCAACTGGACTTCGGCCATCGCCACGCCGCGCACCTGCGGCAAAGCGGAGAGGCTGTCGTGCAGGCGCTCGTAAAGCGCGCGGATACGCGCCTGGTTGTAGCCGTTCAGAGACGGTTGCACCGCGAAGCTCAGCAGATGATCGGCGCGAAAGCCGGGAGAAATCTGTTTCAGATTGAAAAGGCTGCGCGCAAACAAGCCCGCGCCGATCAGGAGGACCAGCGACAGGCCTACCTGGGCAACCACCAGCGCCTTGCGGAAACGCACCTGTGCGGCGCTGCCCATGACACCGGAAGCCTGCTCTTTCAGACTACCGGAGACGTTGGTGCGCAAGGTTTCCCAGGCAGGCGCCAGTCCGAAGACGATGCCGGTAACCAGCGAGAGCGCCAGTCCAAAGGCGAGCACGCGGGCATCCGGCTGCGCGGTCAGGCCCATTACCGAGGGATCCGTGGGCAGATAGCTGAGCAACAGATCTCCGGTCCAATAAGCCGTCAGAATCCCGAGCACCCCGCCGGCGAGAGAAAGGCTCACGCCTTCGGTAACCAACTGGCGCAGCAATTGCGCGCGTCCGGCGCCGATGGCCAGCCGGATGGCGATCTCCTTCTGCCGGCCGGCCGCGCGCGCGATCAGCAGGTTTGCGATGTTGGCGCAGGCGATCAGCAACAGCAGCCCCGCCATGCTCATGAGCACGATCAGCGGACCCTCAGCCGTTCCGCGAACCGCCGAGATGCCCGGCCCGCCCGCCATTAGCGAAAGATGCTTCGCGGCGAAACGGTCGCGATACTTCTGCGACGCACCGGGCGTGTTGCGCGCTTCCTCAGCCAGAATCGGCCGCCAGAAACCGTTCAGGATCGTCTCCGCCTGCGCGCGCGGCATCCCCGGCTTTAGGCGTGCGAAGATATTGAGCCAGTATCCGCGCCGGTCCGCCAGGCCGTCGAACATCTGTGTCATGCGGGGCTGCAATGTGATCGGCACGAACACGTCCGCAGCCTCACCCGCGGCGACCCCCTTGAAACCAGGTTCGGCCACACCGACGACGGTCAAAGGCCGGCCATTCAAGCGCACAGTCTGGTTAAGGACCGACGGCCCCAGCGCGAACTTGTTCTTCCAGATGTTGTAGCTGAGCACCACGACTTCATTCGGATTGCCCAAGCGGTCGTCGTCGGGCGTCAATCCACGTCCCAGCACGGTCCCTACACCCAGGACACCGAAATACGAACCGCTCACCAGTTCGCCCTGCACCAACTCAGTCTGATCGCCCCAGCTCATGCTGAAGCGCATGGGAAACCGAGCCACAACGCCCGTTAGCGAGGGGGCGCGATCGCGGAAATCGCAATACATGGGGTAAGTGAAGGCGAAGTTGTCGTCGTAGTTGGACTCCACCCATCCGCGCTTGGGTCCCGCCGCGCTGAACAGGACGAGTTGGGCGGGATCTTTGACCGGCAGGCTGCGCAGCAGTACCTGATCCGTCAGGCTGAAGATCGCGGTATTCGCCCCGATTCCAAGGGCGAGGGAAATCAGAGCCGCGCCGGCCAGAAGCGGGCTCTTGCGGAAGCCACGTAAAGCGTAGCGGAGTTCCTGGAAGATGTTGGGCATTTGTCCACGTAAAGCAAGCCGGGTACCACTTCAACCCGCTGTCAACACAGGCGCACCGGCCAGCATCCGGACGCACGATTGTCCGGTTTTGGAATTCGCTGTCTCGGGAATGGAAACGCCGCCTTCATCGGTTCTTCGAGCTCACCGCCATGCCGCCCGTGGCCCATAGGCGTTGAACTAGAGCCCTTTGGACAGCCTCAGCCTTCGGGCCAGGCTGGATCGTTCGGTAGGCTACTTCCTCGAACGGGCCTCCGGACTGCGTCGATTGGTACACATCTACGATCAGGGCGTTTCCCGTCAACTGACCCCGTTGGTCCTCTCCCGCGGTGGGTCGGAGCCCATCTGGTGCAGGCTGAACATCCATATAGCGCCCCTCTGCGGCGTCAACTCCGGTTCTTCGAACGATCCATTTCGGACCAGTCTCGGCGGGCAACGGTTCCATTGCTACGGCTTATCGTATGCGAGGGAAGAGGACAGATCGCGGTAGGCCTCGGTCTGCTGCTGAAGGGTTGCAGCCACCTGTTCTGCCGTGCCGACTGCATCTGCGCCGGCAATGAAACGACGCGGTGGTTTTTCCTGATTC
>JBEKUO010000485.1:0-5937 GCA_049514955.1 Bryobacteraceae bacterium | reverse complement strand
CAGACTTTCTTTGCTGAACTGTTGGGAATAGCAAGGGGTCCAGGCTGCCAGCGCCAGAAGCAGTGCCGCGAAGAGAGGTTGAGCCCGCATTCGTTACTGGGAAGCGGCGCCCGCCGCACGTCTCCCAACTCTTAATTTTACTATACGGGACATGATATCGCCCCAGGCATTCCACAAATCGCGGGGCCGGCTGATGGTGTATTCAACCCCCTTGAGGTATTTCACGGCGCTGCCGATGGCATCGCGCCACGGAACGGCCTGCGGGTTCAGGTTGTAGTTCATGTAGAAAACCGGATATTCCACGTCTCCGACCTTTCTGAGAGACTCCTGAGGCACGGCGTCGTCCAGGACCACTTTCGGTCCGGCGAAGATCACGGCATCCGGGTGGGGTTCCTTCTGCGTAACCAGTTCCTGGGTGATCAGGTTGGTGAGGAACTCCGTTTCCCCGCGCTTCACGCTGAGCCTCTTGATATCCACCGTCCCCATTTTCAATGAGCTCAGGGCGTCGCCCAGGGCCGGGAAGTTGATTTGGGACAAATTCTCCTGCCGGTAAATGACGCGCTGCTCCTGGAGATTGAAAGCTACAATCGAAAACTTCCCGATGCGCGGCTCACGCGCGATGCTGCGCAGGATGGAGACCAGGGCGTTCATGTCCAGGGGCTGCAAAGTGGCCGATCCCGAGTCCTGAGGAGCAAAGTTGACAATGACCTTGACGTTGAGGGATGCATCGCGCACTTCGCGCTCGACGGGCGGCTCATCCTTAAAGGGTTCATGATCGGTGACATGCACTACGCTCGGCGGGATCTCCAGGGTCACCTGTTTATCCTTAGGCGGCAGATCAACCGTGATGTCAAAGTAAGCCGAGCACACCCGCTCGGCGCGGTCGCGCATCAGCCAGTCGACATGATACTGGCCCTCACCAACATCGAAGCTGCCCTGCAAATAGGCGTCGCCCTTGGCATTCTCCTCGATTTCAGGCACCGTCACGCGTTGGGACATGTAAACAGGCTCGTCCCGATGGTTGACGGGGCTGATCCGGCAGATCATGGTGAGCAGGTTTCCAGAGCCCGCCAGTTCCTTCAAGGGGATGCTGACTTCGTAACCGGAGTGAAACTTAAGGTCGAATCCGAGGGCGGGTTTCACTGGTGTAACGTTGCAGGGGATGTCTTTGTGGGGCTCCTGGGACTCCAGAATGGCCGCGTCACCGTTAAAAATGTTGACCGCGCCGGCCGGGCCGGAACGCTCGATGATGGTCTGGCCGCGCAGGGCACCCGCCGCCAGCAGTACGACGCAGGCCGCTACACGCAGGTCTACATCCGGAAGAGCGTTCCACGAGTGCTTTAACATCGCCGAAACCGTTGCACCCGACATCCCAGTCTATCCCCAAGCGGCTCACGAAACGCCGATGTCCGTATTATGGCTCATATTTCCAAAAGCGCAACGTTAAATTGCGTGCACTCGAAAGATCGAGTACGTTTAGGGCTGGAACTTTCTCTCGATGTCAGACTACCGCCGGGCCACCACGGCGAGGGGGAGCTACCGGGTTGGCCGGCAGTACCGCGGTGGATTCACGTCTGGAAGCGTTCCAGGGCTTTGGGATTCTCCACGGTGGAAGTGTCTCCCAAGGGTTCCCGCAGGTATGCTTGGCGGATCAGCCGCCGGACCACCTTGCCACTTTGGGTCTTGGGCAACTCCGGAACGGCGCAAATGGCGCGCGGCCGGAACGTCGGCCCCATCGACCGCGCGATGTGCGCCGAAAGTTCCGCGCTAACATCCGTTAACGCCGCGCCTGGCTTGAGCACCACAAAGGCGACCACGCTTTCGCCTGTGAGTTCGTCCGG
Organism: Bryobacteraceae bacterium; assembly: GCA_049514955.1. Lineage (GTDB taxonomy): Bacteria > Acidobacteriota > Terriglobia > Bryobacterales > Bryobacteraceae > Bog-159. The sequence continues at coordinate 4,096 of JBEKUO010000485.1, read as the reverse complement.
AACACCGATGACTGCCGCTTCGGAGACCGCGGGATGTTCGATTAGGCACGCCTCCACCTCGGCTGGACCGACTTTGCGGCCGGCCACATTGAACGACTCATCGGCCCGGCCGTGCAGAAACCAGTAGCCATCTGCATCCACGCTGGCCCAATCGCCGTGGTACCAGACCCCAGGCCAACGGGACCAGTACGCTTCCAGATAGCGCTGGGGGTCGTTCCAAATCCCCCGCGTCATGGAGGGCGCCGGTTTGGTGCATACCAGGTAACCCATGTGTCCCCGCACGGGTCTGCCGTGCTCGTCGAAAACGTCCGTTGCCATACCCGGCGACGGTCCGCCAAGCGAGCAGGGCTTCAACGGCTGGATGGGTAGTGGGGAGAGAAAGCAGCCTATGATCTCGGTGCCGCCCGAAATGTTCATAATGGGACACCGCCTGCGGCCGACATGATCGAAGAACCACCGATAGGAAATCTCGTCCCAGGGTTCGCCGGTGGACCCTAACAGCCGGAGCGAGCTGAGATCGAAGCTGGCCGGTTCCGCGCCGGCCTTACGCATCAGCAGCCGGATGGCAGTGGGCGAGATACCAAAAGTCGTGACGCGGTGGCGTTGGATCATCTGCCAGAAGCGCTCTGCCGCGGGATAGTCCGGCGCGCCGTCGTACAGCACAATGGCGCCGCCGAGGTGATGATTGCCAATGATCTCCCACGGACCCATCATCCAGCCGATATCGGACACCCACCAGAAGCGGTCGTCCGGCTGGTGATCGAACGTCAGGTAGATTTCCTTGGCAGTTTGCACGAGCGCGCCAGCGTGCGTGTGGACGGCGCCCTTGGGCCTGCCGGTGGTTCCAGAAGTGTAGAGCAACAGGGCGTGCGCTTCGGAATCGAGCGGCAGTGCTTCGCATTGTTCCGGCTGACCCGCGACGAACTCGTGCCACCACACATCGCGGCCGGCGGTCCAGGGGACGTCGCCGCCCTTGTACCGCCAGACGACCACCTTTTCGACCGCGCAGCCCTGGGCCAGCGCCTCGTCAGCTTTCTCCTTCAGCGGGATCTGCCGGCCGCGCCGCTCCAGAAAATCGGCGGTGAACAGCACCTTGGCGGCGGAATCTTGCAGCCGCACGGCCACCGCGCCGTAGCCGAAGCCGGAAAAGACCGGTAGCGCGATCACGCCCAGCTTGAAACACGCGTATAGGATCGTCACGACTTCGGGCACCATCGGCATGTAGAGCGCCACGCGGTCTCCCGGCGCGAGGCCGAGGCCGCATAGTGCATTCGCCAGACGGTTGGCTTCGCGCTGTAACTCGGCAAAGGTGAGAGTGCGCGTGGCGCCGTCTTCGCCTTCCCAGATTATCGCCAGACGATCGCGCGTGGCTCCGTTAGCGTGCCGGTCGAGGCAATTCCACGCGATGTTCAACTTGCCGCCCGTGAACCAGCGCGACCACTCCACTCCGCGGGAAGTATCCAACACCTGCGTGTAAGGCTCGAACCATTCGATTGCGAGCCCCCGCACCATCTCGTCCCAGAACTGTTCCAGATGTTCTTGCGAATAGCGGATGAATTCCTGGCAGGCGCCGATCCCCAGACGCTGCATGAAGCGGTAGACGTTGGTGCTCTCGATGAACTCGCGCGAAGGTTCCCAGATGTAGGGGGCCGGCATGCGATTCAGGATAACGCGGTATGGCTACGGATCGGGTGGGGCGGTTGGCAGACAGTACAAACCAATACTCACAGAGTCAACAGGAAGCCATGGCTCTCGTTGCTTGTATCCGTGTAATAGCCCGCGATCATGCCCTTGTCATTGATGCCGACCACAAAGGTTCCTATCGCATCGGGAATGCTAAATGTATAAATGCCTCCGGACGGGGTACGCACAAAGCCATGATACGTGAAGCTGGCGTCCTGGTAAGATCCGGCAACGACGCCTTTGGAGTTGGTGCCGCTGGGCTGGGTGCCGGCCGCTCCGGGGACGCTGAATGTGATTAACGAGCCGCCTTGCGGCCAAAGAAAGCCCAGGGTGCTTCCCTGGAAATACGAGCCCACCACTAAATCGTTGTTATTGATGCTTAGCGTGGGGGTGAAAAAACCGAAATTGCCGCCGGGTACGTCGAAACTGAACCACGTGCCATCATTCCTCAGAACGAAGCCGTGCTGGTTGAAACTGGCGTCGGCGTACGTGCCGGCAACATTGCCCATATTGTTGATGCCGGTCGCGTAGGTTTCGGTCGATTCGGGAAAATCGATCGTGTCCGTGCCGCCCCCAGCCCACAGAAAGCCATGAAATTTGGTCCCATCGAAATAGGGGCCGGCGACGGTACCTGAATCGTTGACGATAATTGGATTCTCCGAGGAGGACGGAAATGTCCCGGGCACGTCGAAGCTGACCCAGCCGCCTTTCGGGGTCCGCAAAAAGCCGTGCTGGCTGGTGTCGCTGTAATTGCCGGCCACTGCGCCAGAGGTGTTGATGCTGCTGGGGAAAATGTTCTCCGATCCGGGGGCGTTGAATGTGACAAAGCCGCCGCCAATGCCGCGCAGGAACCCGTGGCCTCCATTCGCATCGGCGTAATATCCCGTAATCGTGCCGCTATTATTGATGGCAGCCGGATATGTCTGGGTGGCCCCCGGCCCGTCGAAGAAGACTATACTTGCCGAGCTTACCGTAACGCCTTCGAGTTGGACCTGTACCGAAGTATACAACTTCTTCGGGGGTTGGGCGGTTATCGTCAAGACGCAGGCAAGCGAAGAAAGGAGAATGCGTCGAACCATAAAACTGACCTCCTGAATCGACACGCCCGGCTTTCCCGTAAGAATTCCCGTTCTTGCGAAAGCCGACAGTCGCTATTATACCCGGTTTGCCAGCCGCACCCGGAACCAACACCTCGTGCGCGAAGCGCGCGATAATACGGGCTATGTTAAGAGCTACGGCATTCCTGCTGTTTCTGAGTATGGGCGCCTCCGCTGCCGTTAAAATCGAAAAGACCAATTACAAGGGCTGGCCCAATAGCTACCGGATTACAAACGGAGAGGTCGAACTGGTAGTCACCAGCGACATCGGCCCCCGCATTATGCGCTATGGATTCGTGGGCGGCCAGAACCTGTTCAAGGAGTTCCCGGAGAGCCTGGGGAAATCCGGCGAGCCGGCCTGGGTGGCGCGCGGCGGGCATCGCGTCTGGGCAGCTCCAGAAGACGCCGTGCGCACATACGCCCCGGACAATGGACCCGTCCACATCGAGATCCAGGGCGATGTGCTGGAAGCCACCGAGCCCGCGGAGCCGCTAACCGGGCTGGAAAAACAGATTGTGGTGAAACTGTCGCCGAGCGGCACGGGCGTGGAAGTGCTGCACCGCATTAAAAACGCGGGCACGCATCCGCTGGACCTGGCGGCATGGGCGCTGACCATGATGGCGCCGGGCGGCGTGGGCATCCACGGATTCCCGCCGCGCGGCAAGCATCCGCAAGTCCTCTATCCCACCAATCCGCTAGTGATGTGGGCTTTCAGCAACCTCTCCGATCACCGCTGGCGCTTCACCCGCAAATACCTGATGCTGCACCAGGACCCCAAGGACGCCGATCCGCAAAAGCTGGGCAGCTTTAACAAGAACACGTGGGCTGCGTACTCGCTGGGCACGGAGTTGTTCATCAAGCGCTACGACGCCACGGATTCGCCCCAAGGTTATCCGGATTTCGGCTGCTCGTTCGAGACATTCACGAATGCCGATTTCCTGGAACTGGAGACGCTGGGTCCCCTGATGCATCTGAAGCACGGCGCGTCGCTGGAGCACGTGGAGCACTGGACGCTGCACAAGAATGTGCGGCTGAAGAACTGGACCGACGCCGAATTGGATGGCCAGGTGCTGCCGTTAGTGGGCGCGCGGTAAGCGGTGTTCAACGGGCGCCCGCCGCTCCGGTCCGAAACCCGTATCGAAACGCGTTTTCCGAAATCCCGCGCAGTTCCGCCTCCGAGAACCCAAACTGGCGCGCGGCCAGCGCGTATTCGGCGGATAGCGTAGTCGCGAAGATTCCGGGATCGTCCGTGTGGAGCGTGATGGGCACGCCGGCATCGTACAATTTGCGTACCGGATGCGATTCCAGAGATTCCA
>JBEKUO010000484.1:0-9377 GCA_049514955.1 Bryobacteraceae bacterium | reverse complement strand
CGGCTATCTGAGCGTTTACGGTATTGGCTTGACTGCCGGTGGGAAAACGCCTAGTCCGACGATTTCGGTTGACGATCCAACCCACATTGTACTCACGTTGAGCTATGCCGGCGACCTCCAGGTAAACCTGCATTTCAACATATTGTCAGGCGCATCCAGTGGCACGCACTCCCTTTATATAACAACGGAAGCCGGAAAGAGCAACGCAGGAACATTCAGCGTCGTTCAATAGCGGTCTTGCATGCCTAGGAAGGCCGGCAGAGCGCATGCCGTGCCGGCCTTGTTTCAGCGGCGCGCTGAATCCGGCAATCCTGGTTGGATATTCCGCGGCATGAAGCGCAGGATATCTCCTGGTGAGGCCGGCACGGGCTTCAGCAATTGGTGCGGCGGAAGTCACCGCTTGCCCACATTTGGATCGATCTTCGCGGCCAGCGCCATTTCCGCCTCCGCTTCGGCGGTCTTCTTCTCCTGCTCCAATGCCACTCCCAGGCTGTAGTGCAGAGAGGCGAAGAGGGGGTTTACGCCGATCCCTTCGCGATAGATCTTGATAGCTTCTTCGTACTCGCCTTTCGCATAAAGCGCGGCGCCCCAATTTAGATAGGCTAAAACGTAATCGGGATCGATTTCCAATGTGCGCTGGTACTCGGAAATCTCCTCCGCCTTGCCCATCGCGCCATAGGCGAGTGCAAGGTTATAGTGGGCGCCGGCGTCCCGCGGATAGAGCTGGGTTGCAATGGTCAGAATTCCGGCGCTAACGGTCGGATTCCCGCCTTGCCCATACGCCGCGCCGAGCCAGGTCAGGGCACGCAGAAGGTGGGGATAGATCTTCAAGGCTTCAAGCAATTGGTTGACGGATTCCTGCTGCTTGCCTTGCTTCCGCAGATCCATCGCCTTATTGAATACCGCTTGCGCCTCCTCGCGGAAATTCCGCGGCATTCGCTGAAGCATGACGTACTTCCCGTTTGCTTCGACGACATCGGAGACCTCTCCGGGCTGGAGCTTCAGCGCTGGCGCGGACCACGCCGGATCGAGCTTGCTTGTGTCCAGATCCCCCAGATAGCCGCCATTGTTCCCGCTGCCGCGGTCGACCGAATTGGCCCGTGCAAGTTCGAAGAAAGATCCTCCCGATAGAAGCTGCTGCCGGATGGCCGACGCTTTTTCCCGGTCGTCCATGACAATCGTGCGGAGATATAGATGCCTGGGAATAATCGTGGTTCGCCATGCCGGATTATGCGCCGCCACTTCGCTTTTTTGTCCAGGCTGGACGCGAATCCAATGTTCCGCTATGACAAACGCGCCGCGTGTCTCGTTCGCCATGTGACATCCGGCGCAGCCTGTGACCCGATTCACCGGACACAAAGCCGCATGCTTCGTTACCGTCGCGCTATGGCATCGCAAACACGTTTTTTCGGCCCGGTCGACCAGCACAGCACGGGGCGCGTCCTGATGCGGGTTGTGACAGTTTATGCACGTGATCTCGCCCGCGCTTTGACGCCAGCACTCGCTGTTTTTCAGCGCGGTCACTTGATCGGAAATCAGCGTGTCGTCCGGCATGGGATCTTCGATGACACTAGAGCCTGCATGGCATTGCGAGCACGGCCCCATGCGCGCGGGAACAGGCAGTTTTTTCGGGTTCAATATGTGGAGGTCTCGCGCGTGGGCGCTGACCGCCGCTAAATGCGGCTGGCCTGGGCCGTGGCAATTCTCGCAAGCCACGCCGGTCTCGACGCGGGTTCCGTGAGTTCGCGGCTCGCCGTGGCAGCCGAGGCATCTCTTTTCCAGATACGGAGTCAGCACCCGGCCCATGGCCGTTTCGTAGGTAGTGGGCTTCTCTTCGGGAAACCCGAGCGAGAACGCCAGCTTGTCCCCCTCCGCATAATGGAAGTACCGGGCTTCGAGCAGGCGCGCGACCGGCAGAGGCGAGCCTTCCAGAGCAGGAACGCGAAACAGAAAACTGAGGCCATGGCGGTCGCCTCCGACCATGGAATACACCGGAAACTCGAGCTGTGGGCGGCCTGGCATTTGCACTTGATATTGCAGATTCTGGCCGGTTCTCTTGACTGCGTACTGGATTTCAGGCGCCGGTCCCTCCGCGTGCGTTTCGAAGGAATTCACCGGGAGTTGCCGGTCAATCGCAACGCCCCGCCAGGTCCGTGCCATGTTCGTGCGGAGGTGCGACTGAGCGATGTCTTTGTGGCAGCCGGCGCATGCGTCGCGCCCCACGTAGCCGCTTCCGCCGGCGCTCGCGAGCGGCGAGACCAACAGCAGCAGGTAGATCAGACGCACGGGCGGGGCAGACCATCGGCCCTTGTAGTCTGCCAATCTCATCCCAGACCCATATCTCCAATGACAGTCGCCACTCTATTGGCCTTCGCCCACAATTCTATCCACAATCCCGCTTGGCTTCAATCCTTGGAAGGCGGAGATCGAAACAGGTACGCCGAAACTCCCCGAAAGCTTGTGGACGAAACAGCCTTCCAGCGTGCGCAGGGTTGCTTGGCGCGCGGGCATGTTGCCGGCGCCAGCGGAGCCAGCAGCCGGTGCGTTTCCGTATTTATCGCAGCAAATAAAAAGGCCGGCAGGGCGCGCGCCCTACCGGCCTCGGACAGGTTAGGAGGTCCATCCCTCAGCTAGAAACTGATCTTCCCGGAGAACTGCAGCGTCCGCATCCCGGTGCCGTTAGCGCCGCCGAAGGCGATACCGGTAATCTGGCCGACATGGGGATCCTGAATGTTCGTATTGGGGCCGCCCAGGTTAGTGTGGTTGAAGAAGTTGCGCGAATCCATGCGGAGCTGGAATGCCGCGCGTTCCGTGATGTGGAACTGTTTGCTGATTTGGAAGTCCGTGTTGATGAAATGCGGACCGATGAGCGTGCCGATCGGGTAGTTGCCGAAGGTGTATGACGCCGGGTCCAGATAGGGGCCGGACGTACACACCTGGTCGGGGCAACCCGCGATCCATTGGTTGCGGTTCTGCGTCGACGGATACACACTTCCGCTTCCCACATCGGGACGATTATTGGGGCCGGCATTCGGCTTCACATTGGGACCATAGTTGTTGCCCAGGCTCGGCGACAAGGGAAGGCCACTGTAGAACGTGGTGACACCGCCGAGGATCCAGCCGCCCAGAACGAAATCCACCGGCCTGCTGACGGAGGAACCGAATTTCCGGCCGTGGCCGAAGGGGACATCGTAGTTTTGCGCCACGGTGATCTGATTGTGCGGTATGAAACCCTCGTTTCCATACCCGCTAGCCCCGTTCTGGGGGCCATAGACGAAATAATAATTCGCGTCGTAGTTCGTGTTCCCGTCGGCGTCCCACGTCAGGACCCGCTGGTAGGTGTAGTTCCCCTGGACGGTCCAGCCCGCCATGGCCTTTACCGTAACCGTCGACTGGAATGAGTCGTATTCGGCGTTGGCGCAGTTGCAATAGTAGCTTAACCGACATACCCCGCAGTCACCGCGACCTTGTCGTTGACCTGCCGCTGCACCGTCGCATTGTATTGGTAGACGACCGGCATAGTCATAGTGTCGGGCCGGAACTTCGCGTTGATCCCGTTAGGGAGCGGGAAAGTTCCATTGGAACTCACCGTGATGGGGGCTAGCGTCGTCGGCCCTTGGGCCAGAGTAAACACGTCCCCGAACGGTTGGTTTGCCGGCAGTGCAATCTGTTGGTTGGCCAACACGGGCGGATTCTGCGTGACGTTGTGCCCAAACGTGGAGCCAAAGGTTCCCAGATTGTACGACCAGCCATAGCCCGCACGCACGACGGTTTTCTTGTTGAGCTGGTAAGCCAACCCGACTCTGGGCGCAAAATCGTGCCAGTTCGCGGATTGAATGCCATGCATGGAAACGCCGCCTTCGCCGAAAACGTACATCAATCCGTTGGCCAAATCCAACGTGGCGCCATTGCCCGCGGCATTCACGCTTTCCGGGAGCACCATTTCCCAGCGCACCCCCAACGTGGCGGTGAGCTTCGGCGTTACGCGCCATTGATCCTGGCCGTACCAGAATAAGCGGGGCTGGTGCTCCTGGGCGTTGGTGCTGGAGCTGACATACCGGCCGAAGCCGGTCACTCCTCCCAGCAGAAAACTGGCCATTCCCAAACCGTCGATCGGGCCGGAGCCGGGTGAGGCGACGTAGCCGGTGTAGCCGTCACCGAATGTCAACTCGCCAGCGCGGTGGGTGTCGCTGGGAACCCGCAAGTTCATGGCATAGCGAAGATCCGCGCCGAATTTGAAGGTGTGGTTGCCATGAATCTTGCTGATGTTATCGACGAACTGAATCTGCCGCTCGCTCTGGGTCAGCGGGCAGTTGCATTGATTTACGCCGAGACCATATCCTAGCTTAGCGTCGTTGCTGGGATTGTTGATATCGAAGTAGGGCATGCCGGAGGTGTAGGTCTTGTCCAAGTTCAAGCCGGGGATGCCCGCCTCGGCGGCCGGCTGCGTTCCAAAGCCATTAGGCACGTCGCTAATGCCATACCGCATGTACCCCAGCCGGAATTCATTAATCAGGGTCGGACTGACGGTGTAGGTCCAACCGGCCGCAAGGCTCTGGTCCCTGGAGTAAGAGGATCCCGCATAGTTACCGAAGTTGGGGCCGCCAGCCTCCAAGCCAAAGGCGCCGGGCGCCGACTCGGTGAATTGGGCGTAACTGTAACGGCCGAAAATGGAGTTTTTCGGGTTGAGGTAATAATCCCAGCGGGTGTCCCACAGGTTGCCCGCGATCGCGACGGCGCCGCTGGCGTCGTAGTTGTTGGCGTAGGTGGTGCCGGAAGAGTTGGTATTGGGCGACGGCCAATAGGCCATGATCGCCAGAGCCTGCGAGCTGAGCCGGTTGGCAGGGATAATGTTACCCGCGAACGGCATGCGGCCCGTGCCATCCGTCTGGTTGCCGGTGGCCGGATCGTAGATCTGGTAGTCCGGACTGGCAGCCAGCCATTCACCTAAATTGGCGCCGGTACCTGCCTTGATGCTGTTGACCAGCGTAGCCGACGGCACGGTAGTCAGGACGGACCCTCCCTGTGACTGACGGTTCAATTGCGTGTCGGCGAAGAAGAACAATTTGTCCTTGATTATACGGCCGCCGATCGATCCGCCAAACTGGTTCTGCCGGTATGTTGTGGTGTAATTCCCGTCAGGCCCTAGCGGGACGTTCTGGCTGAAGGGGTTTCTGGCAAAGTCCTGGAATCCGGGAGAGTTGATCTGCAGGTATTCGAAAGCATCCCCATGGAAATCGTTGGTGCCCGACTTGGTCGAGTAGCTTGCTACTCCACCGCCCGTGTACTCGAATTCGGCATCGAATTCCTGGACGGCTTGCTTCACCTCCGCGATGGAATCGAAAGTCGGGTTAATCACAATAATGCCCAAGATGGGATCCTGGTTGGTCGTTCCGTCCAGTTCGTATCCCATAGTGGAGAACATTTGGCCGTTGGAGATCATCTGCACGCTGTTCTGCGGGTTTTCATCCGAGGCGTGCCCCCATCCGAACGGCGCCGTTCCCGGATTCAGTAACTCGAGGGCCTGCATATTGCGCCCCACGCTGGGCAGTTCTTCGAGTTGATGAGCGTCAAAGGTTTGGGCGACGTCGGCGCGGTCGGCCTGCAGCAAGGGCGCGGCGGCGGTTACCTCCACTTCCTGGGTGACGTTGCCGACCGTCAACGAGACGTCGTAGCGGGCGACTTGATCGACCAGCACGGTAATCTGGTTGGAAACGGTCCTTTGGAATCCAGCCGCCTCGATCGAAACCTGGTACTGGCCTGGAATGAGTTGCCCCTTGGTGTAGTTGCCAGATTCGTTCGTCATCACCTCGGATTTGGTGCCCTTTTCGGTATCGGTGATGGTGACCTTCGCATTGGCCACCGCTGCGCCGGAGGGGTCCGTCACGGCACCCACGATGGTGCCAAAAACCTGTTGCGCACTGAGGGTTCCGCTGAAGCAGAACAGCAGCACGAAAGAAACGCACACAGCGTACACGGCTAATCTGCGCGAACTAAACATGGTTCCTCTCCCTTTTGGAAACGCCAAGCCTAACCTAATTCAATTGCCCAGCCGTGCGCCCTCGCACGGAGAATAGTTGCGATGTTCGAATAATAGATCTTTACTAGGAGGAGAGCAAGTGGAAAAATGGTTTGTTACGGTTAAATTTAATAACTAGTTTATTTTCATAACGTTTCACATGCCTGTTACAGGCCCACCCGGGCTTGTTACAGTCGTGTACTTAGCAGTTTTCCAGAGGGTACATTGGCACACGCGGGCTACCGTGAGGACCGCCACCAATCTGATTCTTGGCTGGAGTGCAAGTACCGATACCAACCTTTCTGCGCGATTGAAGGGTCCGGCAGGAGTGGAAAGTGAACGGGCCTGTCCCGCTGATCGGGACCTTTTTGGCGGCGGTCGCAGTGGGGCGGCGGGCGTGAAGTCGAAAACCCGACGGGTCGCTGTAGGGATCGCGGTTACCGCCGCGCTCCGGCCGAGATCTGTGCGAGCGGATTTCCGCGTGCGGTCCCACCTTGGAGGAGTGCTCTTGTAGTGCATTGACAGGGCTAAACCTGGTTGCGTATGGTTTGATACTGTTTCTCCAGCGGGGGGCGCCTGATAACCGGAGCCATGGTGAAATGCGGGCGCGTGGGCCTTGAGCCTTGACTGGCCACGACGGACCGCCCGGTCCGCTAGCGCTGCAGCGGGTTATTAGGGGAGCCGCTCAACCTAGCGCGGCGTAGAGCGCTTCCTTCCACCGCGGCACATCGATGGTCCAACAGATATTTGCTTTGCGTCCGCCCGCGAGGACAGGCTTCCAGACTGCCCGATTGCGTTCGTCGGCCGCCACGCCGAGGCGGTCCACCACGGTCATGCCGCGGGTCAATTCGCTCGCGGTCTCCACATCGAGCCAATGCTCGCTGGCGCTGGCACGGACGGAGGGATCGAGCGCGATCGCCATGGCGACCGGGTCGGGCAGGCAGATGCCGGTCTCGCCGGTCTGGATGTGGTACGCCTGCATAGCGGCGCTGTTCGCCTCGATAGCGAAGCGGGCCAGGGGCGTGCCGAGCTTCTGGACGTAATCGATATCGGCGGGATTCAAGACCGCTGCGCCGCGGCAAAGGTGCCAGCCGGCGAGCTCGATGGGCAGACCGGAGCGCACCACGATGCGCGCGGCCTCGGGATCGACCCATATGTTGTACTCGGCCGCGGGCGTGACGTTCCCTTCGCAGCAGGGGGCGCCGCCCATAACGACACAGCGGCCCACGCGCGATGCAATCTCCGGCGCGCGAGGGCGATGTTGGTCAGGGGACCGAGGGTGACCAGCGTCAGCCCGGGATGGGCACGAATGGTCTCGACGATGGCTTCGACAGCGTGCGTGGGTTCGGGCGCGCGGCGCGGCGCCGGATATCCGCGATCGCCCAAACCGTCCTTGCCGTGGAACCATTCGGCGTGGACGTATTCGCGCAGAAGCGGCTGTTCCGCGCCAGGAAAGACGGGCACGCCGGAGCCACAGAGTTCAGCGACGTAGAGCGCGTTGCGGGCAGCCTGGGCGACGCGTACGTTGCCGGCGACGATGGTGATGGCGCGCACGTCGACATCCGGGGCGCGCAGCGCCATGATCAGGGCGACGGCATCGTCGGAAGCCGTGTCGGTATCGATCAGGAAGGGCCGCGGCAAGCGACCAGGATAGCAAGGCGAGCAGGGCTCGTACGGCTCGCCTGCGCCGGCAAGAGTGCCAGGGCGGCAGGCAGGAGTGCCTGCGCCACGGAGCGTGTTATTTATAAAGGACAATGTCCCTTATTCGAATAACCCTCGTAGCGGCCGCCTTGCTGAGCGCGGCGTGCGCCCGCCGGCCGGTCCCATTGCGCATCGCCGCGGCCGCCGATTTGCGCTATGCGCTGGACGATGTAACGAAAGCTTTCCGCCAGCGCAACGGCGATGTTGCGATAGAGCCGGCCTACGGCTCCTCTGGAACATTTTACGCCGAGCTGTTGAACCACGCCCCGTTCGACCTGTACTTGTCGGCGGATCTGGAGTACCCACGCAAGTTGGCGGCGCAAGGGCTGATCCAGCCGGGGAGCGAATTCACGTATGCCGTGGGGCGGATCGTGCTCTGGACCGGCCGCGCGTCCGGGATCGATGTCGAGCGCTTGCAGATCGGCGCGTTGAGTCTGCCCGCGGTCCATCACATCGCGATTGCCAATCCGCGGCATGCTCCTTACGGACGCGCGGCCGAAGCGGCCCTGCATTCGCTCGGCGTTTACGACGCTGTGAAGGACAAGCTGGTGATGGGAGAAAACATCTCGCAGGCGTTCCAGTTAGTCGCGAGCGGCGCGGCGGAGGTGGGCATCGTGGCGCTTTCGCTGACGCAGGCGCCGGGCGCAGCCGGCCATGGTCGATACTGGGTGGTGTCGCAGGATGCTTATCCCCGCCTCGAGCAAGGCGGCTGCATCTTGCAGTGGGCCCGGAATCCGGCGGCCGCGCAAGCGTTCCGCGCATTCCTGCTGGCGCCCGAGGGCCGCGCTATTCTGAAGCGTTATGGATTCTCGGGAGACTAAATGGAATGGCAAGCGATCTGGCTGAGCCTGCGGCTCTCGTTCTGGACGACGCTGATCCTGCTGGCCGGCGGACTGCCCGCCGCATACTGGCTGACGTTCTCAAAGCGCAAGTGGAAATTCCTGGTGGAGGCGGTAGTGGCGTTGCCTTTGGTGCTGCCGCCCACCGTACTGGGATTCTACATCCTGCTGGCCATAGGCCCGCACAGTCCGGTTGGGAGGCTTTACGCGGCAATGACCGGCGGCATGCTGCCGTTTTCGTTTGAAGGGCTGCTGGTCGCCTCGGTGCTCTATAGCCTGCCGTTCGCGGTGCAGCCGTTTGCATCCGGCTTTGCGGCGGTGGACCACAGGTTCATCGAAGCCTCGTGGTGCCTGGGCGTTTCGCGGCCGGCGACCTTCTTCCGCGTGATCGTGCCGCTCTCGATCCCCGCCATTTTCACCGGCATGATTCTAAGCTTTGCGCACACACTCGGCGAATTTGGAGTGGTGCTGATGGTGGGCGGCAACCTGGCCGGCATTACGCGCACGGTGTCGATCTCGATCTTCGACGATGTGCAGGCCCTGAATTACCAGTCCGCGCTGAACACCTCGCTGCTGCTGCTCGGCGTTTCCTTTCTGGTGCTGGCGGCCACTTACGGACTGCGGCGGAGGGTCTGGGCCGTATGGCCGATGAGCTGAGCGTCGACATACGCAAGCGGTTCAAGGGTGGGCCGGAGATCGCGGCAGCGCTGAGTCTGCGGCTGGACGAGCCGTCTGTGACGGTATTGTTCGGGCCCTCCGGGGCTGGGAAGACCACGGTGCTGCGGGCGATCGCCGGCCTGGAGCAGCCGGACGCCGGC
>JBEKUO010000483.1:0-5997 GCA_049514955.1 Bryobacteraceae bacterium | reverse complement strand
CTTCTCGGACGTCTGGATCTTCGGCAGCCTGGATGGTACGCCGTACGATGCTGCAGCCACGCGCCTGGTCGCGCGAGCGGCCGCCGGCTGACGAGCGGTTTGCTCCTCACTCGTGCCGTAGCGCGGCCAGCGGATCCACGCGGCAGGCGCGTGCAACCGGGATCGCGACGGCTAGGGCTGCAATCAGCAGCATCGCAACGACAGACGCCAGCAAGGTGACGGGATCCGGCAACCCAACCCCAAACAGATACGACGCCAGTAGCCGGGCAGCTACGCCGGCGATGACGGCGCCGGCCACGCTGCCTGCAAGCACGAGCAGCAGCGCCTCCTGAGCGATCAACCACAGGACCGAACCGGCGCTCGAACCCAGCGCCATGCGGATGCCGATTTCCCGCGTGCGCCGCGAGACCGAGTAAGCCAGAACCCCGTAAAGCCCGACTGCGGCGAGCGCCAGGGCCAGCCCGCCGAAAGCAGCCGAAAGGTCCGCCACCATGCGCTCTCGCGCCAGTGCGTCCTCGATCCGAAGCTCCAGCGTCTTAATGTTGAAGACAGGGAAACCTTTGTCCAGCTTGTCGAATTCCCGGCGAATCGCGGCCGTCAGCCCGGCCGTGTCGGACGTATCCGCCCGCACGTGCAGAGTCGGCATGTAAGGCGGTTCCTGCTGATAGTTGAAGAAGGCTGTGGGAGGAGGAGCCGTGTGCAGGTCGTGATAGTGAATGTCCGCGACCACGCCCACGATTCTGTGCGGCTTCTGATCCCGCCGTAGAATGGTGCGGCCGATGGCGTTCGCGTCGCCGAAAAGAGTCCGCGCCAGCGATTCGTTGACGATGGCCACCAGCTCCGAGCCAGGCGTATCAGCGGTCGTGAAATCGCGGCCCGCCAGCAACGGCACTCCAATCGTATCGAAGAAGCCGGGCGTAACCATGTCGCTGGCTATCCGGATGGGATCGCCTCCGAGGGCATGTACCAGTTCAATCTCGCGCCGGCTGGCCAACGGGCCGTACTCGGCTATAGAGGCGCGCCGGACGCCCGGAGTTTCGGAAACGCGGCGGATCAATTCGACGGTCAGATTGCGAATACGGTCGGGGCTGTAGATTTCCTGCTGCGGCTTCAGCGTGAAGAGCAGCACGCGCTCCGGGCGGACGTGATAGTCGCCGGGCCGTAGGGTGGCAAGCGTGCGGACGAACAAGGCGGCAGCGATCAAGAGCACGACCGAGAACGCGACCTGGCCGGCCACTAGCACCTGGCGCAGGCGAAGCCCTCCCGTTTCGCCGACAGCGGCCGCGGAATCGGATTTGAGAGTAGCGGCGAGGTCGCCACGGGTAACGTGCAGGGCTGGGGCAAGTCCGAACAGCAGGCCAGTCAAGAGCGCCAGCGCGGACGTGAACACAACCGTCTGTGCGTCCGGTTGGAGATCTAGTACCAGAGCGATATGGCCCTGCGGCAGGAAGCGGAGCAGTATCCTCGCAGCCCAAACCGTGACTGCCATCGCCAGGGCTCCGCCGAGCAGGGACAGGAGCGTGCTTTCGGCCAGCATCTGGCGGATCAGGCGCTGGCGCCCGGCGCCTATCGATGCCCGTACGGCCAGTTCACGTCGGCGAACGGTGGCGCGAGCAAGCAGCATGTTGGCCCCATTGGCGCATGCGATCAACAGGACCACCGCCACTAGCCCGAGAAGCACAAACAGGGGCGCGTGGAACTCTGCGAGCTGACCCGGCCAGCCCCTGGCGCCAGACAGCACACGGAGGTGTCGATAGCCCAAGCGGCGGATCTCCGGGTCGGCGATGCTGTGCAGGAATTCCTGGAATTGCGCATCGGCGGCGGCTTCGGCTTGCGCGGCGTGCATGCCGGGCTTGCGCCGCGCCATGATCTTCCAGTACGCCGTGCTAACGATCTCCATCTGGGGCAATTGGCCATCCACCAAAATCGGCAGACGCAGTTCAGGTTCGAAGCCCTGCTCCACGCTGAAGAATGACGGGGGCGACACGCCGACTACCGTGAACGGGTAGGTATTGAGATGGATGACGCGCCCCACGATGCCGGGATCGCCCGCAAAGCGGCGCTTCCAGAAACGGTACGAGAGCACCGCCTCCGGTGCCCAGCGGCCGCCGCGCACGCCCGCGGTGAAGCCCTCTCCCAACACGGGCCGAAGCCCGAGAAAGCCGAAGAAGTTCGGCGAGACCACTTCGCCTACGATGCGTTCGGCGCGGCCGTCGTATGAGAAGCTCAGGCCATCGCTGCTGAGAGCGACAAAGTCCGAGAACAGTTCGGAACGGCGCAGTTGTTTGGCGAAATCCGCTGGAAGCTCATCCAGCTCGTCGCCCTGGGTGCGGGTGGCGGCGAGGCGCACGAGGCTTTGCGGATCGGCAACCGGGAGCGGCTTCCACAGGACTGCATCGAGCGCCGTATAAACAGCGCTGTTTGCGCCGATGCCCAAAGCCAACGACAGCACGGCGGTAAGGGTAAACCCGGGGCTGCGGCGAAATGCGCGGAAAGCATAGCGCAGGTCCGCCGCCAGATCCTCCAGCCAGCGAAACTGCCAGGCGGCGTGGGTGTCTTCACGCATGCGGGCCACCGGGCCAAACTCGCGGCGGGCTTGCGCGCGAGCGTCGTTCCGGGGAAGGCCCGATGCCTCCAGTTCGGCGGCGCGGGTGTCGATATGGAACTGGATCTCGGCTTCGAGATCTTGATCGAGTTGGGAGCGGCGCCCGAGGTATCGCAGACGACGCATCCATTCGTGGCGGATGGACATGCCTGCCTCTCCTCTACGCGCTGCCCATGACGAGCTGAATGACTCTCACCATCCGGTCGAATTCCTTCGCTTCGGAGTCGAGCTGCTTGCGGCCCTCCGCGGTCAGCCGGTAAAAGCGGGCCTTACGGTTGTTTTCGGATATCCCCCATTCGGCGATCAGCCAACCTTTGACCAGCATCCGGTTCAGCGCCGGGTAGAGGGAGCCGTCTTCGATTTCGAGATCCTCCCGCGAGGCGCCTTTGAGCCAGCGGGCGATGGCATATCCGTGAAGGGGTCCACGTGCCAGCGCGCGCAGGACCAGCATGTAGAGCGTGCCGGGAAGGAGTGGTGGATTCTCAGGAGGCTGCATATTCCCTTGTCCTTACTATATATAGTCCGGACAGGGGAGTGTTGTCAAGTAAATTTTTGGCGGTCCTCTTGCCTCAGTTCAGGAAGGAGAATCGCGGCGCCAGTTTCGCCAGCTTGAGCACCTTGTAAATATCGACGCTAACGCCGTGCAGCACGATCTTGACGGATTTACCGTCGGCTATGCCAGCCAACTTTTCCAACTCTCCGATCGCGCCCGGGTCGATCCGGTGGACGTCGCAGAAATCCAAAACCATTTCGCCCCCGGCATTGTCCAGCTTCGCAAGCGCCTCCTGCAAGGCAGGCGCTACGCGCTCCCCGTCAATTTTGAGCCACACGGCATTCGTCGTCATACGCAGACCTCCATCTCCGTCTCTTGCTGAGATGCACTGGGCTCTTGGGCCGCGCTTCGCCCGTAATAAGCGCTCCAAAACAGGTCGACCAATTCACTGATCAGTGGCATTCGAGGGTTCGACTGCCAGGAGGGATCGTCGAAGGCAATCCTGGCCAAATCCGGTATGGCCCGCTCGAATTCTTCCTTCGAGATCCCCATGTCGGCGATCGAACGCGGAATCGCCAATTGGTCGAGCAACCGTTCCGTCGCCGTCACCAGGTTCTTCACCTTTTCCTCAATCGTGTGGCCGCCGAGACCGAGCAAGTCCGCTATCGTGGCGTATTTCTTGGGCGCGACATAGGCCCGCTGGTTGGGCGACGGCCTGAACTTGGTGGGGACCGACGCATTGTACGCGATCACATGCGGCAACATGAGGGCGTTGGCCCTGCCGTGCGCCACGCCGAACCGCGCGCCAAAGGCATGCGCCAGCGCGTGGTTCACACCCACCGATGCATTGGAAAACGCCAGCGCCGCAATGCAGGCGGCATTGTGCATCATGCTGCGCGCCTCTTCATCGCGGGGGTGCTCGTAGGCGATGGGCAGGTACTTGAACACCAGTCGAATCGCCTGCATGGCGTTGGAGTCGGTGTACGGCGACGCGTAGGTCGAAACTCCCGCTTCCAGTGCGTGGGTCAAACAGTCGATTCCGGTGTCCGCGGTAAGGCCTTTCGGCATGGACATTACAAACTGCGGATCGACTATAGCCACATCCGGACTCAGCGAGTAGTCCACGAGTGTCACCTTGCGCCCGCGCTCTTTGTCGATCAGGACGGCGAATGGAGTAACTTCGCTCCCCGTTCCGCTGGTAGTGGAGATAGCAATCATCCGGACGCGATGGACTTTTTCAGTGGGGTACTCGACCACGCGCTTGCGGATATCCAGAAACGGCGCGGCCAGTTCCTCCAAGTCGGCCTCCGGCGATTCGTATTTGAGTTTCATGATCTTCGCCGCGTCGATCACGGAACCGCCGCCCAGCGCGATGATCTGGTCCACTTTGTTGGAATTGAGAGTCTCGACTCCCTGCATCACGACCTTGACTTCAGGCTCCGCATCCGGTATCGCCAAGACACGGACAAACGTTTCCGGTGGAATCGAGCGCCGGACAATGTCGACGTAGCCCATTTGCTCCAAAGCGGGGTTGGTAATGATGATGGTTGAGCGGGAGGGGAATTGACGTAAGTTCTCCACGGCGTTCATGTTGAAGTAAATCTGATTCGGAACACGGTACCACATATGCGCTTGCGCCCTCCGGGCCACGCGTTTGATATTCAGGTAATGATACACATTGACGTTATCGGTGGTGCTGTTGCCGCCGCCAGTCCCACATCCGAATGAGAAGGTGGGCACCAGATCGTTGTAGACGCCACCGAGCGCTCCGATGGATCCCGGCGAATTTACAATGATCCGCCCGGCGTTGATCACCTCACTGAACTTCCGGATGATCTCATCGTTGCGCGAGAAAATCACCGCCGTATGCCCGATCCCGCCGAGGCGATTCACGTCCATGCACACCTTGAGCGCCTCATCGGCGGATTTCGCGCGATAGACCGAAAGCACCGGGAACAGTTTCTCGACCGACAGAGGAAACTCGCGGCCGACACCTTGAATCGGCGTAATCAAGAGTTTGGTGTTCGGCTTGACCGAAAGACCGATCACCCGGGCGATATCGGTGGCTTTCTGGCCGACTGCCATGGGCCGCATGACTCCAGTTTCGGGATCGATCACGGTGCGCCCCAGCAGGGCCGTCTCTCTCTCATTGCAGATGTGCGCGCCCAGTTCCGCGAATTTCTTCAGCACCAGGTCATAAATCTCGTCGTCGATCGCCACGGTTTGCTCCGAGGCGCAGATCGTTCCGTTATCGAACGTTTTGGAGGTGATGATGTCCACCACGGCCATATCCAGATCCGCGGTTTTTTCCAGGTAGACCGGCGTATTACCCGGCCCTACACCCAAGGCCGGCTTGCCGGAGCTATACGCGGCTTTGACCGCACCCGGCCCACCTGTGGCATCGATCAGGCCGACGTCTTTATGCCGCATCAGGTAGGCATTGTCTGGCATGGTGTGCGATCCGATGCAAGTGAAAACGCCTTCGGGCGCGCCATGCTTCAGCGCCGCCTCATACATGATCCGCACAGCCTCCTGGCAACAGTGCACGGAGTTCGGGTGGGGACTGAAAATGACCGCGTTGCGGGTCTTGATGGCCATGATGCACTTGAACAGAACCGTCGAAGTAGGGTTTGTGATCGGTGTAAGCGAGAAGATGACTCCGATCGGTTCCGCCACCTCCACCAGGCCGCGTTCCGGATACTCGCGAATGGCGCCAACGGTACGTTTGTCTTTGACGTAGTTGTAGACGAACTCCGTGGCCACCATGTTTTTAATGGCCTTGTCTTCCATAACCCCGAGCCGGGTTTCCTCAACGGCCAGGCGGGCCAGGTATTGAGCCTGTTCCAGTCCAGCCAAAACCATCGGTTTGACAATGCGGTCGGCGTCCTCTTGCGTGTAT
>JBEKUO010000482.1:0-6010 GCA_049514955.1 Bryobacteraceae bacterium | reverse complement strand
CGTCCAGCGAGTACTCGGCTTTGTTGATGTTGCTCAGCGCGTCGGCCGCGCTCCACGTGGCGTGCAGTTTGCCGCCGGATACCGTGGCGGCCAGTTTCGCGATCCTCGGCGGCGCATTGTCAATTAGAAAAGGATCGCTTTCCGCATATGTGGATAATGCTTCCGCGGGCGGATTGCTGGGTAGATCCGACGTGGTCACGCGGATGCGGTACTCTCCGTCGGGGAACGCGGTCGAATCCCAGCTCAGGTACTTATCCTTCACCTTGTCCTTGAGCAACTTCCATTGCGTCTCTTGGACGCCGCGGATCTCCACCGTGTGGATCAGACTGTCGCCGTTATCGTCCACCGCGGCCCACCGCGCGCCGATAAAGCCCTTGGCGTACTGCATGGAGGGTGTGCCCGAATCGAGCGACATAGAGGATGCAGCCGTGGACGCCGCCTTGCCGATGGGCGGCAGCGTAAGCGTTTGCGAGGGCGTCAGCGTGGTGGCCGGCGGCTGGAATTTGTAATTGGCCGGCGTAATTTCGATCGCCTCGATGCGCGGAGGCACGTTCCGTTGCAGATAGGCGACATCCACGGATTCGAGTTCGGGGGACCGCAAGCCGCCGGCCACCACCGTGGCCTTACATTGTATGAAACGCGCCGGAGGCGAGCTGATGCGATCGCCCTTGGTGGAAGCGATGGGCGCCGACCACGCGCTCCAATTCTTCTGCGGCTGGTCGAGGTTCCCGCTGCGCGTGGCTATGGCGATGCTTCCGCCGTACAGGTTGGCTTCGAAGCTCAGCCGGCCCCACTGCGAGAAAAAGCCCGCATCGAACACATCGCTTTCGAGCGAGCCTTCGTGCGCCAGTCCTGGACCGATCCGATAGATCTTGCCCACGTTGCCCGTAGCCGCGTACAGCGTGCCGTCCGCACCGGTTTGAAAAGCGGTGATCTGTGTGCACGGCGCGTTGACCAGCGTGGTGTGCAGCACATCCGAATCGATCCGGTAGATATATCCTTTATTTCCAGACCCCAGCAGCGCGTGCCCCTGCGCATCGAAAGCAATCGCATAGATAACATCCTGAGCGTGGCTCCAGACTCTTTGCGGATTACCGCTGGGATCGATGCGATAGACGTCGCTCCCGGTTACCGATACGCTACTGGAAGGGTTCAGCGTGGCCGGTGGGGGCGCGGCGACGCGGAGTTGCGGCTGGGCGCCGGGCATCGTGGGAGCGGGAGCCGTCGTCGGGGGCGGAGGTGGCGGCGGCGCCGGAGAACCCTGCTTGCTGCCCACACCGGCGGCATAGATAGACCCATCCTTGGCCATCGCCACGGCGGTGACTTCCTTCTTGCTCATCTGGTACAGCACGAAACCCTGGCCGGCGGGCGACACGCGCACGACCAGCCCGCCGGGATCGGTGCCCAGAATCACGTTCCCCGCCTGATCCACGGTCATCGACCGGACGTGCGTCTCGTCGCTCTGGAAGAACACGCTGCCGTTCCCGTCCGGCCGGACGCGGTGGACCGCGCCCTGGTCTCCGGTGGCCACGAACAGGTCGCCTTCCTTGTTAAACGCCAGGGCCCAGATGTATTTCGTTTTAGGATCGTAGAAGACCTCGATTTTGCCATCCGGCGAAAAGCGGTAGACCTTGCCATCGGGTGCGGTGGCCACATAGACGCGGTCCTGGGCATCGATGGCGATGGCGGGAATCTGCAGGCCGTCCAGTTCGGCGATCGTCTTCTTCTCGCCTTTGGGCGAGAGCCGGTAGAGCTTGGCGCCGGGACCGCCCCCTGCGTACAGGTTGCCCTTGGAATCGCGCGCCAGCGCCCATAGGTAGGCCGACGAAGTATCGTAGACCTCGCGGAACTCGGGCGCCAGCGTCACCAGGCCGTCGCTGCGCAGCGACAGATCCTTGAGGATGCCCTTCTCGAAATCGGCGTAATCGCTCTGGGTCCAGGTGCGGGTCTGGCCCGCGTGGCATGGCAGTGCGAGGATGATGAGTCCAGAGAGTAGGACGGGAAAGCCTGTCCTACCCGGCGTTTTATGTTGCATTGTCAGTGGTATCTGCTCTCTTAGGATTTGTCACGAATAGCTATGTCATCGTGTGGGCCATCGACCGTGGGCTGAAGCCCACGGCAGCACGCTAAAGCGCGCGCCACGCCAGATCCAAATTGGCACAACTCTTTCATGACAGGTCCCTTACTTCACAGCGATCTTGAGTGAGTAACTACCGGTGATGACGTAATCGAACGGTAGGGCCATCTGCTCCGAGGCGCTCTCCGGAGAAGTAATCAGCGAGCGGTTGGAAGCGCGCCCGGCCTGCATCACGTTCAAGACCGAAGCCGGGAGGCTGGGCAGAGTCTTATCGTCGTAATAGGCAGTGGGGCTCGATTCCAAAAGCGAAACATACAACTTATTATTGCTGCGCTCCTGGTTGATGAGAGAGACCGTCTGCGGCAGATCCATGTAGTGGTTCATCATACCGGCAATGCTCTGCATGCGGTTAATGGTCTCGGCGTCGCTCAACAGGATGCGGTGCTCGCCCTTGGCCAACCCGGCGGGTATTTTAACCGTGAAATCGCGCTCGATGCTCCCGCCGCGGTAGGGCCGCACGAACACCTTCACCGGCACGTCCTCGCCGGCGCGCACCTCCGGAGTGGCCGCCCAGGCATTCTCAATGCTGGCCACGCGGCGCTCCGGAAGCAGATCTACGGTCACGCTGACCCGCTTGATGCTCGGCGGATTCACCGCATTCAGATACAGACGGTTGAACTTGTCGCCCCACCACCCGGCTAGCAACATGGGCGCGGGCATGGGCATCTCCCCGGAGGCTTGCATGGTCGAGAGCGACAGGCTCGGCCCGCTGTTCAACTCCACGTTGCCGCTTAGCCGGTAAGTAGCCTCGTCCACGAATTCGTTCAGCTCGGAGATGGAATTGAACAACGTGACCATCATCAAGTAAGGCGTCCACTTCTGCTGCACGAAGACATTAAAGCGGAAGGCCTTGTCGCTGCGCACCGCACCGTTCTCCCCTAACGAGCGCACGTCGACGGTGACCGGAATCATGTCCGACTCCTGCCCCAGCAAGCCCATGATGCCGCTGTGCCGGTCCTGATGCAGCGCGCCGACGATGTCGGTGGCATTGGCGAACTTGTTGGGCTGGAATTGGGAGGCCAGCGTCATCAGGACTTCACCCTTGCTCATGGGCATATCCACCGGCCCCAGATTGAAAAAAGGATGCCCGAACGCCAGTACACGCTGCCCATCGTTGTAAGTAACGGTGCCCAGGCCGGTGATGCTCATATCCCCGGAAACGAGCACGCCGGCGACCGGATCGCCCGGGTGCAGCGAATTCTGCCAGCCGGCCGCGGGCTTGGCCGTGTAGGTGGCGCTCGCGGCGCCGCCGCCTTGCACCGTCGTGATGCCCAGTTCCTGGAACAGCGGGCCGAAATTGCGCAACACGCTCTCAGTGAACCCGGCGAACATCAGCGGGGTCTCGATAGGCACCATCATGGGCGATTGCTGCAGCAGGTTGGGCGAGGCGCCCGCGGCCACGGCCCGCGCCAGCAGGGCACCCGGCACCGGCTCTTCGCTGCGCACCGCGACCTTATCGGGCGTGCGGGCGTCGGCCGGGCGCGACTGGTCGAGATCGTTGATCTCTAGCATCAACTCGGCCGGCGTAATTCCGCAGATGGCGTCCGGCGAAAAGACGCTGAGCCGCAGCGCCACCGCGCCCAGCAGCTTGCCATCGATGTAGACCGGGCTCCCGCTCATGCCGCCGGCCACGTTCGTGCGCACGGCTTTGCCGCCCAGCTTCGCCAGGATGATGTCCTGCCGCGGTCCCCACTGGTTCTTCCACAGCCCGATGATCTCCACGGGAATCGGCTCGGGTTCCGTTCCGGAAAAGACGGTCCAGGCCGTGCCCTGCATACCGGGCCGCAGGTCCGCGGTCTTGAAGATCTCTACTTTGCCGATCTGGGGACGTTGCTGCCCGGGATCGTCAGCGAACAGGGGAAAAGCCAGGGCCGCGATACACGGCAGCATCGCGGCGATTGGGTGCTTCATTTCTTTCAGGGACTCCGTTACAACCATTGTACTATGGCGGCGGCAGCGGCCCGGTGCGGGGTGGTCGACGGATCCCGCGAACCGTGGCCTGTGCCCTGAACACCCTCCACCATCCTGCGAATTTGACGTTACGGCCGGAGTGGGGTAGGATGTGATTGCGGGGTGGAGCAGTCTGGTAGCTCGTTGGGCTCATAACCCAAAGGTCGGTGGTTCAAATCCACCCCCCGCAACCAAGATTCCAAAGGGTTTACAAGTTTCCAAGCGCAAATCCCAAGACCACTTTAGACCACGATAGCCATCGGTGCCGGTTTCGCGGCCTCTGGCTTGTCCGTGGGTTTACCGGCAGACTTCATAATCATTTCCACTACGTTCCCGTGCGCCTGCCGTTTGCCGTCCGTCATTGCCCTGCCGTAGACGTTCATCGTTGTCTGAATGCTGGCATGGCGCATCAATTCTCGCTGTACTCCAATCGGCGCTTCGGTCTGGTCCAACCACGACCGAAAGCTGTGCCGAAAGGTCTTCCAGCCAACCGTGATCGTGATGCCTGCTGCTTTCGCTGCTGGCTTGATGTGCTTCTTTTGAATCTCCTCTTGATGGTATGGCTTGTCTGTGGCGGGATTTGCGAACAACCATCCTTCCCGCGTTTGGTAGCAGCGCTCCCGATAGCCCAGTAGTTCGTGGGCCAACTCTGGAGCGATTGGCACAGCATCGCGTGAGTACTCCGTTTTCACGTCACCCACACGACCGTGAACAACGCCACGCTGAACGAGCAAGGTGGACTTCTCAAAATCGAAGTCGGACCATTGTAGGCCCACAATCTCACTCGCCCGCAGCCCCAAACAACCCGCGATCAATACCATAGTGCGGTAGGATTCGCGTACGTGCGGCAGCAACCGGTGAAACTCCTCTGCTGTCAGCACTGATGGCCGCTCAAGCCGCTTGCTGACGTTCTTTACCCTTACCAACTCTATCGGGTTGCCTTGAACCAGTTCCCAGCGCTGGGCACATTTGAACAGTAGGGATAGCAAACCCCGTATGTGGCCCCGCGTCTTTGGAGCCAGCTTCAACTGCCTAAGCCAGTCCTCAACCGCCATCGGCTTCACGCCGGTGATCGGCGTTTCAGCCCAGCGGGGGCGGATGTATCGGTCAATGAACGATTGATATGAAACCCGCGTTGAGTAGCGGGCGGGCATCTCCTCCTTTTCGTAGCGTGCGATCAATGCTGCCATTGTCGAAGCCGTCACCGGCCCCAATGGATGCTCCGCATTGATTCGCAAAACAATGGCCTGCACTGCTGACGACTTGCGAATAGCGGCTTCACTCGGATACTCGCTAACCGTCCCAACGGTGACCGCCCGCAAGCTGCGCCCGGTCCCATCTGGTTGGGATTCATAGTAGCGAAACTCCCAAACCCGCGAGCCGTTCTCCCTGTTCTTCACTCTCAAACTTCCGTTTTGGTATCGTGTGCGCGTCAACAAGGTTGTTCTCCTGTTTTCGGCACGAGTGGCAGTTTTGAGTTTACGCCCATGCGCAACCACCTGTCCAGTTCCGACGCCCGGAAGCGCCAGAGGTCCCCGATTCTGTGGCTTGGCACCCTTCCCGCCCGCGCCATCTTTTGAAGCGTTTTTGGATGGACCTGGAGTAGCATGGCAGCTTCTTGCGTGTCCAAGAGTGGTTCAAATAGAACAAGGCTCATGATGTTCTCCTTTTCTGCGGTGCCAATGCGCCAACGGCGAAAAGACACGGACAATAGGAACGCTTGGGGGGATTTTCCCTCCAATAGGGAAGCCTTAGAAGGGGAAATAGTAAAGAGGCGCGGCTGACTGCGTTTCGCTTCCGGTCCATGAGTGCCTCTACTCTGTAAGTGCGCAGGCGACAGGACTGTGACACGCGGAAGGCGTCACAGGCCAGGGCCATTCGGGAGGGGCTGACTGCACGCCGCGAGAAGGCGGCTCAGTAACA
>JBEKUO010000481.1:0-8238 GCA_049514955.1 Bryobacteraceae bacterium | reverse complement strand
TAATGCGCGCGCCGCTATTATCGTCGCATTGACGATTCCGTTCTCTCTGCTCTTTGCATCGATCTGGCTGGATTTGAGTCATATTCCGGCTAATCTACTCTCACTGGGCGCGCTGGATTTTGGAATGGTGGTGGATGGCGCGGTGGTCATGGTGGAGAACATTATCCGCCACTTGAGCCGAAACGGCCGCCAGCCCCTTGTGGGAACTCCGAAAACCACTGCAGAGAAGATTCGCGAGGCTTGCCATGAGGTGCAACGGCCGGTCTTTTACGCCATCACCATCATCATCACCGCATATATGCCGATCTTCACGCTGCAGCGCGTGGAGGGCCGGTTATTCAGACCCATGGCCTGGACGGTGGTTTTCGCCCTTTTGGGCGCGATGACGTTTTCGATCCTGATCGCGCCGGTGCTGGCGGCTACCTTCTTCCGCAAGGGAGTCCGCGAGCGGCGCAACTTCGTAATGGATTTTCTGACGGAGCAGTACCGCCGGCGGTTGCGCTGGGCCGTCCAACATCGGTGGCTTGTCGCTGGTATCGGCATTGCCGCCCTGGCCGGAACAATTTATATGGGTTTTGGCGGCGTGATTGGAGCGGAGTTCCTACCACACCTGGATGAAGGCGCGATCTGGGCGCGTGGCACTCTGGCGAATAGCACGAGTCTTTCGGAGGCCGAGAAATTCACCACCAACGAGCGGTATGTTTTCGCCTCTTTTCCGGAAGTGAGCAAGGTGGTGTCACAGGTCGGCCGGCCCGACGATGGAACCGATACCGGTGGATTTGGCAACACCGAGTACTTTGTCGATTTGAAACCGCACGATCAATGGCGGCCAGTATTTCATAAGAACAAGGAGGAACTGATCGCCGCCATGAACCGGGCTGTAGAGAAGTATCCGGGCGCGATCTGGAACTTCTCGCAGCCGATCGAAGACAACGTGGGAGAGACGATGACGGGCACCAAAGGCTCGCTGGCGCTCAAGGTCTTCGGGGATGACTTAAAGCTGCTCGAGCAAAAGGGCGAAGAAGTCACCAACGTCATGTCGGCGATTCCGGGCATGCACGACGTCAAGCTTTTACGCGACTTCGGCCAGCCGAATCTGGACTTAACCCTCGACCGGCGCCAGGCGGCTCGTTTTGGAATCAACGTAGCGGACATGCAAGACGCCGTCCAAACCGCGGTAGGCGGCAACGCCGTGAGTCAAGTGCTGATCGGCGAGCAGCGGTACGACGTGGTAGTGCGCTACCAAGCGCCCTATCGCAATACAGCGCGAGCCATTGAAAACGTTCGCCTGGTTTCTCCTAGCGGTGAGCGGGTGTCTCTGGCGCAGTTGTGCAAAGTCGAGGTGAAGGATGGCGCGTACGACATATACCGGGAAGGCAACACACGGTACGTGGCGGTGACCTTCAACGTGAGAGGACGGGATCTGGGGACCACGGTGGAAGACGCGGTGAAACAGATCGGCGCAAAGGTGAAGATGCCGCCGGGCTACACCATCGGCTGGTCGGGCGAATACGAGAGCGAAAAGCGGGCGGAGGCGCGGCTGGCCGTGATCGTCCCGCTGACCATTCTGATTATTTTCATCATTCTATACACTATGTTTCGATCCTTTAAGTGGGCGATGCTCATTCTGCTAAACGTAGGTCTGGCCCGCGTCGGAGGCTTCCTGGCTCTGGTTCTGACTGGAACTTATCTCAGTGTGTCCTCGGGTGTCGGCATGTTGGCGCTGTTTGGCGTATCGGTGCAAACCGGCGTGATCATGCTCGAATACATCAATCAACTCCGTGCGCGAGGCCACTCGATCGTGGATGCAGCGGTTGAGGGGGCGGTGCTGAGGCTGCGGCCTATTATGATGACCATGCTGGTGGCGACTCTTGGACTCTTGCCCGCGGCGTTATCGCATGACATCGGATCGGATTCGCAAAGGCCCTTCGCGATCGTCATTGTGGGCGGCCTGATTTCCGATCTGCTGCTGAGCATCGTCCTCTTGCCCACGTTTTATGTCTGGATCGCGGGGGATAGGGATGTGCTGCCGAAACCGGAGGAGTCCTTTGAGCACTAGACGTGGAGCTTGGGCAGTTTGCGCGCTAGCTTGCTTGTGCTGTGCGGGTCTGGCGTTTGGACAGGCGCCGCCCGGGGTCAGAATCACGCTCGACGACGCTATCCGGCTGGCGCTGGCGCATAACCACAACCTGCTGGCCGCCCGAACCACCATCCACGCCAACCTGCGCCCGAATCCGACCTTCTTCACGGATTGGGAATACCTTCCCCTGTTCTCGCACCCCCAAGGCGAGTCTATTTCCGCGTACTTACAGGGCTCGACCGAGGGCGACATGGGGTTGAGCTACCTGATTGAACGCGGCCACAAGCGGGCGCGCCGCCTGGAAGCGGCCAAGGCGGCCACCGCGGTGACGCGCGCCACGGTCACGGATAACGAGCGCGGCGTGGCTTTTCAGGTGGGTTCTCTCTTTATCAATGCGCAGCTTGCGCAGTCGACTCTGGAGCTTGCCGAGAGGGATGTGCAGAGCTTTCAGAAGACTGTCGACATCAGCGAAATCCAGTACAAGGATGGCAGCATCAGCGAGAACGATTACCTCAAGATCAAGATCCAGTTAGTGCAATTTCAGACTGACGTCGAACAGGCGCAGGTCAACAAGGTCCAGGCGCTGTCGGACCTACGGCAACAGTTAGGCTATGAGTCGGTGCCAGCGGATTACGACGTTGTGGGCGAATTCGAATACCGGCCGCTGGTGGTCACTATCGATGAACTGCAATCCAAAGCGCTTCGGAACCGTCCGGACCTGCGCGCGGCGGTGTTGAGCGTGACAGCCGCCAACAGCCAATATTCGCTGGCGAAGGCGAATGGCAAGCAGGATCCCACTCTCTCCGGCAACTATTCGCACGCCAACGGCATCAGCGGCGCTACCTGGTCGTTCAGTATTCCGCTCGCTATTTTCGACCGGAATCAGGGCAATATTGCGCAGACGCGTATTGCCATCAGGCAAGCCGAGGAGCAGCAGAAAGCCGCCAGCGGACAGGTGCTGACCGACGTCAAAGACGCTTACGAGGGGATGCAGGAGAGCGCGCGCGTGGCTCAGCTTTATAAATCCACCTATCTGGATGTCGCGCAAAGGAGCCGCGACATCAGCGAATACGCCTACCGTCGCGGGGCGGCGGCGCTGCTCGATTTTCTGGACGCCGAGCGCAGCTATCGCGCCACCCAACTCGCCTATCGCCAAGCGGTAGCGGCTTATTTGACCGCCTTGGAGCAGCTTCGCCAGGCGGTGGGAACCAGGGACTTGCTTTGATCAGGGAACCCGCACCGCTGCCACCCGGCCGGAGTGCAGTTAAAATTCAATACGGAGAGTGGAAGCGATGAAAAAAGCGGAAGTTCGCGCGCGCATTCAAGAAATCGGCATCATTCCAGGCATTCGCGTAGCGACGCCGGAGCACGCACGTTTCGCCGCGGAAGCGGTCAACCGTTCCGGCATTCCCATCGCGGAGATCACCATGACCGTTCCGGGCGCACTGGATGTGATTGCGCATCTTGCCCACAGCCTTCCGGAAATGGTTGTAGGCGCTGGAACCGTTCTGGATATCGAAACGGCGCGCCGCTGTCTGGAGGCCGGCGCCATGTTTTTGACCAGCACGGGTCTGGTCCCGGAAGTTGTGGAATTCGCGCTGCAGAACGATGTCGTCGTTTTTCCGGGCGCCATGACCCCCACGGACCTGATTGCGGGGTGGAAGCTGGGCGCCGATTTCATCAAGATTTACCCGTGCGGACCTCTGGGCGGCCCCAATTACATCCGCGCTTTGAAGCTGCCTTTTCCGCAGGTGCCGTTGATTGCGACAGGGGGCGTAAATCAAAGGACCGCCGGTGACTTCATCCTGAATGGGGCTACCGCTCTAGGCATCGGATCGGAGCTGATCAATCCGGAGGGGCTCCCTTTGATGAAGGAAGAACAGATTCGGGAACTGGCACGGAGATATTTGAAAATCATAAAAGCCGCCCGGGCGCAACGGGATGGACGGTGACCACTATGACAAGCAGACTGGCGATGGTTTTCGGGCTGAGCGTGCTCGGGACGATACCTGCTTTGCAGGCCGCGGAGGGAGTCTACGAGAAAGGGCCCAAGCAGTCGTTTGAAGCAACCAGCACGGAGCGGGTGCCCTTCGCGCCGGGTGGAACCATTCGTCTCAAGAACTCGTACGGCTACTTGACAGTGGAAGGTTGGGATGAACCGGAGGTTGAAATCACCGTCATCAAGTCGACCGATAGCCTCTATGAACCGAGCCAGCAGCAGCTTGCGGAACGGCCCTTCGGGGAGGTCCGCGTAGTCACTGAACGGCTGTCCGATAAGGAACTGGCGATTTCGACTATCATTCCCGCACGCCGTCGCTTGCTGCCGAACGCGGAGCACGGCGTGACGGTGGAATACCGGATCCGTGTGCCGCGCGACTCGCGCCTGATCGTCCACCACGACCACGGCTACGTATGGGTCAGCGATATGACTGGAGACCTGGATGTGCGCAGTCACACCGGCGACATGATTGTGATGTTGCCGGAGCCGGGTCCATACTCGATCGACGCCAGAACCAGAATGGGCAGCGTTTCGTCCGACTTTACGGGCAAGAGTCTGGGCGGTTTCAGTCAATTTCTGGTGGGTTCGCACTTCGATCGTGCAAGTCAGACCCCGGCGCGGCGGATCTACTTGCGCATGGGGCGGGGAAGCATCGAGATCCTGCAAGATCGGCCGGACCGGCCCTTGGAAAGACACTGAGGATGGCGTTCGAGTTCCGGGTTCGTGGCGCAAGCTCATGATTCGCGCGCTGGGCGCCGTGCTGGTCTATTTTGTGATGCTGGGCGCCTGGGTGGCGGTGGGTTTGTTCATCGTGATTGCGCCGGGGCGTTTCGGCAACCTGGTCAACGAGAGCTTCGGACTGTTCCCAGCCGTGGGTGCGCGCGACTGGGGCAAGAAACTGTTTCTGCGGCTGGTTGGCTTGGGATTGTTATCGTTCGCAGCGCGATTCGTGTGGGGTATCCGGCGATTGGTGTGGCCTGGGGCGTAGTAATTTGGATAATTCTTTACTTGGCTAAGCGGACAGAATCCGGTACCATTGGTACGACGGGTTGGGCGCGCGGGGTTCTGGCCTGGCAAGCGGCAGTTGATGATTTAAGGACTGCGTGCTAAAATCCTCAGGGCCGGGCCACATCTCGGCTGAGAGGGAAAACGAATGAAACTGTCTACGCTCCTGCTGCCATTGGCCGCTTGCTGTCTGTGGACCGCGTCTGCGCAAGTACCCATCCCCGTCGCAAATCCTACGTTCGGCGATGATGAGTTGTTTTGCGATGGTTGTTACTATCCAGCGATTACCGGCTGGGCGGTCGGACCAAATAGCGGCGTGCAGAAAAGCTCAACAGCCACCTTCCCTGGAGGATTGCCTGGCGGCTCGGTCAATTTTGCGTACGTCGGCAACGCTAATTCAACTGGATCAATAACACAGGTCCTCAATGCGACACTTCAAGCCAACCACACCTATACTCTGAGGATGAGTGTCGGGCAGCAGCTAGGAATAGCGCTCACCGGTTACGTCGCGGCGCTAATAGCTAACGGCGTGACGCTTGCATTTGACAGCAGCCTAAAACCCGCCTCCGGGACTTTCTTGGAAGAGACCATCGTATATAGTTCAGGTCCAAATCCTCCTCAGCTTGGTAGCCACTTGGTGATCTTTATCAAGAGTTTCGGAAACGGGCAAGTCGATATTGACAACGTTTCGCTTACAGTCCAGTGAGGCACAGCCACCATGAGTGAAAGTTCAGGCTGGTTTTTTCGGGCCGCTTAGTCACGTAAATAATCACCCAAATGTGGGAGGCAGAAGTCGGCACCACCACTTGGCGTATGGCCAGAAAAGCCATGACGCGCTGAAGGCCGTGTTATAGGCGACGCGGATTTGTCCGTAGATATTGTATAGCTCTCCGGCCATGATGCTGTTGTGGGAATTCAAATACGCTGCGGCGCTCGCAGAGTCCAAGTCGGCCCCGGAGTATGCGCTTGGTTAACGACCTCTCGTTTATTGTCGCTGTAGTAATCGTAGGACTCGAATTCCGTGTTGCTTGTACTTACGTGGCCGCAAAGCGATAACCCACCCACGGCTCCGTCAGGATGTACCTGGGCTTGGCAGGGTCGGGCTCGATCTTCTTGCGCAACTGGTTAATAAAGACGCGCAGATACTCCGGCTCGTCGCCATAGTCCGGACCCCAGACCGCTTGCAACAGTTCGCGGTGCGGCACCGGCTTGCCGGCTTGTGAAACCAGGTAGCGCAGCAAGTCGAACTCCTTCGGAGTCAGGCGGGTCTCTTTGCCCTTGACGTGGATGCGCCGCGTATCGAAGTCGATCTGCAGGTCGCGCGTGGCCAGCGTATGCGGGCCGCTTTCCGGAGAAGACGGCGAGCGCCGCAGCGCCGCCCGTATGCGCGCCAGTAGCTCTTCCATGCCGAAGGGCTTGGTGATGTAATCGTCGGCGCCGGCATCGAGCGCGGCCACTTTGTCTTTCTCGCTGTTGCGCACGGAGAGGACGATGATGGCTACGTCCGATCCGGAGCGCAGGTGCCGGCAGGTTTCCAGGCCGCCGATGCCCGGCATGTTCATGTCCAACAGCACCAGGTCCGGCATTTCCGCGGAGATCCGAGCCAAGGCGTCTTCGCCGTTGCGGGCCTCGATGACTTCGTACTTGTGCGCTACGAGGGTGGCCCGCATCACACGGCGGATCTGCGGGTCGTCGTCCACCACGAGTATCTTTCCGGCGCTCACTTGACCATTTCACCACGGTACACGGGCAACGAGAAACTGAACACGGAGCCCTGCCCTGGCTCGCTGGTGACCCAGATCTTGCCGCCGTGCGCCTCCACGATCCCCTTGGCGATGGCCAGTCCCATACCGGTGCCCGGCACGCGGAAGCGGTGCTCCCGGGCGCGAAAGAATTTATCGAAGACGCGCATCTGTTCGGCCTCGGGGATACCGCTGCCGCGATCGGCCACGCTGATCACGATGCGGCCTTCGCCCGCGCGGGCGGATACCGTCAACGGCGACCGCGGGGGAGAGTACTTCAAGGCGTTGTCCAGCAGTTGCTTCAGAACCTGCAGCACGAAATCGAAATCCACATCGGCCTGCGGCAGACCGTCCTGCAGCCGCACCTCCACGGGCCGGTCGTGCAGGGCGGGCTCCAGTTCCGCCAGCGCCGAGTGGACGATCTCCGCCACATCGTGCGGATGCTTCTCCGGATGCAGCTTGCCGGCCTCGATGCGCACCATCTCCAGCACTTCCGCCACAAGCCGGTTCAGACGGTCGGCTTCTTCGTTGATGATGGTCAAGAGTTCGCGATCTTCGTCCGGGCGATCTCGTCCCAACAAGCTGGTCACGGCGGCTTTGACGGAGGTCAGCGGCGTCCTGAAGTCGTGGGCCAGCGCATCCAGCAGCGCGGATTTCAGCACCTCGCTCTTGCGCTCGGCTTCGGCATGGCTGGCTTCTTCGAGCGCGCGCGCCCGCTCGATCCCGATGGCCACCAGGTAGGCGACCGCATTGAGCACGGCCTCGGAGGGCAGCGGTCCGGCCAGACCCAGATTGCCGAGTGCTTGTCCGCCCAAGCGCACGGGGATGATGGCGAAACCCTTGGGCGCATCGATGAGAGGCTCTTCGCGATCCGCCTGCAATTGGTCGTCGGAGATCAGCGGATTCTCCGGCCCCCAACGGAACGTTTCGTCGCCGGACCTGGTGTGGAAGGCGGCGGTGCTCACGCCCAGGATTTTCACCACGCGGCTGACCAGGTCCTGGCTGGCGGTGCGGGCGCTGCCGCTCAGCAGCAGGGTCTGACTCAGCGCATACAGCCCTTCCACTTCGCGCCGGCGATCGATGGCTTCCTGGGTGCGGCGTTTGGCCCGCACGGAGAGCTGGCTGGCCGTCACCGCCGTGACCAGGAACGCGATCAGGGCGACCCAGTTTTGCGGATCTTGCACGGCCAACGTGCCGACCGGAGGGAGGAAGTAGTAGTTGAATCCCAGCACGGCTATCACCGAGGCGATGGTGGCTTCCAGGAGCCCCCACCAGGTGGAAATTCCCAGGATGGCCAGCAGGAGAGTCAAGGCCACCGTGGTGTTGTTTACGGAGAACCAGCGGGAATAGAAGGCGATGATCAGGGCGACGATGGCGGGCGCGGCAATCAGGCGAGCGGCGCGGCTGATGTA
>JBEKUO010000480.1:0-6028 GCA_049514955.1 Bryobacteraceae bacterium | reverse complement strand
GAGATGGTGATGCCGGGCGACCACGTGAACCTGACGATAGATCTGATCACGCCGATCGCCATGGAGAAGGGGTTGCGGTTCGCCATCCGCGAAGGCGGACGCACGGTGGGCGCCGGAACCGTCACGGAAATTGTTGAATAGCGAAGGACACAACTGATGGCGCGCGAGATTATCACTTTTCAATGCACGGAATGCAAGAACCGGAACTATTCCGGCACCAAGAACAAGAAGACCACCACGGAACGGCTGGAGATGAAGAAATTCTGCCCGCATTGCCGGAAGCACCAGCCGCACAAGGAAATCAAGTAGAATAAAGAGGACTCGCAAAGGCAGGTCCCGCCGGGTTGTGAACTCGAAGGGGCGTAGGTTTAACGGCAGACCAGCGGTCTCCAAAACCGCGAGTGGGGGTTCGAATCCCTCCGCCCCTGCCAATCCAATTTTGACAGCCGGTAGAGAGCCTGGGAATGAGGGCAGGATGGAAGACGTTGGTTTTCTGGAGAGCGTAAAAAGCTGGCCCGTGCGCACGCGCGATTACTTCAACGAGCTGAAGCTCGAGATGCGGCGCGTCACCTGGCCCAACCGAAAGCAGGTCGAGGGCACCACCGTGGTGGTCATTTTCACAGTGTTCGCTTTCGCAGCATTCTTTGCGGCGGTAGACGCGATCCTGAACGACAGCGTCGTGCGCGTGTACAAGGCGTTGGCCCGGTAGTCTCTATGGACAACGACAACGTGTATTCCGACGATCAAATGGACCAGGACGCCGCGGCAGGTGCCAATGAGCAAGCGGCGCCGGTGGAAGATGCCGCCTCCCCACATGCGGCGGGGCCATCCACTCCCGCGCCGGGAGTGGCGCCAGCCACCGCGCCGGAAGCTCCCGCCGTACCGGCCTACGACGAATCTTCGCCCAAGAAGTGGTTTATCATTCACACCTATTCCGGATTTGAACAGAAGGTCAAGGAATCCCTGGTCAGCCGGGCGCAGGCGTTCGGTTTCGCCGACAAGATCGGCAACGTGTTGATTCCCACTGAAGAAGTGGTGGAGCTGCGTGGCGGTAAGAAAGTGACCAGCAAGCGCCTGGTCTACCCCGGTTACGTGCTGGTGGAAATGGAAATGAACGACGAGCTGTGGCACGCCGTGAAGGCCACGCCGCGCGTCACGGGATTCGTGGGCGGCGGCACGCAGCCGGTCCCGCTTAGTGCCGACGAAGTGAACTCCATTCTGTACCGCCAGGCTTCGTCCACGGAACGGCCGCGCCCCAAGACGACTTACGAGAGAAACGACAGCGTGCGCATTGTCGATGGCCCCTTCGCCAACTTCCGGGGCAAGGTGGACGAGGTTAACGCGGACCGCGGTACGCTGCGCGTGATGGTGATGATTTTCGGACGCGCCACGCCCGTCGAGCTGGAATTCCTCCAAGTAGAAAAAGAATAAAGATCGCAAGGATTCTCAGATGGCAAAGAAAGTTACCGCTCAGGTAAAGTTGCAGATTCCCGCCGGAAAGGCTACGCCGGCGCCCCCTGTAGGCACAGCGCTTGGCCCACAGGGCGTCAACATCATGGATTTCTGCAAGGCGTTCAACGACAAGACGTCGGCCAAGGACCAGGAGGGCCTGATCATCCCGGTGGTGATCACCATCTTCTCGGACCGTTCGTTCACATTCATTACCAAGACGCCGCCGGTGCCGGTGCTGATCAAGCGCGCCGTGAACCTGGCGAAGGGATCTCCGGAGCCGCACAAGACCAAGGTTGGCGTGATCACCGAGAAGCAGGTGGAAGAGATCGCCAAGATCAAGATGCCGGATTTGAACTGCTTCACGCTAGAAGCGGCCATGAACTCCGTGCGGGGCACGGCGCGCAGCATGGGCGTGGATGTAGTGGCGTAGGCTTCACTACTGGACATGCGGCAGAATCCGCTGCGAGATCCTCAGCGGAGTATATTCCGCAATGATGTCGAAATCGCGGTCTCGGTGCCAGATCGCAATGCCGTTGTCGATCGCGACCGCCGCGATCAAACAATCGATCGCGGAACGAATCGTGCGACCTTTGCGGCGCCCC
The DNA here is from genome assembly GCA_049514955.1 of Bryobacteraceae bacterium. GTDB lineage: Bacteria > Acidobacteriota > Terriglobia > Bryobacterales > Bryobacteraceae > Bog-159. The sequence continues at coordinate 3,974 of JBEKUO010000480.1, read as the reverse complement.
TCGCGATAGATTTCAGCGGCATCCAGAAACAAGCCGAGTGGTAGTGGATCGCTGAGGCAGGGCAGCGCCAATAGGCTTTCTTGAAATGCCGCGCTGTCCCGTCCGGCACGCAAACCTTGCAGCAATTCCTGCACGATCGGCCCGCACGTCACGAACTGCGATAACTGGTCTGCTGTGGGACGCTCCACGCGCCCGCTCAACAGCTCAATCCAGACCGACGTGTCTACCAGAATCACCGGTGTCTCCGCGAAAGGCGAGCCGTACGGTCCTCCCGCATTTTTGAGAGATCGCCGCGCCAAAGCTTCTTGCCAAAGAACTCGGCCAACCGCTGCACCTTTCGGATGCGCAAGACCTCTTTCAGCGCATAGTTCACGGCGGCGGAATAGGTCTTGACACCAAGCTCCCGCGTGGCCTCCTCCAGCAGTTGCTCATCCAACACAAGATTTGTGCGCTTCATGTGTATAGTGTAGCAGCACTCGGACAGGACTGCCTAACAGACCTGCACGAGCTTCTGCTTTAGCGTGGACATCTTTTCGGCCGCCAGCGCTTTCACCTTGCGCACGTTCGCGAGCTTGATCTGTTCGTAGCCGCGGATCTGATCCGGCAGTGCCAAAATCTCTTGCACGAGCGCTAGGTTCTCCGGCGCGGCATGATCCAGGCAATCGCGCACGAGTTGTTCGTACCAGCCGATCAGTGCGCGCTCTTCGCGGCGCACCTCTGCGTAGCCGAACGGATCGACGGGTGTGCCGCGCAGCCACTTCATCGCCGCCAGCACACGCAGCGGTCCGCGGAACCAGCCGCCCAGCTTGAGCTTTTTCTTCATGCCCATGGCGCGCAGCAGCGGCGGATGCAGGTTATAGCCGATAGATTCCACCTGTTCCCACATGCCGCGAATTTGCGCTTCCCGTTCCGGATCGGTCAACAGCCGCGCGACTTCGTACTCGTCTTTGTAGGCCATCAGCTTGTAAAGGTTGCGCGCGACTGCGTCCGCCAGGGCCGGCTGGCGCGCCTCGACCTCGCCCACGACAGCGGCATAGCGTTCGGCATAGGCGCGATCTTGGTAGCGCTCCAACTCGGCGATGCGCAGTGCGACCACTCCCTGACGGTCGTGGCTCTGAGGGTCGTGGCTCATCCCTGCGGGTGCCAGTAGAGACTCCACGGTTTGCGCGTCGTGGTAATACTTGCGGCCCCACTGGAATGCCTGCGCGTTGCGCTCGGCATCCACTTTGTTCAGCCGGATGGCTTCGTCGATGGCCGCCGCCGAGATCGGAATCAAGCCGCCCTGCCAAGCCGCGCCAAGGAGGAAAATGTTCACCGCCATGTGACTGGCGAACAACCCTTCGGCGAGGCGCGTGGCATCCAGAAACAGGTTGCGATCCTTGCGCGTATAGGCGTTGATCAGATCGACCACCGCGCCCGGACCCTCCAGCCGCGCGCCACCGCGTACGGCGTCTCCGGTGGGGACTTCGGCCGTGTTCACCACCGCTACGGTGCGCGAAGGATCCGCACGCTTCAGGTTATCGGCGCTGCCCGCGCCTAGCAGGTCGAAGCCCAGCAGCAGGTCGGCGTTGCCATAGCCGACCTTGGCGGATGCCTCGATGGGCCGCTCGCTCAGGATGATGCTCGAAACGACTGCCCCGCCCTTCTGCGAGAGGCCTGTCTGATCGAGCGTGATCACGGAAAGCCCGTCGATCCAGGCCGCAGTGGCTAGCAGCGCATTCACGGTCACCACACCAGTGCCGCCGATGCCTGGCGCCAGAATCGAGTACCGCTCGCCGATTTCCACGCGCTCGCGCGGCGCCGGCACTTCGGTCTCCGGCAACTGTGGTAGCGTATGGCGGCGCTGTCCAGTGCCCGGCTTCAGCTTCACGGTCACGAATGACGGGCAGTCGCCCAGCACGCACGAATAATCCTTATTGCAGGAAGATTGGTGAATGCGCGTCTTCTGGCCGAATTCCGTCATCACCGGATGTAGGCTCAGGCAATTCGATTGGGTCACGCAATCGCCGCAGCCTTCGCAGACTTCCTCGTGGATCACGAGGCGTAGCGTGGGCTCTTCCAGCTTCCCGCGCGATCGCAGCCGGCGCTTCTCCGCAGCGCACTGCTGGTCGTAGATAATGGCCGTCACACCCGGCAATTCTTCGAACTCGCGCAGCACCTCCGGCAAGTCGTCGCGGTCGCGCAGTTCGGCGCCCGCTGCCAGCTTGACGCCTTTGTACTTAGCCAGGTCGTCGGTCAGCACCGCGATCCTGCCAACGCCTTCCGCCGCCAGTTTGTGGGTGAGGTCCGAAACCGGCAGCGCGCCCGCGGCTTGCTGGCCGCCGGTCATGGCCACCGCGCTGTTGTACAGGATCTTGTAAGTGATGTTGACGCCCGCCGCGATGCACGCGCCTACGGCCAGCGAGCCGGAGTGGAAATAGGTGCCGTCGCCGATGTTCTGGAACAGGTGCCGGCGCTCGACAAACGGCGCCATTCCGATCCACGGGGCGCCCTCGCCGCCCATGTGGGTCAGGAACGTGTAGGCATGATGCGAGTGCTGAAGCTGCGCGGCCATGGCGTGGCAGCCGATGCCGCCGCCCGCGGCTTGGCCCTCCAGCAGCAGCGTGGAACGATTGTGCGGGCAGCCGGAGCAAAAGTTCGGAAAACGCGCGGGGATCATGCGGCGCGCGCGGTTCTCGATCTCGTCGATGAGCTTGAGGCGCGCCAGCGCGCGATCACCCGCGGATACGTGCGGCTCGGGCGCGGAGTGCAGCAGCTTCGCTAGCACGGCGGTGATCAACTCGGGATCGAGCTCGCCCACCGCGGAGAGCAACGGCGCGCCGGCCGGGTCCTGCTTGCCGAAGATGGCGGGACGCTCGGCCATGTTGTACAACGCCTCGCGTAGTTGCAGCTCCAGAAAGCTGCGCTTCTCCTCGACCACCAGAATGAGTTGCAGCCCGCGCGCGAACTCGGCCGCAAAACGCGGCTCCAGTGGGAACGTCATCCCGAACTTGGCGATGCGGACACCCAATCGCGCCAGGTCGTCGCGCCGCAGCCCCAAATCCGCGAGCGCCTGCATCAGGTCGTAATAGGCTTTGCCGGCGCTGGCGATCCCCAGCCATGCGCCTGCGTCCGCGCCGAAGCTGCGGTTTACGCCGTTGAGCCGCGCAAATTCGCGCGCCGCCTCCAGGCGCCGGTAGATCACTTCCGGCTCCAGCAGCAGCGTCATCGGAATCAACAGGCGCGGGTCGGTTTTCTTTTCGTATCCTTCTGGAATGTGAATCGCCAGGCGCTCCGGATCCACGTCTACCGTAGCGCCGCCATCGCAAACATTGGTGACCATCTTCATGGCCACCCACGCGCCACTGAAGCGCGAAAGCGCGATAGCCTGCAGCCCGTAATCCAGCGTCTCCTGCGTGTTGCCCGGAAAGAACAGCGGCATCGCAAAGTTGTAAAAGCTGAGATCGCTCTGGTGCGGAATGGTGGAGCTTTTGGAAAGGTGATCGTCGCCGCCCAGCACCAGCGCCGCGCAATTCTTGCCGGTGCCCGCGATATTGGCGTGACGGAAGATATCGCCGGAGCGGTCTACGCCCGGGCCCTTGCCGTACCAGATTCCCAGCACGCCGTCGTAGCGCGACTGCCCCAGCGCGTGATGAATCTGGCTGCCGAAGACGGAAGTGGCGGCGAGGTCTTCGTTCACTCCGGGCACGAAGTGGATGCGGTGCTCGTCGAGCAGCCGCTTGACGCGCATCAACGCGAGATCGTAGCCGCCGAGGGGCGAGCCTTCGTATCCGGAAATGAACGCGGCGGTGTTAAGACCCGCACGGCGGTCGCGCCGCATCTGGTCCATGGGCAGACGCACCAGCGCCTGTATTCCGGAGAGATAGACGGCGCCGTGCTCCTGCTCGTATTTGGAATCCAGCTTCATAGCCCTCGGTGCGACGGTGTGATCGTATTATACTTTTACTCGCCCTATCATTGATATCCGATGCGAC
>JBEKUO010000479.1:0-6047 GCA_049514955.1 Bryobacteraceae bacterium | reverse complement strand
GCCGGGACGGCGAACTGAAGTTCGCCGCAGCACGCTGAAGCGTGCGCCACGACAACGCGGCTAAAATAGTGGCCATGGAACTGACGACGGTCCGCCTGGAGATTCCCGAAGGCGGCAACGTGATCCTGGGACAGACCCACTTCATCAAGTCCGTGGAAGACCTGTACGAGGCGCTGGTCAACAGTGTGCCGCAGATGAAGTTCGGCATCGCCTTCAACGAAGCCTCCGGGCCGTGTCTCACGCGCGTGGATGGCAACGACGAATCCCTGAAGGCGCTGGCCACGCGCAATGCCACCGCGATCGGCGCCGGCCATTTGTTCGTCATCGCGTTGCTCCAGGGCTACCCGATCAACGTGCTGGGCCGCATCAAAGACGTGCCCGAAGTGTGCTCCATCTTTTGCGCCACCGCGAATCCGGTAGAGGTGGTAATCGCCGAAACGGAGCAGGGACGCGGCATTCTCGGGGTGATCGACGGCTTCCCGCCCAAAGGCGTCGAGACCGAAACGGACGCCGGCATACGCCGCGATTTCCTGCGCAAGATCGGCTACAAGCGGTGAAGTGGCGCGAGAAATTACGCGCAGGCGTGGCGATCCCCGCACATCCGCTGGCGTTGACTTCCGCGCGGAAGCTGGATGAGCGGCGCCAGCGGGCCTTGACGCGCTATTATCTGGCAGCCGGCGCGGGCGGAGTCGCGGTCGGCGTGCACACCACGCAGTTTGAAATCCGCGATCCACGCTTCGGGCTGTTCGAGCCGGTGCTCGAACTGGCTGCCGAAGAACTGCGCGGCACGGATGCGATCAAGGTCGCAGGCATCGTCGGCCGCACTCCCCAGGCCGTACACGAGGCTGAGCTCGCCGCGAGCAACGGCTACCATGCCGGCCTGCTGAGTTTGGGCGCGCTCGCCGACGCATCCATTCTGGAGTTGCTGGCGCATGCCCGCGCGGTCGCCGAAGTCATTCCACTGTTCGGCTTCTATCTTCAGCCGGCGGTCGGCGGCCGGGTTCTGCCGTATGCATTCTGGCGCGAGTTCGTTGAGATCCCGGAGGTCGCGGCTATCAAGATCGCACCCTTCAACCGCTATCAGACGCTGGATGTGCTACGCGCGGTTGCGGAATCCGGCCGCGCGTACGAGATTGAGCTTTACACCGGCAATGACGATAGCATCGTGACCGATCTGCTGACTCCGTTCCGCTTTGGCGAACGCACGTTGCGCATCACCGGCGGGCTGCTGGGGCAGTGGGCCGTATGGACCCTGTGCGCGGTGAGGTTGCTCGAACGCATCCATGCTGAAGACCGTGGCGAAGGGCCGGTGGCAGCATCCTGGCTGACGCTGGCGGCGGAAATCACCGACGCTAACGGGGCGTTGTTCGACGCCGTGAATCGGTTTCGCGGCTCGATTGCCGGCATTCACGAAGTGCTTCGCCGGCAGGGGCTATTGTTGGGCCGATGGTGCCTCGATCCGAACGAGGATCTTTCTCCGGGTCAGGAGACCGAGATCGACCGGGTCTGGCGCGCGTATCCGCACCTCAATGACGATGGTTTTGTCCGGGAGCACCTGGACGAGTGGCTGCGGTAAGAGCAGGAGCAACCGCCGATGCACGCCGATACACGCCGATATCCGTGCGCGGATACGGAGAACGCGAGTGGCTGCGGTAAGACCTTGGCAGGCGAAAGCGCCTGCCCCACCGTCACTCGCCGGTTGTGTGCTGGCATTTGCCGAAAAACACAGGACTTAGATCCGCCTGGCAGGCTAACCTACGATCAGGGAGAGCAGATATGGAAGACCAGAATCGCAGTGCCGGGCAGTGCACGTCGAATCCCAGTGACGGCAGCGTAACCCCCGGATTGATCTTCGGGCTGGCGGTCATCGCTGTCGGCGTGCTCTTCCTGTTGGACAACTTTGGATTTCCCGTTGGGGTGGTCTGGCGCTACTGGCCGGTGATCCTGATCGCGGTTGGACTATCCAAACTGGTGGATTCGCGGGAAGCACCGGGACGCACCGGCGGCGCGATTATCATGCTTGTCGGCATAGTTTTGATCGCCGACGAGATCCATTTGCCTTTCATGCGCAACGTCAGTCTCTGGAGTCTCTGGCCTGTGGCGTTGATCGCTTTCGGTGTTATGTTGTTCTGGGGCGCGCTGGAGGGCAAGCACGTCGTTGGTGGATTGAGTGGATGGAGCGGTTCCCGGTCCCCCGACCATATCAACACTATTTCTATTTTTGGCGGCTGCAACCGAAAGGTGACCGGCGACTTCAAGGGCGCCGATCTGCTGGCGATTTTCGGGGGCGGCGGGCTGGATCTGCGGAACGCGACGATGGGCGGCGACGAAGCCGTGGTCAACGTCAACGCCGTTTTCGGCGGATTTGAGATCCGCGTTCCGGAAACCTGGCAAGTACAACTCGCAGTGACCGGCGTGTTCGGAGGGAGCGACGACAAAGCGCGCCAGCCGGATCCGAGGCTGGTGCCCAATCCCAAGAAGCTCCTCATTCGCGGCTCGACTATTTTCGGTGGGCTCGGCATAAAAAACTGAAGCATCCCGATGCACCCACTTCTCGTTTCCGGGGCCGCGCTAGCGATCTATCTGGCCGGCTGGGTGCCGCTGGCCGCATTGCTGGTCTACGTACTGGAGGCCTCCGGCAGCCTGGGCTGGGGGGCCAGCGCGGCGATTGTGGCGCCGGCCTGCGTGGTCTATGCGTTCGTCTGCCTGTCGCCCTGGTATGTGGTGCGCATGCTGCCGCTGGGAACCGCCGGGGTGCCTCGTATCCTGCTGACCAATTTCTCGGCGGCGATCGCGGGCAGCATCCTGTTGGTGTCGATCGCCCGGGCCATGGCGGTGGCGCTCACCCGCGTTGCTCCCGGGCTGCGTCCGGACCTGCTGGCTCCTTCCATCGACCAGCGCTTCCGGCCGCACACCCCGCTGCTGTTCGGCATGGGAGTGCTGCTGTACCTGCTCTCGGCCGGGGTGCATTACATCATGGCGTCGGCGGAGGAATCGCGGGAGGCGCTCGAGCGCGAGATGCAGGCGCTGGTGGTGGCGCGCGACTCGGAACTGAAGGCGCTGAAGGCCCAGATCAACCCGCATTTCCTGTTTAACAGCTTGAATTCGATCAGCGCACTGACGGGCGTCGACGCAGGCCGGGCGCGCGAGATGTGCGTACGGCTTTCCGATTTCCTGCGCAGCAGCCTGCGCATGGGTGAGCGCGAGGCGGTGCCGCTTCGGGAGGAATTGGCGCTAGCGCACAGCTATCTGAGCGTGGAGCAGGTGCGTTTCGGAGAGCGGCTGCGCGTGGAGGAGCACATCGAACCCGGCTGCGAAGCCTGCTTGGTGCCGCCCCTGCTGCTGCAACCGCTGGTGGAGAACGCCGTCAAGCATGGCATTGCCAGCCTGGTGGAAGGCGGCACAATTCGACTCGCCGCGCGGCTGCAGGAAACCGCGCTGCTGATCGCGGTAGAGAATCCGTTCGATCCGGAAGGCGCGGCGGGCCGCAAGAACGGCCTAGGGTTGCAGATTGTGAGGCGGCGTTTGCTCGCGCGGTATGGCGACCGCGCGGATATGATCGCCGAGAGCGGGGAGAACCGGTACAGGGTGGAGATTGTGCTGCCGCGGGAGACGGAGGAATAGGCGGCGGGAGGTTGAGATGCGCCGGAGCGGACTTTTGGCGGGCGCCGCCGCGGGGGAATCGCGCTACACGCCCGACAGGAGTTTGGGCTGGTTCCGCGCCACTCGTCGTGTTGACTCACGGGCCGAATGCGATGTATATTCCATGTAGATACATATGCTGAACGATACTCAGGTTTCCAAATGGGGAAACAGCTTGGCGGTGCGGATCCCCCAGGGGATCGCGAAGGAGGCCCGCCTCGCTGAAGGCGATCGGCTGACGCTCGATCTTGCAACAGACGGCAGTATCGTGTTGCGATCGGCCCGCCGCAAGTACGAGTTGCAGCAACTGGTGTCGCGAATCACCGCGAGGAACCGGCATTCGGAAACAGACTGGGGACCGCCGGCGGGCAGGGAATCGTGGTGATCTCGCGCTATATTCCCGACGGTCGCGACCTCATCTGGCTGACGTTCGATCCTCAGGCGGGGCATGAGCAAGCCGGGCGACGTCCCGCGCTGGTGCTCAGTCCGAAGATCTACAACCAGAAATCGGGTCTGGCGCTGGTTTGTCCCGTGACAAACCAGGCAAAAGGCTATCCGTTCGAAGTAACCGTTCCGGCCGGCTTTGGCGTGTCAGGCGTCATCTTATCGGATCATCTAAAGAGCGTGGATTGGAAGGCTCGCAGGGCGGAGAAGCTGGGGATCTGTCCCGTCGAGGTGGTGAACGAAGTGCTTGCGCGGCTGGCACCGCTGCTTGGGTATTGACTCTCCGTTTAACCCGCCGGGGTTCGCAGCTCATCGCCGCTGCCGCTCCAACTCCTCCAGCAGCGCGGAAAGCTGCGGCGCCGCATCCGCCTGTCCGCCGAAGCGCAGCGCGTTGTACGCGGAAGTGAACTGGAGCACCAGCATGCCCACTTCGGACGGCGGCAGCGAGCAGGCGAATTCGTACGGTGTGAACCACTCCGGCTTCTGATAGCCGCGCCGCTTCAGGAGCTTCAACATGCGGTGGTAGAGCAGGGTGGCATCGGCGACGCTGACTTGTCCGCGGCGCAGCCGCCACACGCCCATGCGCATGCGTCCCAAATGCCAGAGCTTCGGCGTGAACCATGCGCCCAGTACGCCGGCGGCCAGCGCGGCCAACGACCAGAGGCCGTAATTCAACAGCCAGGATTCCGCGCGCGGCTTCCAGTACGCCGCCAGATCGATCATACGATCGAGCCAGCGGACCCCCACGCGGCGGCTGGCTTGCTCCATGCGATCGGCCAGCGTCGCCTGGTGGCCGAGGTCGTAGCTGACCACCCACTCCTGCCAGAAAGTCTCGGCCGCATCCGCGTAGAGAGCGAGCTTGGTGAGCAGCGAGCCGGCGCTGGGATTAGGATCCGGCGGCGTGGGATCGAAGGTCACCCAGCCGCGGCCGGGAAGCCATGCCTCCACCCAACTGTGCGCATCGGAAGCGCGTATGACGTAGAGCTCGGTCAGCGGATTCCAGATGCCGCTCTGGAAACCCGTCACCAGGCGCGACGGAATGCCCAGGGTGCGCAGCATCACCGCCATGGCCGATGCGAAGTACTCGCAGTGGCCCTTCTTGCGCTCGAACAGGAAATACGCCAGCGGGTCGGGCACTTTGCGGGAGGGCAGTTCCAGCGTGTAGCCGTAGCCGCGGCGCAGGTGTTGCTCGACGGCCCGGCTGCGATCCGCGTCGGAGTTCAAACCCTGGGCCACCTGGTGCGCCAGCTCCGGGATGCGCCGGTCCAGCAGGCCGGGCAATTGCAGGTAGCGGCGCCTTTGCTGGCTGCTCAAGAAATCGTCGGCGACGGCCGCCGAATCGGGTCCTCCCAGAAAGCTGTAAACATCGTAAAAGAAGCCCTCCGCGAACGGGTGTCCGAGCCGGAAAGTGCCATCGCCGCTCGAGAGCAGCGTGGGTTGCCGGATGTAGACGGTCTCCGGGACGCCGGCGAAGAACAAAACGTCCGAGTCGATTCCATTCACGTTGACGCGGTAGTTCAGACGCGGCCCCAGTCGCCGGAGCTGTTCATCGCCCGCGAGCTGCAGTCTTCCGCCTTTTTCGGCGGGCATCTCGTGCAGGTTGCCGGCGGACTCAAACCACGACGTGCCGTTGAAATCGCTCAGCGCGGAGCCGCGCCATTTCAAGTTGGGTGGAATCGGGCCCCGGAGAGGCCACACGTGCATGACCGGCCGCGAGGTGGTCTTGATCTCGCCGATCTCGCCGAGCGTCACCTGGTTGGAGAATCCCGGCAAATAGAAGCGCTTGTTCACCAGGCGCCGGAACGCGGCATCGGCCGTGCGCGGCAGCATGAAGAACAGCCCCGCGGTGAGCGCCAGGATGCCGAACGTGATGACCGCCGTCAGCGCCGCCAAGCGCGGATGAAACCTGCGCAATCCGCTGCGCGCCACCGTTTGCGGCTTCTGCATGGAGCGCCGGATTT
>JBEKUO010000478.1:0-6059 GCA_049514955.1 Bryobacteraceae bacterium | reverse complement strand
GCCGCGTCCCTCGACGGCGGCGCCCGCGGCGTGTATCCTCCGCTAACCTCCGCTAACCTGCCATTCAGCGCGGCCTCTTCCTGCAAACTCGATTCCCTCAATGCACGCCCCTGCCTTCCGGATCGTCTTGTATTGGAATCAAGCTCCGTTCAGGATTATTTTTGAATTCGACAGTCCAAAGCCGGTTCACACAGGGTGCTATACTGCTACGAAGACAACTCCCGCTTGACCCTCGACACAGCGCTGCCAGCCTGCAGAGGGACGCCGGACAGCACCGTCGTAAAGGGATGCCGGAGAGCAGCTAGCCGCCCGCGTTTTGAGTGAACAATGGACTCCTCAAGACTTTCAACCGCTGAATGGCTCCCCTTCCTTTCCTCCATCTTTCCGGCGATTTCCATAACTGCGCTGGGTGAGCTTGCCGCTCAGTTCGAGGTGCTCCGACTCGAAGCTGGGGAGACCCTCATTCGCCAGGGCGAATCGGAAGACTGCGGCTACCTCATTCTTTCCGGACAGGTGCGCGTCGTCAGCGAAGACCCGCAGGCCGGAGAAAAAACCTTGGCCGAGCTGGGACCCGGCCAGCCGGTCGGTGAGCTTGCCCTGTGGACCGGCGACGTGCGTTCCGCCACGGTGCGCACTCTTTCGGAAGTTCGCGCCGCCAAGCTTACCCGGGAGGCGTTCGATCACTGGGCAAAACAACATCCGGAGGCGGGGGAAGTGGTCGATGCCTTCGTCGGCAACCGTCTGCGCCAGAATCGCCTCTCCTCGGCCCTTCGCGTATCGAAGCTGTTTGGCGAGCTCGACGAGGCCACTCTCCGGGGGTTGGAAGCCCAGTTGGACTCGTTTTGGATCGCCGCCGGAGAAACGCTGTTTCGCCAGGGCGAGTCCGGCGATGCCTTGTACCTCGTGGTGAGCGGCAAATTCCAGGTGCTCGTCGACAAGCCGGGCGAAAAGCCGCGCGTTGTGGCGGAGCTTGGTTGTGGGGAGACCATCGGCGAAATGGCTTTGTTGGAGGGCGAGCCGCGTATGGGCACCGCGATGGCTATACGCGACTCGGAGGTTGCCAAGCTCACCAAGGAAGGCTTTGAGCGCCTGATCGCCACTCGCCACGCCCTGCTCCTGGTAATCGCGCGGAAGCTGGTGGCCCGCCTCCGGGCGCAAAACGTGGCGTCTCAAACCAACAGACGTTCGGCCACCGTAATCGCCGTCGTACCCGCGACCGCGGGCTTTCCTCTCGACGACTTTTGCACCCGGCTTGCCGCCGCGCTTTCCGCACGGGGCCGCACGCTCCTGCTGGGGAGCGCGCACCTGGATGCTTCCATGGGCAAACCCGGTGCGGCGCAGACCACCGAACACCAGGCCGGCCATGGCCGGGTTATCGAGTTGCTGGCGACGTTGGAGGCCGAACACCAATACATCGTGTATCAGCCCGACCCAACCGACTCCGCATGGAACAGCCGCTGCCTGCGCCAATGCGATCACGTCCTGATCGCCGGCGATGCCGCTGCGGACCCGGGAACCACCGCCAGCAGCGCAACCCGCGCGTTGAGCGGTCGCGCGGGCCGGGCCGCCAGCCTAGTACTGCTCCATCTCACCCCCACTCCCCGGCCGTCCGGCACGAACGCATGGCTCTCCGCCACCAAGGTGGACCAGCACTATCACGTGCGCCTCGATTCCGCGCGGGACTTCGCACGATTGGCGCGGTCGCTGACCGGAAGCGCCGTCGGCCTCGTGTTGGGCGGAGGCGCCGCGCGCGGTCTCGGGCACGCCGGTGTCATTCGCGCCATTCGGGAGGCCGGCATCCCCATCGATATCGTTGGCGGCACCAGCATGGGTTCCATCATGGGGGCTTGCGTCTGTTTGGAATACGACTACGACCGGATGCTCGAGTCCAACAAGGGCGCCTGGCCTAAGCTGCGGAAAGACAGAACCATCCCGCTGGTTTCCTTCCTGAGCGGCTATAAAGTCGCCGAGGTGCTTATAGGGGAATTTGGAAACCTGCAAATCGAAGATCTTTGGATGCCTTTCTTCTGCATCTCGGCCAATCTGACGCACGCGCGCTTTGAAGTGCATCAGCGCGGCCCACTGGTCAAGAGCATCCTGGCCAGCACGCGCCTGCCCGTGGTCTTTCCTCCTATTGTCTGGGACGGGAACCTGTTAATCGATGGCGGTATCATCAACAACGTTCCCGTCGATGTGATGCGCGGCTTCCCCGCCTGCGGCACGGTGATCGCCTCGGACGTCTCGCCCGCCTACGACCCTTCGAAGATCTCCGACTATGGGCACGGAGTCTCCGGTTGGCAGGCCTTGAAGGAGCGCCTGAAGCCGGTTTCTAAAAGGCGGCTTTTCCCCGGCCCGTTCAGCGTGCTGATGCGAACCATGGATTACGGTGGCGCGGCGTACAAGAACCAGATCATCGGCGCCGCCGATCTGTATTTAGCCCCGCCTCTGGCGCGCTTTGGAATCGCCGAATACAAGAGTGCTACGGAGATGGCAGAGGTCTCGTACGCGTATTCGGTCGAGAAGATAGCGGTGTGGCTGGCTTCCAGTGGTGGGGCAGGCGCTTTCGCCTGCCAACCCATTTCTTACAACCCTTGAAGGGCGGTAGTCGCTACTGGGCAACCGCGATGGTGACCTGGCCGGACGTCGTCGGCGTGGTCACACCGTTGATCTCAATCTGGAGTGACACGGTATCTCCCACCGGCGTGCTGGGGTCCGGTATCACGCCGATCTGATACTCACTGACATATTGCGGCGAAAGCACCGAATACACGAACTTCGCCTGGACACCGCCGATTAGCACGGTCGGCATTAACTGCGTCGCAGTGGTGTCGTTCGGTGCGGCGGCGCCGTTGGCGATGGACGGGGTCACAGCGCCGAGCCCGGTGCACGGAATGATCAAGGCGTGTCCCGAGCTGAGCGAGATGGGAGTCACCTGAAGGCTTCCGATTTTCGTACCCGCCGGCCCGGCGACAGCTCCAGTGGTGTTGTCGTAGGCATAAGCCTGGCCCAGCCCGTTGTTACTGACGGTGAAGATGCCGGGCGCCGCTGGAACCACGCTCACGCTCTGCGCGGTCGACACTCCCGTGCTGCGTGTGACCACCACGTTCACTGTGCCGCTGGCGCCGGACGTCAGCACGTTCCACGGAAGCTGCGCGTTGATCTGTTGTCCGCTTACGAAATACAATGGCGCCGGGATATTGTTGAAAGTCACGGATATGACATCGCTCAGGCTGGTCGGGAGCGGGATGGAACTCGCGGCGCTTGTCGAGCCGGCCAGGGTGGTGCCAAAGATGGATACGATGGAGCCCGGCGCCACGCCCTGCGACGAATAGCTGCCCGAGTTCACAACGCCATTCGCGTTGACCACCGGGTTCTGGACCACGGGCGTCAGCAGGCGGATCACGTTATTCCCACTGTCTGCAATGTAGACTTTTCCGCCGCTCACTGCTACACCGGACGGAAAGTAGAGTGCCGCGCCGGTCGCCGGACCTCCATCGCCCGAATAGCCGATTATGCCATTGCCCGCTATCGTCGTGATGGTGCCATCGGGCGCCACCGCGCGGATCACGCTGTTGATGCTGTCCGCGATGTATATATAGCCATTGGCATCCACAGCTACGCTTTTCGGCGTGTTGAGCTCGGCCGAAATGGCGAGGCCGCCATCCCCCGAATAGCCCGCGCCGCCGTTGCCGGCCACTGTCGTGATGATGCCAGTTGCGGCCGTAACTTTGCGGATCAGGTTGTTGCCGGTGTCCGCGATGTAGAGATTGCCTTGTGCATCCAACGCCAGGCCGATGGGATTGTTGAGTTGGGCGGCGGTGGAAGGTCCTCCGTCCCCCGAATAACCGGCGCCATACGAATTGACGCCGGCAAATGTGTTGATATCGCCGGCGGTAAGGGTCTTGCAGGGCGCCGGCGTTTGGTTGTTACAAACGATGCGCACCAGGTCGCTCCCTGGGTCTGCGATGTAGATATTGCCACCCGAATCCACAGCCATGCCGGAAGGGTTATCGAGTTCTCCGCTGGTGGCGGCGCCGCCGTCTCCCAGGGCGGTGTTTCCCTGAAAACCCTGTGTGCTATTCGTGCCGGCTATCGTGAAGATGTTGCCGCTCTCCACTTCCCGCACCACGAAGTTGCCGGTGTCCCCAATATAGAGGTTTCCGTTGGAATCGAACGCCAGGCCCGAAGGTTCATCGACTTCGGCGCTGGTGGCCGATCCCTTGTCCCCGCTGTAGCCCTGGGTGCCGTTGCCGGCCACCGTGTTTATCGAGCCGCCGGACACCTTGCGGATGCGCTGGTTGCCCGTATCCGAAATATAGAGGTTTCCCGAGGAATCCACGGCTAGGGCATCGGGGCCGGCGAACTGCGCACTCGCGGCCGCGCCTCCATCCCCCGCATAACCGCTCGCGCAGGGCGGCGGTGGAGTGCTGTTCGCAACACAGTTTCCCGCGAAGGTCGTAATCGTGTATGGTGGCGGAGTCTGCGCCTGGCACAGGGCCGCTAGAAATATGAATGCAATAGCGTTAAAAAAAACTCGGTGCAGTTTGTTTGAGTTCGTTGAATGATGAATCACTATGGGATCTCCGGTTGCTCGTGCCCGGTTCTCAGCGGAGCCGGTACTTCCTAAGCAGCTCCGTCACAGGCGCCAGTTGGTCGCGTAGGGACTGTTGTTCCTGCCCGGAGAGCGGGACGAGACGTATATTGTCCAGAACTCTATCATAAGCCCTCACGAGTTCCACCGCAGCCCGTGCCGCGGACAGCCGTTCGCCGCAGGCGACCTCCGTCTGCACCAGACGCGCCGCCGCCAGACAGTTTTGTACTCCGGCCCGGACTTCGGATTCCTCAATCGCCAGTTCTGGATCGAGCTGCAAGATCGCCTGCGCAGCTCGTCAATTGCCGCCGCGGAAGCCGCCGGCGCGCATGCCACCGCCAAACCGGCCATGGCTTTGACTCTCGAATTGCGTCAGCTTGGTCTGCTGTTCCGGTGTGAGCATCTGGTAAAATGCCGCGTCTGCCTTTGCCTTGTTCAAGGTCGACTGCGCCGTCAAGTTGCCGATCGTGGTCGACGCCTGCTCGATGGTGGCGGTGTCGTTAACTTTCACGGCGGCGTTCAGGCTCTGGCGGGCAGTCTTCATGCTGCTGTGCACGGTAGCGTCGGAACTCGCTGCGCTGGTGAAGATCGAGGTGGCCTGCTGCTGCTGGGCAGTCGTGAGGCTCAGTAGCGTGGTCAGGAAATTGACGCGGTGCTGCACGTAGTTTGCGGGGTTGTGCGTCTTCCCCGGCGTCTGCCCAAACAAAAGCGCCGTCCCCAAGGCGCCGGACAACACGAAAAGCGTAAGTTTATTCTTCACGGTTTGAAGCCCTCCCTATTAGGAAACGCGAGCTTCGCAACAAGCGTTACCCGGTTGCTGTTAAGCCTTTGTAAAATCAGAGGGTTCCATCGGAGCGATCAAAGGCGCACCGGACGGAATTGCAGCGCGAGGCCCCCTAGCGCGTAGTGGCCTTCGAGTACCAGCGCAGGCCGGCGAAGGCGCCTGAAAACGTGGCTCTAAAATACTCGGGCCCCTCGGGCGAGGTCTTGAGGTGAAAGACCTTACCGCCAGCCTCCAGCTCAAGATGTCCGAACCGGTAATTAATCGAGGCTTCCGTGTCCCAGATCGTGGAACGATGCGGAAAAGCGAATCCCGATGCCCGCGCCTCGAAGCGGAAATTCTTGCTAACAAGGTAGTCGATCCCCAAGCCGAAACTTGGGTAGATGATCGAATGCGATCCGAAGCCCGAGGTCTGGACCGGATTTCCGGCGGCATCGGTTTCGCCGAACCTGAGCGGCGCAGAAACAGTCGAGCCGATGTTGGTATATTGAATTTCCCATAACGTCTTCAGCCGGAACTTGGCGCTCTTGACCGGGAACGGCCACGAAAGGTAATCCAGCGAGATCTTGGCGTTCTGTATTGTGTAGCTCGCCGCCACATAATCGCCCTGAAGGAAATCCGTGCCGAAGATCGTGAGAGCCTGAGGCGCAGTCGAGTTACCGTCGCCCTGCATCCGAAAATAAGAGA
>JBEKUO010000477.1:0-6063 GCA_049514955.1 Bryobacteraceae bacterium | reverse complement strand
AGGGGTACGGATTGACGGAAGCCTCGCCCTTCGTCTCCTGCAATCCGTTGCACGCGGGATACAACGAGACCATCGGCCTGCCCCTGCCCTCCACCGACGTCGCCATCCTGGACGACGCGGGAAGAGAACTGGCGACGGGAAGCGAAGGCGAGATCTGTCTGCGAGGCCCGCAGGTGATGCTGGGCTATTGGCAACTGCCCGGGGAAACCGCGAACGCCTTCACCCCCGATGGCTGGCTGCGCACCGGCGATGTCGGGGTCATGGACGAACGCGGCTACATGCGCATCACGGACCGGAAGAAGGACATGATCCTGGTGTCCGGCTTCAACGTCTATCCGAATGAAATCGAGAACGTCATTGCGGGCGTGCCGGGAGTGGTCGAGTGCGGAGTGATCGGAGTGCCGGACGACGTCAAGGGAGAAGTGGTCAAGGCGTTTGTCGTGTCGGAAGACCCGAACCTGTCGCGCGACCAGATCGTGGCCTACTGCCGTCAGAACCTGACCAGTTACAAAGTGCCCAAGCTGGTGGAGTTTCGCAGCGAACTGCCGAAGACGCCGGTCGGCAAGATCCTGCGCCGCGAGCTGCGGGCGACGGCGATCGCGGCAGCAGCCGCATCGGTCGGCGGCGGCGACGCCGGAGTTCCGGCTCCGGTGGCGCAGCTTTAACGTGGCATCGCTCTGGTGGCGCGTGGCGCACGCTTCAGCGTGCTGCGGCGAGCTTCAGCTCGCCGAATTTCGACCGTGGGCTGAAGCCCAGGGCAGCACACGGCCAGCTCCACTCGCCCGCTCACCGGCGCGTCGGGACGTTATAGAGAAACGTGAATTGCAGCCGGATCACGCTGCCCGCGTATTCCGTGGGGAGCGGCGGAAGGGGATTGGAGGCGCTGATGCCGGCCACGGCGGCGCGGTCCAGTGCTTCCGCGCCGGAAGGCATCACGATCACCATCTTTGGGATGCTTCCGTCCTTGCTGATGGCGAACTGGATTTGCACTTTCCCTCGGGCCCCCAACTTGGCGCTTTCCGGATAAACCGCGAACCAATTGCGCCGCACATTGGCCAGGACCTGCATCAGGTACGGCCGGAAGTCCACGCCCATGGGATCGCTGAGCAACTGCAATGCGCTGCCGGGGCGGCCCGGTGAGGGCGCCATCCGGATTCCTGGGCCGGGGGCGAAGCTGGCATCGGGCGAATCGTCGCCCACCGTCAGGCCGCCATCCGAACCGCCGTGCGCGAGGCTCTTGATCGCGCCTTGAACGGAAGTGTCCGGAACCGCAATTCTTCCCCTACCGCCCGAGGGAGGCGGAGCGGTGGGGGTCTCGAAGGCTAGCTTGGGCTTCTCTTCGGGCTGGATCTGCGGGGGCGCCGCTGTGGCGACCTGCGGACCGGGCGGCAATGCGCGGGGAGGCTGCGGCTCACGGGTCCCGGTATCGATGCGGGGCGGCTCCGGCAGAGGAGGGGGAGCGGGCGGCGGCGCTTGCGCCGGCGTGCCCCGGGGCACCGGAGGCCGCGTGGCCGATGGTGAAGGCGGAATCCGAACACGGGGGCGCGGCTCCAGGGCCTGAGCCGTCATTTCCTTGCTGATTTTGCCCTTGGTGGGCGCCTTTTGCGTCAATTCGGTAAGCGGCTCAATCAGCGGAGTGACGCGGGTTTCGCGGCGGGGCGGGGAGACCAAGCTGCGAGGCATAAGGATCAGCGCCACGATCGCCAGGACATGCACCGCCACCGATAGCAGGCGCGCCTCGCGGCTGCGCGAGCGATCCTGCCCCCAGTCGGTCAACAGAAGATGCAGTTCCGGCTCGTTTTCCACAGATGGCTGGACTAGCTGCCCGGGGTGCAAACCGCTCCCTGACGGTCGCGGCTCTGTAACGTCAGTAAGAGGCATTTTAGGGCGTCTGCCACGGCCTGCTAGGGTTTCCATCCTCCCGCCAAAGACTTAGAGACGATTTCCGCGTGTTCCTTAATTTTATCAATAATCGCCAAAGCGACCTGCAGTGTTTGACGCGCCGCGGTCCCCGAAGTTTTCGGTGGATTTCGGGTCTCCACGCTGTCCAGGAAGGCGTCGAGCTGCAATTGCAGGGGCTCGGCTTTGGTCACCGGCACCGGCTCAAAAGAGATTTGGCGGTTTTCGCCTACCGAAAGTAACAGTAGATCCTGCCGCGCGTAGTCGAGCGAAACGTATTGCCGGGGCTGGAACAGACGCAGCTTACGCACGCGGTCGGTGGAAACGCGGCTGGCGGTGAGATTAGCCACGGCGCCGTTGGGGAATTCGAGGCGCACGTTGGCGATATCCACCTTGGGGGAGAGGATCGAGATGCCGGCGGCGCGAATTTCCTTTGGTTCGGCGTGCGCCAGGCTCAGAACGATATCGATATCGTGGATCATCAAGTCCAGCACGACGTCCACGTCCAGGCTGCGCGGGCTGAACACGCTCAACCGGTGGATCTCGAAGAACAGCGGCAAGCTAACACGGCTTTCCATCGCGACGACGGCCGGATTGAAGCGCTCCAGGTGCCCGACCTGCAGCACGCGCCCGTGGCGGCCGGCGGCGGCGATCAGACGATCCGCGGAGTCCAGGTCCGGCGCGATGGGCTTCTCCATCAGCACATCGATGCCGTGCTCCAGCAGCCAGCAACCGATTTCGGCGTGAGCTGAAGTAGGCGCCGCGACAATCGCCGCGTCGACCTTGCCGTCCAAGTCGCGGAAATCGGCTAAAGCGGCGCGGGCGGGATCGATATCCACCACCGCGGTCAGCTCCGCGCGCGCGGATTGCTCGACCACGCGGCAATGATTCCGCCCAAACTGCCCGGCCCCGACGACGGCGATCCTGATCTTGTTCGCGTTCATGCGCTCATTCTTCCGCGGCGTACCCGGCGATGGCGATGCCCGCCGCATCCGCTTGCGCCAGCATCTCCTCGCGATCCAGCAGCAGGGTGCGTCCAGCATCCACTGCCATGGTGGTCGTGCCGGTCTCGCGCATTACGGCGATGGTGGCCAGCCCGGCTACCGGCACATCGAAGAGTAAATGCCTCCGCCGGTTGGAGACTTTCACCAGCGTCAAGGGACGCCCATTTACCAGGCCCGCCGCGCGGCGCAGCATGGCATCGGTGCCTTCCATGGCTTCGAGCGCCACGCACGCCTTCTCGCAAACCGCTACGCTCTGCCCTACATCGAAGCCGGCCAGGGCGGCGGCTACCGTGCGCCCGTAGGCAATATCGGCCTCCTCACGCGCGTCGGGTTGGCGGCGGGTCATCGCGCCGCGATCCGCCAGCAGCGGTTTTAGCAGCGCGGTCGAATCGCGCAGTTGGATGCCCTCGTCGGCGAGCATCTTTGCGACTCCGCCGATCAGCGCATCGGTGTTCCTGGCAGGCAGCGAGGCCAGCAATTTGAGCAGGCGCCAGTCCGGCAGGATGGAGGAGAAGATCTTCGCGTGCTTCACTTGCCCGGCCATGACCACTTCCCGGATGCCTTCCTGCTTGAGAATTTCGATCAGGCGTCCCAGTTGGCCGAGCGAGACCCAGTAACATCCGGCGGCCAGCGGCTCGACTTCCGGGGAAGCTTCCTCCTGAATCGCCAGCACGACGACCTCGTGGCCGAGGCGGCGGGCGTTTTCGAGGGCCAGGATGGGGAAGCGGCCGTTGCCGGCGATGAGTCCGTACTTCATGCGTGGCGCAGGCACTGTTGCCTGCCGCGGCGGCACTCTTGCCGCCGCAACATTGTGCCGAGAGAAGTCTCGGCACAGCGAGCACGAGTGCCGTGGGGCAGGCGCTTTCGCCTGCCAACCGTGCCGATTTGGCACGAGTGCCTGCGCCAACTGGCTTGATGCAGGTTTGCGGCGGCAGGAGTGCCGCCGCGGCAGGCAGGAGTGCCTGCGCCACTCATTTAATGACTCCTCGGTCGGATTCGTCGATGAAGTGCAGGAGTTCAACCACTTCGGGGCAAGTAGGAATCTCCGCTCGAATGCGTTCCACGGCTTGCGAAGTATTCAGACCGGCGTGCGTCAGCAGGCGTAGCGCGGTTTGCAGCTTCTCGATGGTGTCGCGCGCGAAGCCGCGGCGATCGAGGCCGGTTTTGTTCGCGCCGAAGACTTTGATGCCGCGCTCGCTAACAGTATTCGAAAACGGCAGTACATCCTGCGTCACCACGCTGTAGCCGCCAATGATGGAATGCCGTCCGACGCGGCAAAACTGATGCACGCCCGTGGAGGCGCCGATCACGGCCCAGTCGCCGACCCGCACATGTCCGCCCAGCGTGACGGCGTTGGCCAGCACCACGCGATCGCCCACGCGCGCGTCATGCGCCACGTGCACGTAAGCCATCAGCAGGTTGTCGTCGCCGATGCTGGTGACCTTGCCGCCGCCTTCGGTGCCGCGATGGATAGTGACAAACTCCCGGACCTTGTTGCGATTTCCGATGCGCGTCTCGGCCCGCTCCCCCCGGTATTTCAGATCCTGCGAGGCCACCCCCACGGTGCTGTACGGAAAAAAGACATTGTCCTCGCCGACGCC
This sequence comes from Bryobacteraceae bacterium, assembly GCA_049514955.1. Classification (GTDB taxonomy): domain Bacteria; phylum Acidobacteriota; class Terriglobia; order Bryobacterales; family Bryobacteraceae; genus Bog-159. The sequence goes on along the minus strand of JBEKUO010000477.1, from coordinate 1,559 downwards.
GAGCGGCCCTTCCATGTAGACATGCGCCATGAGCCGCGTTCCGGCGCCGATCTCGACTTCGCTGCCTATGATGCAATAAGGTCCGATTTCGGCGGTTTCGGCGATGTGTGCCCGCGGGTCGACGATGGCGCTGGGATGAACCGGCATCGATCAGGAAAGCGCTTCCGCTTCTTCCTTGTCGGCCAGCTTGCACATGACCTCGGCTTCGGCCACCACGAGTCCATCCACAGTGGCGCGGCCGGCCATCTTGGCCACGGTGGCCTTGCGTTTGATGACGGTCATCTCCAGGCGCAGCGTGTCGCCGGGAACCACGGGCCGGCGGAACTTGGCGCTGTCAATCGAAACCAGCAGCACCAGTTTGCGATGGCGGTCCTCGATTTGCTTGAGCACCAGCACGCCCGCGGTTTGCGCCAGCGCCTCCACAATGAGCACGCCGGGCATCACCGGGAAGTCCGGAAAGTGGCCCTGGAAGAACGGCTCGTTGTGCGTGACGCATTTGATGCCCACGATCCGCTCGGCTTCCAGCTCGATGATGCGATCGACCAGCAGCATGGGATAGCGGTGCGGAAGGATGTCGCGGATTTCGTTGATATCCAAGGTGGGCATGGAAGCCGCTATTATCGCACGAAGCGTTATCATAACAGCCGTGGACCCCATACTCGCGCAGGCGCAATACCGGCAGCCGCATATTGTTGCGTTGATCCGGCAGTTGGTGGAGTGCGAATCGCCGAGTGACAACCCGGCGGCAGTGAACCGCTTCGTGCAACTGCTTTCCCAAGTCGCGCCTTCCTTCGCCAAAATCAAGATGTTTCCCGGGGGGCGCTTCGGGCAGCACGTTGTGTTCGAGTTCGATCTGCCTGGCAAGCAGAAGCGGGGCCAGATTCTGGCGCTGGGCCATTCGGATACAGTCTGGCCGCTCGGCACTCTCAGGTCGATGCCATTCCGCGAGAAGGACGGCCGCCTGTGGGGGCCAGGCGTATTGGACATGAAAGCCGGCATTGCCCTTTTTCTATGCGCCCTGAAGATCCTGCAAGAGCTGGATGTGCCGGTGGCTCGCCGCGTCGTCATGCAGATTAATTCCGATGAAGAGGTCGGCAGCGAGTCGTCACGCCCGTTGACGGAGAAGAATGCCAGGCGCAGCCAGGCCGTGCTGGTGCTCGAGCCGGCCACGGGACTGGAGGGCAAGCTCAAGACCGCGCGTAAAGGCATTGGCGATTACACCGTCACGGTGCGCGGCAAAGCGACGCATTCCGGCCTGGATTTTACGGGCGGGGCCAGCGCCATCCTGGAACTGGCGCGACAGATCGAGCGGATCGCCGGTTTCACCGATCTGCGGCGCGGCATCACCGTGAACCCGGGCGTGATCTCGGGCGGGACGCGCTCCAACGTGGTGGCGGCGGAAGCCACGGCCCATATGGACATGCGCGTTTTGCGGCTGAAGGATGCGGCAACCATCGATCGCAAGTTTCGAGGCCTGCGGCCGGTGGACAGGCGCTGCACTATCGAAGTCAAGGGCGGCTTGAACCGTCCGCCGCTGGAGCGCTCGCCAGCCATCGTTC
>JBEKUO010000476.1:0-6067 GCA_049514955.1 Bryobacteraceae bacterium | reverse complement strand
TATCGACATCATGGAGGCGCTGAAGCGCAGCCTGGCGGAAAAGAAGAAGCCCGTGCAGGTGGCCACCGCAGCGGCCGGCGAACTGCAGGCGGAAGCTCCCGCCGAGCCAGTAGCGAAGAAACGCGAGCGCAAGTCGAAAGCCGTCTGAGCTGGCGAGTCGGTTTCAGGCCGGGGTTCCGACCCTTCGCCGCCCTCCTTCGCAGCAGCGTAAGGGCGGAGCTGCCCTGCCGGCGTTGAGACATGGACTCGCTGCGCTCTTCTTAAGCACTCCGATACTTCTTCGAACCGGGGCGCCGGAGCCCATATCGCCGGTGTTACCATCCTCTTGGTGGCTGCAAAGGTGGAACGCGACGAAGCCGAGAGAGTTCTGCGGAAGCTGGCCGGCAGCCAGGCCAGATTGCGAGACGATCAATGGACAGCCATTGAGGCTCTTGCCGTCGGTCGACGTCGGGTGCTGTGCGTCCAGCGCACGGGCTGGGGCAAGTCGGCGGTCTACTTCGTGGCAACGGCGCTGCTACGCGCGCAAAATGCGGGCCCAACCATAATCATCTCGCCGCTTCTTGCCTTGATGCGGAACCAGATTGAGGCCGCAAACCGCGCAGGGATTGTTGCGCGAACTATCAATTCTGCTAACCTCTCCGAGTGGAACGACATCTACGACGAAATTCTAGATGAGCAAATCGATGCGCTCCTGGTCAGTCCGGAACGCTTGAACCACCCGGACTTTCGTGACTACATCCTTCCTAAGCTCGCGACGGCGGCCGGGCTCGTCGTAGTTGATGAGGCGCACTGCATTAGTGACTGGGGGCACGACTTCCGACCCGACTATCGCCGCATTCGGGCTCTACTCGATGCGCTCTCTCCGGAGATACCCGTGCTTGCGACAACGGCGACAGCGAACGCGCGAGTCGTCGCCGACGTGGCCGAGCAACTTGGACGCACTCTCGTTCTGCGCGGACCGCTTGACCGTGAGTCACTACGCCTCGCAGTGGTGTCTTTGCCCACGTCTGCCCACAGGCTCGCATGGCTGGCTGACCATCTGAGCGAGTTACCTGGTTCAGGAATCATTTATACGCTCACGGTCAGTGGCGCCGAGCAGGCGGCGACGTTTCTCCGTTCGCGCGGTCACTCAGTCATTGCCTACAGTTCGAAATCGGAGGACCTCGATCGCCGCACGGCTGAGGCCGATCTGATTAACAACCAGCTCAAGGCGCTGGTCGCCACGTCGGCCCTAGGTATGGGCTTCGACAAGGCCGATCTTGGCTTCGTCGTTCACCTCGGCGCGCCCCCTTCGCCGATTGCCTATTACCAACAGATCGGACGCGGTGGCCGGGCGATTGACACGGCGATCGTTGTGCTGTTGCCGAGCACCCAGGATCTGCCGATCTGGCAGTATTTTGCGTTGCTGTCGTTTCCGCCGGAGGAGCAGGTTCGCGTGGTACTTGAGGCGCTTGCAGCAGCCGGCCGTCCGCTGTCGACGCAAGTTTTGGAGACCTGCGTCGATCTAAGTCGGGGTCGCCTCGAACACATGCTCAAGGTGCTGGATGTCGACGGCGCAGTCCGAAGAGTCGAGGGAGGGTGGGTTTCGACCGGTCAGCCGTGGCATCACGATAGCGAGAGATATGAGCGCGTGACCGCGGCTCGCCTTGCGGAGCAGGACTTGATTCTGGAATACATCGCGACGGCTGATTGCCGTTTGGAGTTTCTACGCCGATGCCTCGACGATTTGACGGCCGCCGCGTGCGGTCGTTGCGACAATTGCGCCGGATTGTTTCTGCCCAGTCAAGTATCGCCCGAGGCGATGGACGCGCTGCGAGCCCACATCGATCATGTCGGCGTTGATGTCACGCCACGCACCGTTTGGCCGACTGGCCTAAAGGCGATCGGCATTCCTCTCTCCGGGCGCATAGCCCCTGATGAAATCGCGCTAACAGGGCGCGCGATCGCGCGACTCACTGACATCGGTTGGGGTGAGGAGCTAAGGGCGCTTTTCGACGACGCCGAGCCTGATGCGCCCATCTCGGATAGGGTCCTCCATCAGGCACTCAGAGTGTTGGATGACTGGACCCGAATCAATGGCTCGGGGCCAGCCGGCGTGGTTGCAATCGAGTCACGGCGGAGAACGGCCCTGGTCCTGAGTCTTGCCGAGGGTATTGCGGCAAGAAGGAATTTGCCCCTACTCGGCACGTTGCCAGCCGGGCAGGCACGCGCTGACTCTGGAAGGGCTAACAACGCACGGCGGGTCGCCGCGCTGCATGGCGGTTTCAGGGTGTCGCAGCAGCTAGCCGTGGCGTGTCGCCAGCTTCAGGGGACGGTCCTACTGGTCGACGACTTTATCGACTCCGGTTGGACAATGACACTAGCGGCGCGTGCCTTGCGTCGGGGTAGCGCGGTCTCGGTGCTGCCGTTCGCGCTCGCAACCACTGGACGAAGGGACTGACCGGTTCGCGGCCGTTTAGTCCTTCCTCAAGTGCCCTACCCTCTAGAGGTACGCGCGGGCCGGATACACGTGCTTGCGGAGCCGAGGAGCGACCGGCACCTCACACTGCTTAGATTCTTCTGGGAAGCTACCTTGGAATGCTGATCGGTCGATCTTAGGAACTGAGCGCCGTATGAAGCTGCACACGGGGTCGAGGGCATCACAATCTCCGATCCCTAGAATTAGCTCCGTTCGAAGGTCGGCAAGGTCCCGGTTTAGGCGATGGACTTTCGGTAACGCCTGCAGAAAATCATCGTGCCACCGTTCCAGCTCTGGAGTTCGATCGGTCCATCCTTGCAGACCGACACTGTTTTGCAGAACATTTCTGGACGATGCTTCTGCCAATTCTTCCGCCGATCGCGCCTCCTGGTATTTGTCGGCGAAATCAGACTCTTTCGGCACACCCCTCCATCGGAACCCGCCGTGGATTTGCTCCACCCGGCATTGTGAGGCAAGAAGCGGGAACTTGGACTCGGCGAGCCCCTCGTCGAAGCGACTCGCCGCCGGGATATACTTCACCCGAACGATACCCGGGATTCCAAGTGTCGCGCCGGTCGCTTCGTGAATGCGGTTCTCGGCAGTTTTTAGGCCCAGTTTTGCAGGCACGAGATCCTTCAACAGTTTCCGAGCCTCACGATGCAGATCAAACTCATGAGGAGTGGCCCGCCGGACTTGTCCGTTCGACGCTAGGGCGGTATAGGCCTGCTCTTTCGATTTGCGATCTTCTATCCGCCGCGCCTCCTTCTTCGCCTCGTCGACCAAGTTCGGGAGATCATCCCGACTCCACCGAAGCCACTCGGCCTTAAGCATTTCCTTGGCGTGGGTTCGGTGCATGAAGTGCTCGACCTCCCGCGGCCACGGCGTTTCAAAAGAATCGAAGCAGAGAAGGTCGTAAGGGTTGCCGGTCTGAAGCGCCGCAGCCCGCTGCAAGACATCGCCCTCCGTAATGCCGACCTTCACAAGGCCGAAGTCATGTTCGGCGTTGCGAGGGTCCCTCATCACGAGAAAATAGATGTGGCCGCGCTGTAGATTATTCATGGTCGAACCTGGCGACGGTTGCAGGATCGAAGGCCTGCCATCCCCAAGCGGGCGACCGTTTCCCTTGCTGATCACGCGGAGTAGCAGTAGACATTAACGGAGACCTTTATTTTAGATGGAACCGCGCCGCCAGGGTAGCGGGTTCAGGACGACGCAGAGCGATACTGGACATTTTGCCGAAACGGATATGGCATGCTGTGGTTGGAGATGAACGCCACCAACGTGCGGATGGGTGATTGGCTCGGATCACGTATTGCCAGGTGGAGGACCAACCGGTGCCGCGCAGCGAGCTGGTAAAAGGCTACGAGTACGAGAAGGATCACTACGTGGTCATCGAAGAGGACGACATCAAAAAGGTCGCTCCCAAGACCGCCAAGGTGATGGAGATTCTCGAATTCGTCAAGGGCGACGCGGTGGATCCCATCTATCTGGAAAGCTCGTATTACATGGCGCCAGACGAAGGCGGCGAGAAGCCGTATGCGCTGCTATTCAAAGCCATGGGGGACTCGAATTATTACGCGCTGGCCAAGATCGCCATGCACAATCGCGAGCACATCGTGATCCTGCGGCCGGGCAAGAAGGGCATCCTGCTGCATACCATGTACTATGCCGACGAAATCCGCCAGGTGGACGAATTCCGCACTAACACCGATCTGGTGAAACCCGCCGAGCTGGCGATGGCCAACATGCTGATCGAGACGCTGAAAGCGGAATTCGAGCCGCAGAAATACCACGATACCTATCGCGACAACCTGATGCAGATGATCGAGGCGAAGAAGGAAGGGCAGAAAGTGGTCGAGACGCCCGAGCCACACGTGGCGCCGGTGATCGACATCATGGAAGCGCTGAAGCGCAGCCTGGCGGAAAAGAAGAAGCCCGTGCAAGTAGCCACCGCGGCTGCTGGCGAACCGCAGGAACAAACGCCCGCCGAGCCAGTGGCTAAGAAGCGTGAGCGCAAGTCGAAAGCGATGTGAAAGCAGCTATCGGTGAGCGATCGGCGGTCAGCGCTCAGCTTTCAGCGGTAAGCTGTCGGTGCGGTTGGGGCGCGCGATGCCCAGCAATACCACGACGCCCCGACCAGTGCCACTACCCGCCCGCACGCTCGAATCTCCGGAGCGGGCCCTGGTCGTCTTTGGGTGGCTGATCCCCGCGCTCCTCGACAGTGCGACTTCGCGCGGTCACATCGGCGCCATTTGCATTGCGTCCAGAATCGGCTGAACGTAAAATCGTGGCCGCGCCGCCTGCAGACCGCCAGTCCCTCGGAATCGATGACACTCCTCCCAGCCGTTGCTCAATTTCCCCGAGCCTTTTTTCCAGGATGTCCACACGGCCAGACAGCGCTGCGTCCAGATTCGACTGGTCCGCTTCGACCTTTCGCACCCGCAAGGTGATCGATGCCGAATAGGCTGCCATGCCCCGCAGTAACTCCGTCTGCATGTCTCGCATAGCTTCCAAGATGCGGTCTTCAAGCTGCTGGAAACGCACATTGAGTTCTTCGTCTGTCATGTCTTAAGTATTTCATTCCGCACCTAGCGGACGCAATAACGAATCCCGAGTTCTTCCTCCCACATGCTGGTTATGCGATCGGCGCATCGTACTTGCACGCGGCTACCCGAACGCGCCGGCCCACGCGCTCTTGATCAGTACGTAGATAGCCCATGGCAGCACCACCGCGACGATAGCCTTCGAGAAAGGGAATTTGCGCGCCGCTACCGAAATTCCCGTGGCCAGCAGCAGGATCGTCCAAAAACTGAAGAGGTCGAAGGAAGTCGCCAGGCTGTAAAGAAACTTGCCGGAGTTAGGCGGCGGCTCCATGAATGCGCCGAGGTTAAAGACGAGCGGGTTCTGGAGGTTAAACTCGTCGGGGTTCTTAATGAACATGACGATAATCGCCAGAATGCTGGAAACAAGCCCCGGCAGCATCGCATAGGCGCTGATGCAGAACATCTTCTTGAAGTTCAGAGCATCGCCCGCACCCATCATCTTGCACATCAGCAGGAGCACGCCGCCAAAGACCAGAGCACCTACGGGAATGAAGACCAGACTGCCTACGTACCCGAAAATCGGCGCGATCTTGGCTCCCGTCTGGATCTGCGTCTCGCGCTGTTCGGCAGTCAGGTTTTGCGCGCGAGAACTGTTCTCCATGGTCTGGCGGATGTACCGCTCCCAGCCCACGCGGGAAGTGTAGGTATAGGTGAACGCAATGGCGGCCACGATCAGCAGCACGAGCGGCACGATCCAGCCCGGCCGGGCGGCGATGTCGGCGAACGCCTTCTTGGGATCGAAGTAAACGGCCGCTATGCGGCTGACTTCGTTCATGGGAGGAGCAGTCTCGTCGGATATTGGTTGGGGTGTCATAAGGAATCGGACTCCGAGGGGGGATTATGACAATATTTCGGCTGGGATGCAAGGCCACCCCACTGGCAAGCGCTGAACTGTGGGCTGAAGCCCACAGCCGCACGCTGAAACGTGCGCCATACACCCAATCGTCAATTCTTCAGCGCATCCTGAATCCGGTCGCTGAGCATGTCCACAAAACGCCCCGGCACG
>JBEKUO010000475.1:0-6091 GCA_049514955.1 Bryobacteraceae bacterium | reverse complement strand
ACATTGATGAGCTGAGAGGCTCCCGCTACCGAGGGAATGGCGGTATCGGCGGTACCGGTGATCTCGACCCGGTTCCCGAGCTCCGCCTCCAGGCCTTCGCCCCGAAGCTCGATAGTGACGTTCGTGGTCTGGTCGACCAGGATGAATTTGCCGTCTTTCAGCGCCAGCACGCCAGAGACTTTCGTAACCGTAGCCGCGCCACCCTCTTGCGGTTCGAAGGCCATTTCGCGGCCGCTGGAGAGCCTGGCGACAAGAATTCCCTCGCTGTTGGCAACCCGTACGCTCCCGGCGCGGGCCGCCACCACGACACGATTGGGTCCCGTCAACTGGACCCGGGCCGTAGCGCCGGGCGCATCCGCCGTGACGCGCAGGCCGGCAGCCTCAATGCGGTAGTTGAGGGACTCCAACTGGCCGATGCCCTTCTCCAGCAGCAGCCGCGATTCATAGACGCGCGCGCGCGATTCGGCCGCGAGCCGCAGCTTCACACCGTTGTGAAGCTGCAGTTGAGACGCGGAGACGTTCGTCTCGATCACATTGCCATCGAAGAGCGTAGCGTTTCCCCAGATGCGCGAATTGTCCAGTTGGAAACTACCGTTGGCGACCACCAAGCCGATGGCAGGGCTGGCGGATAAGCTGAGTGAGAGCGCCACAAAAAGAATGAGGCCGGACAAGACCCGGCTGGCTAGGCGTGACATGCACAAATCTCCTTTGCGGACAAGTGCCGCCGCCGGGAAGTTAATCTCAAGCAATCGCAATCGTGCGGCCGCGGTGAAAAGCTGGCAGTCTGCGCTGCCGCACTCAAGCCGCCTGTAGTAGGATCAGGAGTGGTCGATATCCATAGCCATATCCTCCCCGGCCTGGACGACGGCGCAAAGACCATCGAGGATGCACTGGAGATGCTGCGCTTGGCGGCGGAATCCGGCACTACGGATATCGTGGCCACCCCGCACGCCAACCTGGAGTTCACTTTCGACCCGGAGCTGATCGGCCGGAAGATCGCTCAGTTGCAGGCCGCCGCCGGGCCCGTCCCCCGCATCCACCGAGGCTGCGACTTCCATCTGACCATGGAGAATATTCAGGAGGCGCTGACCAATCCCAGCAAGTACGCTATCAATCACAAATGCTATCTCCTGGTGGAATTCTCCGACCTGCTTATCCCGCGCACCACGCAGGAAATCTTCGATCGCCTGCAGTCCGCCGGCCTCACCCCCATCGTCACGCACCCGGAACGCAATGGTCTACTGCACACCCGCCTGGACCAGCTCCAAGGTTGGGTAGAAAACGGCGCGTTCGTGCAAGTCACGGCCAAGTCTTTAATGGGCGGCTTCGGGCGCACCGCCAAGTCGGTGGCCGTCGAGCTGATGGACCGCAACCTCGTTCACTTCATCGCCAGCGACGCGCACGACACCGTGCACCGCCCGCCGGTTCTGCGCGACGCTTACGAGCACGTCGCGAAAACCTGGGGCGGCACCCTAGCGGAGATGCTTTTCACCACCGCCCCGCAGGCCGTCATCGATGGCGATTCCATCCGCCTCCTGGATTCCGAGCCCGCGCGCCCGAAGCGAAAATGGTACCGCATGGGCTTTTGAACGTCTAAACTAAACTAAGGGACTGTCACGAAATATCAATTCGGAAGTGACGTGGGGCAGGCGATCCTACCTGCGGATGCGCTTTCCAGCGCGTCCAAGCCGGCTGCAAGCCAAGATTGGCTGCCCCACAATATGGCCCAGTTATTTCATCACAATTCCGAGGTCCTTATGAGAATACGAGTGCTCTTGCTTGCCGCGCTTTGCGGCCTGCTGGCGGCGGCCCCGCCAGCCACTGTTCCAGATACGCCCGCCGGCCGCCAGTTCGCGCATTGGCTGGAGGTGTTCAACGGTGGGAAGCGGGACGAAATCCAGAAGTACCTGGAACAGAATCATCCGGAAGAAGCCGCGTCCATCGATCGCGAAATGGATTTCCGGCGCATGACGGGCGGGTTCGATTTCGAAAAGGTCGAGGAATCGGCGCCGGCGAAGATTACGGGAATTGTCAAAGAGCGGGAATCCGGCAACTATGCCCGTTTCGACATGGAGATCCAGCCGGACCCTCCCCACCACATCGTGAACTTCGGTCTCGATTTGATCCCCCGTCCCGCGGAGTTCCCCGCGACACCGCGGCTGCGCGAGCCGGAGGCCATTGCGGCACTCCAAGCCGAAATCCAGAAGCGGACTGCCGAGGACCGCTTTGCGGGGACCGTCGCGATTGCGAAGGGTCGCAAAACGGTCTTTTCGGGCGCTTATGGATCGGCGGATCGCGAACAAAAAGTCCCTGCCAAGCTGGATACCCGATTTCGGATCGGCTCCATGAATAAGATGTTCACGGCTACTGCGGTTCTGCAACTCGCGCAGGCTGGCAAGCTGCAGTTGACCGACCCGCTCGGCAAGTACCTGACGGATTACCCGAACAAAGATGTCGCGAAGGTAACGGTGCACCAACTTCTCACGCACACCGGCGGCACGGGGGACATCTTCACGCCGGAGTTCGAGAAGAATCGCTTAACGCTCCGCGAACTGAAGGACTATGTGGCGCTATACGGCAAGCGAGCTCCGCAGTTCGATCCCGGCGCGCGCTTCGCATACAGCAATTACGGATTCATTCTGCTCGGCGTGTTGGTCGAAAAGGTGTCCGGCCAGAGTTATTACCAATATGTTCAGGAACACATCTACAAGCCGGCAGGCATGACGCGGACCGACTCGCTTCCGGAAGAAGAACATGTGGAAGGCCGGTCCCAGGGCTACATGCAGCAACATGGAAAATGGGAGATCAACACCGATACTTTGCCGGTACGCGGAACTTCCGCTGGCGGCGGCTACTCGACCGTCGGCGACTTAGTGGCCTTCGCCAACGCCCTGATGGAGCACGAACTCCTCAACGTAGAGTTCACAAAGCTGATGACAACCGGCAAAGTGCAGGGCGGACCCAGCGGAAAGTACGCTTACGGATTCTCCGATACCACGCAGGACGGAGTGCGCTGGGTCGGCCATGGCGGCGGCGCTCCCGGCATGAACGGCGATCTGAAGTTCTGCCCCGATTCCGGATACATCATCGCGGTCTTATCAAACCTGGACCCGCCCGCCGCCAGCCGGATTTCGGACTTCATCGCGGCGCGCTTACCGGAGAAGTAGACGACCGGCTTGCTCAACCGTCCAAGAGATGGTCGGAAAGGCGAGCTAGCAGTCGTTCAACCACGAGGTAAACAGCCAAGGCATTTATGCCGGACAAGGGAAACAATACAGTGAAAGGCGAAACGCTAGGCAGAAACTCTGCTGGAATTATAAAGCAGACGATCCGAGAGACGATGAATATCAAGCTGCTCCATGAAAACGTCAGAACTAGAAACGGAACGTATGCGAAGCCAAATTGATCATGCGCGGACTCCGCCGCAAAGTACGCGCCTGCGACACCGGACCAATAAAGTCCCGCCACAACGATAGCCGAGGATTTGCACACGGGATGCTCGACATGGAAGAATTTGCGACCCATCCCGAAACAATGGTAGCACCGGCAGCGATAGGACGCGGTGTCCGGGACCTTCGGATTTGGGACTTTCATCGCGGCGGAAACATCGTGGAGAGGATTTCGATTTAATGGTGAGTCGGCCTACCGCGGCGCAGCCAAACCCCGAGTGGCCATGTGCGCCGGACGGCGTGGGTGCAGAATAATATCCTTCGTCACACAGGAGGCGATGAGAGGTCATGCCGTATTTTGCACGAGGCGGCTAGGGCCGGCGACTTGGAAAACGTCACAGCGCTACTCAAAGACGCTTAGACACTAACTTCATGAGCGACCGCCTCAGCGGGCCGCACCCGGACCTTCACCTCTATACGCGAGCCGAGCCGGTTGATGATCGACATAAGACGGTCCACGGTGAACCGCCCGAGGTCTGCGTTACGGATGCGCGAGAAGTCGGCCGCCGCGATGCCGGTGCGGCCTTGCGCGGCGCGCACGGTCAGACCTTCCCGGTCGATCGCCTTGATGATTTCGGCGGCCAGGATGGCCTTGAATTGCTCCGCGTCCGCGTTCTTATGCCCAAGATCGCGGAAAACATTCCCGCTCCCCCGCACCACCTCGAGTTTTTCTTTTTTCATCGCAACATCTCCTTCAGCCCTTTCAAACGGTCCCTAATAAGGTCGATTTCGCGCTTGGGCGTCTTGCCGCCCTGAGTCGATTTCTTCTGGAAAGCGTGGACTACCCAGATTTCGTCGGCGAGCTGCACCACGTAGACTACCCGGACGCATCGCCCCGGAACGCCAGGGCAATCTCGAACACCCCGGACCCGATCCCGTGCATCGGCTTAGCGACGTCGGCCTTGCCGCCCTCGGCAGCTATCGTCAGCGCGGCCAGTCAGATCGACCTGGCTCCCCTCGAATTCCTTCAGCGCCGCCCTAATCCACGAAACCGGCCTTGTCCGTGGTGTCATCGTTTGGCGCCGCCCTATTTCATGTTGTTATATTTGACAACGGAATGCAAGGAAAGGCTGCCTTAGCCTGTTTCGCAGTTGTTTATTCAGGACGCCGGCTTCACCATCGCGGCCGCCACCAGTCCCACGCAAACGAAGCCAGCAATCTGGGTCGTCATATACGCGGCCGTATAAATAGCCGGGAAGCCGTACCAGTTCCAATAAGAAACATTAGTTCCAATGGAGGCCATCACTCCCGCCACAACCACGAAGCCCAGGCGCGACGCAAAACTCGCCAGCCGGGTCTGGGCAAGCAGCACCATCACCAGCAGCGCCTCGATAAGCTCCTTGACAAACTCCGCGATGAACTGGCGCGGCGCCAGCGCCTGCACGCCAGGTGGATTGTACATGACGATGCCCGAAGGGTTCGCCGCCAGCTTTTGCGAGTACTGCTGCATGGCCGCCTGTTTCTGCTGCGAGGTGGCGTCCTGTCCCAGTCCCATGCCGGGGAAAAGGTACAGGCCGGGGCTCTCGCCGAGCGACGACCGCATGGCGCTCAGCACCGCCGTTTCATTGGGCATCTCTTTGATCCCCGCTTCGCCCAGCGGCAAAACCATGTGGGCGAGCGCCGTCCAAACATACATGGCGATCCCGCCGAGCAGACCCGCAAGCAACACCCGTTTGGCCATAGCTCCTCCTGCGCATCGAAGGCGTCCGTTTTCCTGAATCAGGGCAACGGGACGTTCGGATCCCCATCCCCATCAGCGTGGGCTCGAACCCGGCCAGCCTGGCGGCAGCCGATTTGAATGGAGACGGCATAACCGGCTTGGTAGTGGGCGACTGCACGTCGCCGGTGGTTTGGATTCTGCTGGGGTCGAGCGGCGCCGTCTTCGGCACACCTACACCAGTCAGCGTGGACGCTTGTCCCGTGTCGTTAGCGGTGGCCGACTTCAACCTCGATGGGATTCCGGACATTGCCTCGGCCAACATTATGGCCAACTCGGCTTCCGTGCTGCAAGGTGCCGGCGGAGGCGCGTTCCATGCGGAAACTCTCTATGATGTGGCCGGGCAACCGGCTGCCCTCGTGGCCGCCCGGGTGCTGAGCGCGCAACAGCCGGATTTGGTGGTCGCCGGTCAGGTCGGCCGCGTTTCGGTATTGATCAACGCGACGCGCTGAATTCTTCTGGCGGCGCTTTTCTCCAGCGGTGAGTGCTTCAGTGGTGGGGCGCGTTGACAACCGCTCCGTCACCGGAAACATCCGGCACACCCGTGTGGCCTTTGGCGTAAGCTCCCCTGAAACGCAGCCCGGCCCGACCGGCACGGTTTGGCTTGACAGCCGTTACGTTACGCGTTACGGCACAGAATGATCGTCTCACTCGCCACAAAGGACTGAAGCGCCTTTACGAGGACGGCGACCCGCGCGGGATCAGTCGGGAACATCTGCAAAAGGTGCGGGACATTCTGGTACGCTGGATGCCGCCGGAACTCTCGCCGATATAGATGTGCCGGGCTTCAAGCTTCATCCGCTCAAGGGCGAGCTGAGAGGTTTTTGGGCGATCACGGTACGCGCCAACTGGCGGGTGGTTTTCCGCTTTGCGGACGGCGACGCGCTGGACGTTGATTATGTCGATTAGCACTAACGGAGGATAA
>JBEKUO010000474.1:0-6092 GCA_049514955.1 Bryobacteraceae bacterium | reverse complement strand
TGGCGTTATGTGGGGCAGGCTGGCAGCCTGCGCGGCGGTTGGCTACCGCCGCTGTCTGGTGCAAACGCGGCAGGTGGCCGATTGACAATCGGCCGCAGCTAACCAAGCTGCCCCACAATGGCGCCTGGGCCTTGCGTACACATACGCTCAGATTCCACCCGTCGGGCACCCGGCTGCGAAAACTGGAGTGCATGCGCGACGCTGTACACTGAAGGCTGAGAGTTTGGCGGTTCGCGGGGGGGATCGAATGCACATCTTTGGCAGACTCGGTTTGACTGTAGCGGCGCTCGCGATGTTTCCGGGTGCGTGGCCGGGGCAGGCAGACCCAACCACGGTGTCGTTTGCTTTCGACTGGCGCAACGAAATGATCTTTGTTCCGGTCCGGGTGAACGGGTCGCGACCCTTATCGTTTGTCCTCGATACGGGGTCCGCGCGAAACCTGATCGATCGTTCGCTGGCAACAGCTCTCGGCCTGAAGGCGAGCGGAACCGGTTCCTTGCAAGGAGCCGGGGCCGGGCGCATTCCCGTGTCGTTCATTCACAATGTGAGTATCGCGTTTCCGGGAATGGAGAGCGGCGGGTACGAATTTTCCACGGCGGATTTGCAGCCGCTCAAAGCCAGTCTGGGCGTCACAGTGGATGGGATACTCGGTTATGAAGTGTTCAGCCGTTTTGTGGTAACGGTCGATTATCAGGCGAAGCGGCTGACGTTGACTGCGCCGGAAGCATTTCACCCGCCAAGCGACGCCGCTCAAATGCTGCCCATCGAATTGCGCGGGAAATGGGCTTTTGCGAAGGCGGAACTCGAGTTGCCCGGACCGGTCGCCGTGCAGGATACCTTCATGATCGATAGCGGTTCCGGCGACGCGGTGGACCATCCGATCGTCATGACGCTTAAGTCGCGAGTCGCGGCAACAAGTGGCGTAGGGCTGGGAGCCGCCGTCCAAGGGGCAACCGCAAAGGCGCTATCCCTCCGGCTAGGAAGATACGCGGTGGCGGGCCCCATCGTGAGCTGCTGTGGCGCGACCGAGGCTACCAGTAAGCTGATTGGGAATGAGGTGCTGCGACGCTTCACAGTCACCTTCGACTACCCCGGTTTGCGAATGTTCATTACGCCGAATTCCAATTTCTAGGGGCGAGGTCAAGTCCCGCGTGTCGCGCGGCTCGGCCCCGCGCACGCATGCTCTCGCACAGTTTTCGCATTCCGCTCTCCAGGTCCGGACCGATCGCATCGGCAATGGCCTGCGCACCTTCGCTACAGACGCGGGCGCGTTGGGTGATCCGGTTGAGTTCCCCCAGATCCTTAAGCGTCCGGAGAAACGCCGGACCGCTCCTGGGAAGGAAGCCCATAACAGCTTCTGTCAACTTCGACACGGACGAAACACCAAGCGATCGGGCCGGTTCCGGTTGTAATCGTGATCCTTGAGAACCCGCCACATTCGGACCCTTCAGATCCACCGACTCAATGCCGAGAGTCGAGTTTCCAATTCTACGGCTGTTCAGAACTGCGAGGCGAAAACTCGGGTTACGGCGCAGCCCATAATGTTCGAACACCCAGACTTCGTGCATAGCACCGTCGGCCCGCTATTTTGCTTGAAACTCGAAGACGTCCGTGTTCGTGCGAACAATGAGGCGGCCCGGCCCGAAGCCCTTGTTCTCGGCGGCAAAGAAAACCGCTCCGTCGGTGGACTGCCCCGGCGCCAGCTTGGTCTGCACCAGCGCAATGGCGGAAGCGGCGGCAGCCGCGTTCAACTTCGCGGAAGAGTTCGCCAGGGCTGCCTGCCGGCGCGCTTCATATGCGTTAGCCAAGCGCATGTGCGGAATACCATACAGCGCGCTCTCATAGGTGGTGACCAGTTTAATGACGTCGCCGTGGCCACCCTTTTCCTTCAGCAACTCCACCACATCGCGCGCGGGCGTGGCGTGCACCTCGGCGCCGTCCTCCTTCTGGTACGTGAAATCCTCGGGCCGGATCGTATAAGGGCCCGCCGATCCATTGGAGACGGCCACCTGCAGAATGCCGAAATCGCGCACGTGCACAGGCAAGTACGCGAACATGACCGTGACACCCCGCTTCGTCAGAGTCTGATATTTCAATCCGTTCGATTCGAATTCGATGACTTGGCCTGGCGCGGTCAGGCATAACCCAACTAGAACAGCGGCGCCTCTCACCAGACCCGGGTACATGCAACCATATTACGATAGGAGTGCTATGGACATGGAACAGTCGCACGGCACACCCGATGCCGGAATCCGTCCCAGCCGTTACGGTCTGATCGAACACGGTCTGCGCAACATCAATGTCGCCTACTGGAATCTCGGCACGGCGCAATTGCTGGAGCATGCCGTCCGGCGGCATGAAGGGCTGTTCGCCACTGGCGGCGCGTACGTGGTGCGCACCGGCCAGTTCACTGGGCGCTCTCCCAAAGACAAATTCATTGTCCGTGACGATGCCACCGAATCCACCGTTCAGTGGGGGCCCGTGAATCAGCCCATGTCGCCGGCGAACTTCGACAGGCTGTATTCCAAGCTGCTGGCTTATTGGCAGGGGCACGACCTCTTTGTGATGGATTGCTTCGGCGGCGCCGATCCGCGCTACACGCTGCCGATCCGGGTGATCACGCAGCACGCGTGGCACGCTCTTTTTGCGCGCCAGTTGTTCGTGCGGCCCGATCCGTTGCGCACGCAAGACCACGTCCCGGAATTCACCGTCTTTTTCGCTCCCCGGCTGCAAGCGACTCCCAGCGAAGACGGCACCAACTCCGAGACCTGCATCGTGGTCAACTTCACCAAGCGAGTGGTGCTGATCTGCGGCACCAGCTACGCGGGTGAGATGAAGAAATGCGTATTCACGATTCTGAATTACCTGCTGCCGGCGCGGGATATCCTGCCCATGCATTGCTCCTCGAACGTGGGGCACGCCGGTGACGTGGCGCTGTTCTTCGGGCTATCTGGCACGGGCAAGACCACCCTATCGGCCGATCCGCAACGCCATCTGATCGGAGACGACGAGCACGGCTGGAGCGATCACGGCGTTTTCAATTTCGAAGGCGGCTGTTACGCCAAGTGCATCCACCTCTCGCGCGAGAACGAGCCGCAGATCTGGGGCGCGATTCGTTTCGGAACGGTTCTGGAAAACGTGGCGATCGATTCCGAAACGCGGCTGCTGGATTTCGATTCGGCGGAGTTCACGGAGAATACCCGCGCGGCCTATCCGCTGAAGTATATCGAACATGCCGTGATCCCCAGCGTGGCGGGGCACCCGAGCAATATCATTCTGCTGACCGCGGATGCGTTCGGTGTGCTGCCGCCTGTCTCGCGGCTCACCCCCGAGCAGACCATGTATCATTTCTTGAGCGGCTACACAGCCAAGGTAGCCGGCACGGAGCGCGGCCTCGGAGACGAACCGGCGGCCACCTTCAGCGCCTGCTTCGGCGCGCCGTTCCTGCCCCGCCCCGCCGCCACCTACGCGGCGATGCTCGGCGAGAGGATGCGCCGCCACCAGGTGAGCTGCTGGCTGTTGAACACCGGCTGGATCGGCGGTCCGTATGGTGTCGGCGAGCGCATGAAGCTGACCTACACGCGGGCCATGCTCAGCGCCGCGCTGGACGGGCAGTTGGACCACGTACCGCGGGAACCGCATCCCATTTTCAAGGTGATGGTGCCGAAGGCCTGCCCGCACGTCCCCCCCGATTTCCTGGACCCGCGCGGCATGTGGGCCGACAAGAACGCTTACGACCGCGCCGCGCTGGACCTGAGCGGGCGATTCAACAACAACTTCGAGAAGTTCCCGGACGTCAGCCCGGAAATCGCGGAAGCCGCCCCGCTGGTAGGCGCGCGGGCCTGATATGAGCCGAATCGCCGTTGGCCTTCTGCTGGCGTGTGCGGCCGCCGCTCAGACAAAAGTCGATCCCGCGCGCGTCGCGCGATTGCTGGAGCGAGCCATAGTCATCGACCTGCACGACGACACCACACAGATGATGGTCGATGAAGCCTACAACCTGGGCGTTCTGCATGACTACGGACAGGTGGACATACCCCGCATGCGCAAGGGCCATGTGTCGGGCCTGTTCCTATCGATCTGGACAGACTCCAAGCGCTACACGCCGCCCGAGTCGATCCGGCGGGCCTTGGATGAGATTGATACCGCGCGGCGGGAAGTGGCGCGGCATCCGGCCGACCTGGCGCTGGCCACCACGGCCGCTGAAATCCTGGCTGCCCGCCAGCGCGGGCGCATCGCCATTCTCATGGGCGTGGAGGGCGGGCACATGATCGATTCCGATCTTGCCGTGCTGCGATCGTATTTCGAATTGGGCGTCCGCTATCTCACCCTGACCCACACCACCCACACGCCATGGGCCGACTCATCCAGCCTTCCGGCGGTCCACCATGGCCTCACGGATTTTGGGCGGCAGGTGGTGCACGAGATGAACCGTTTGGGCATGATGGTGGATATCTCGCATGTCTCCGATGAAACCTTCTATGCCGCACTGGAAACCTCCGCGGCTCCGGTGATCGCTTCGCATTCTTCCTGCAGGGCGATCGCCAACGTGCCGCGCAACATGACCGACGACATGCTCCGCGCCCTCGCCAAGAAGGGCGGCGTGGTGCACATCAACTACTTCGAGGGCTTCCTGGAGCCAGGTTTTGCGCAACGGTACGCCGCCTTGAAGGCGGAGCAGGACCAGGAAAACGCGCTCGATAGCCGGACCGCGAAATTCGGCGACCGCAGCCACGAGGGACCCGAATCGCGCAAGATCGACGCCCAGCGCGTCGCCAAGCTGGGACGCATTCCGTTGAGCCGCCTGCTCGATCATTTCGAGCACGCCGTACATGTGGCGGGCATCGACCACGTGGGGCTGGGCTCCGATTTCGACGGCGCCAACGATCAGTTTCCGGAAGGCATGGAGGACATCTCGAAGATTCCCAACCTGGTGCGCGGCCTGATGGAGCGCGGGTTTTCGGATGAAGATATTTTGAAGATTCTGGGCGGCAATACGCTGCGCGTCATGCAGGAAGTAGAGAAGGTAGCGCCACAGATGTAGAGGGGCAGGAACCTAAGTACACGTATTCGGAATTACGGCCACATATTGGAAGACCGCTTACTGACGCGCGCGGCTCCGATCGGAGCCACGACCGTAAGGGAGTGGTCTTCCCGATAATACGACACCGTATTTATGAAATCGTGTACTAGGCGGGCCATAAGGAGCGGGATGAGTGCCAATAATGTAACTATTTTGCTTTTTCACTCGGCGCCAGTTGTGCGCACCGTGATCCGGGAAATTCTGGAGCGCGAAGGATACGTGGTTCGGACGACCGGAGACCTGGGGATCGCTGTGGATATGGTGCGCGAATCACCGCCCGATTTATTGCTGATCGACGACTACGTCGGCGATATCAATGGACACGATGCAGCGCTGTATCTCTGCCAGAAGGTCCCGCTTATGTCCGTGCTCATGGTAGCCGGTCTGCCCCGCGATCAACGAATTGAGTCTTGGACGAGGGACGAAAACATTATGGTCTTCCCCAAACCGTACACGCCGGACGAACTCGTTGTCAAAGTGAGGGAGATACTGAAAGCGCCTAAGAAGCAGGCTGGTCCGCGACCGGGCGCCCCCGCTCACCCGGGACCTCATCCATCCAGGGACCCGCGCCGGCAATGACGAAGGTGGCCCTGCGCGGCGGCTGTTCGGGGTCAAGCCCGCTCCCGACGGATGCGGAGAGGCCGGCAAAATACGGCGAAGATATCTCACGTTAGAAGGAAAGCGTTCGATGTTTCTGTTCCAGCTCTTCCGGTCGTTCCTGCCGCTTCACAATCCGATCGGCTTCGGCGCAAGCGACTTCATCGAACTGGAGCTGGCGGCGCTGTTGGTTGTGTTGATCCTGGCGTATGCGGGCGGCGCCGCTTATGTGCGAAGGCTCGCGGCGCACACCGGTTGGTCGATGCTGGTGCTCGCGATTCTGCCGATTGCTTTGCGGTTGGCGCTGCTGCCGCACAGCCCCGTGCCCACGCCCAGCGGCGCGGACGATTTTGCACACCTGCTGGTGGCCGACACGCTGCGGCATTTCCGCCTGGCGAATCCGCCGCATCCG
>JBEKUO010000473.1:0-6101 GCA_049514955.1 Bryobacteraceae bacterium | reverse complement strand
TTGGGGAAATCGGGCTATCGCGCGATTCACCAAGCCTGCCAGGATGTCGCCATGCGGCTTGCGGGCCAGATCGCCGATCTGGGTCCGTTCGAACTCGTAAGCCGCGGGACCGATCTGCCCGTGTTTAGCTGGACTTTGAAGGAGGACGCGCATTGGTCCTTGTACGATCTGGCCGACCGGCTGCGCGACCGGGGATGGCAGGTGCCGGCGTACCGCATGCCCGCCAACCGGCAGGAGATGGTGGTGCAACGTGTAGTGGTGCGCAACGGGTTCACGTGCGACCTCGCGGATATGCTGGTGAAAGACATCCGCCGCCATCTGGATTGGTTCGCCATGCAGCCGGGATTGCGGCCCAAAGTGGAGGGGTCGCAGTTCCATCACTAGTGGCCTGCTAAACCGACGCGAGTTCTTCCAGGCGCCGCAGTACGATGCTAATTCGCGACTGGCTTGCCGCGTCTGGGAGCAGGTATCCAGGCAAGGCGTCGAGGAACCCAGACCTCGCCAGTAGACGTTTGATCTCAGCGCGCACATAAGCCCGGAGTTCGGCGGCTTCCGCTTGTACTTCCTTAACGAGCGTGGCGCGGCCATCAACCACGTAGATCAGATCTTCCAAATCACGACTTCCGAAGAAATCCCCCTTGCCGCGGCCTTTGAACGCTTCGAGTTTTGTAGCGATGAAGAAAGGACCGGTGACGATGCGGATTTCGAGGTCAGCCGAAAGCCTTTGCGTGACCGAAGACTTCATGGCAGCCCGATACCACCGGTTGGTGAACCCGAGAATCTTCTCGTCCAGTGGCATGACGTCGAGAACTGTCCCGTGATGGGTCCATCGGCACAACGGTGCCCCTTCTCGGGTGTCTTCCAGAAAGCCCAGCGTGCGCAGCCGATCGCCGAACGCTGCATACTGCGCGTAGGAGGCGATTTCGGCGATCGCATCCACATCGAGCGTTGGTCGCGGATCGGCGGCAGCCTCGTCGGTAACGAGGAGGCCCGCCACGGCTCCTCCCACGAAAACAAGCTCATCAAGCAGCGGGCGGAGGAGCCGGGCAGCCGCGATCAATTGCTTAAGATTTGAGTCGTGCATTGGCTTCGCGGAGCCGGCGGCACAATTCTTCCCCGGCGGTTTTTCTTTCACGGACTCGGCCGTCGCGCAGGGCATCGACAAGGGCCAGGTACTCGTAAAAGGCTGGGTCGCGCAGGGCCGCGACGGGGGCAGTCTTGTAAAGCGGCTCAAACGCGATGCCCCGCCGCATGCCTTCCTCATACGGCCAGACGGGAATGGGCTCGTTCCCTTGCGCGATAATTCTACGCAAGGGCGCGGCGGCATACGATGTCGGGATTCCGCGGGTGAGACCTCCCCGTTCAGGCGGAAAAATATACTTAATTCCATGGAGGAGGAATTCCTCGAGTGCACTGAAGTTCGGGCGGTTCTTCAGTCGAGGGCCGTGGAGCAGGTGGCTACTTTGAGCGCGCTGCACCGACGCGTGCACTTCAGACGGGCTCATCGCCAACTCAACCGCAAGTTGAGAGTACGGCGCACGAATTGACTTGGCTGCGACAATCTTGAGCGCCACATACACGTCTTGGGGCTTTAGTGCCATTCCTTCATTCTATATTCGCGAATCGCGAATAGCGAATCGACTCCAGTCGATTGGGCATGCCGGAAGCCGGCCTCAATGCTTCCCCGCCACCGCTTCGGTCAGATCCAGACGCGCCTTCCAAGGGTCGGGGCCCGCCACCGGGCCATCGAGCGTAAAATCCAGCAGGATGTCGTGCGCCGCGTCGTATGCCGGCCATTTGGGCCGCCCTTCGCCGTTGGGATCGCCGGTTTTGGCGAAGGCCACCCAGTATGCAATCGCGGCTTTCGCCGTGGCTTCATCCTCCGGGGCCAGATCTTTGCCGTACTTGGCGGCGACGGTATCGAACACGAAGGGGATCTCGGTGGCGTGCGGAGCGCCCTTCCACTGCTTGCGCATGGATGCGGCCACATACGAAAACCGATATTCGTAAGCGCGCTGCCCGGCCGCCGACATCGTCTTCACCAGGAACCGCGCTGGTTCGATCATCATGCGGTCCGCGGCGACCAACGTTCCAATCGCCCGGAAATTCTCCGATTTATCAGGATTGTATGCCGCGCGCGCCTTATCGCCATTCGCGCCGAACGGCGCAAACAAGTCGTCCATAGAGCGCGCGAACGAGAAACCGATATCGTTGCTGTTCGCTCCCGCGATCAAGGGCACGTTCATCGCGTGTCCCTCGGCGAAGGCTTCCTCGGGCGACTCGGTTACGATTTTGCCATCGATCATAGGGCCGGCGTACGTCGGCGTTCCCATGGTCGCCATGTTCAGGCCCGCGACGACTTTCTCGGCGGGCAGTGCGCGAAGCGCGGCCAATGCAGCGGCGTCCTCGCCCTTAATGCCGGCCTTTTCCGCGAACAGCACGCCGATGGATTCCGCCGAAGGCCGCTCTTTCGTGCCTTCGCTGAGCCGGCGCCCAGGAAAGAGGCCCGAGCGTCCGCCTCCCGATTCGACGATCGCCTGCTGGAATAATCCACGCGACATCGGCGAGGTCATCATCGTGAGGACCGAACCGCCCCCCGCCGACTCCCCAAAGATAGTCACCTTGCCGGGATTGCCGCCGAAACCGGAAATGTTCCGGCGGACCCATTGGAGCGCCGCAATCTCGTCCAGGTGCGCGTAGTTGCCAAGCGGGCCTGCGGGATTCTCCTTAGTCAACGCCGGATGCGCGAAGAAGCCAAACCGCCCCAGCCGGTAATTGAAGCTCACGAACACCACGCCGCGCTCGGCGAAATGCGTACCGTCGTAAACCGCCGGCGAACTGCCTCCATTGACGAAGCCGCCGCCATAAAACCAAACCATCACCGGCAGCTTGCCCGCGCGCTTCGCGGGCGTCCACACGTTCAGATAGAGGCAATCCTCGTTCGGTTTGGTTCCCAAGGGCGCCGCGTCGCTGGGAAACGGCAGTTGCATGCAATCGGCGCTATAGGCGTCGGCCGCGCGCACGCCCTTCCACACGGTGACGGGCTGCGGTGCGCGCCAGCGGTTCTCACCGGTGGGCGGGGCAGCGTATGGAATTCCTTTGAAGGCGACTACGCCGCCGCTGGCGACTCCCTTCAGCTTTCCGGTGTCGACCTTGACTTCGTCGACAGCCGCAAATGCAACGCCGGCGGCGCACGTCAACCACAACAGGGTGCAGGGCAAGATCCATCGCTGCATTTTCATGTATCGCTCCGCGTGGCGCACGCTTCAACGTGCCGCAGCGGGCTTCAGCCCGCAGGTCGGTGAACTGAAGTTCACCGCAACACGCTGAAGCGTGCGCCACCTCAATTCTTAAATGTCTCTGCTAACAACTGGCCTCTGGACGAGCCGCCCACCTGGACTTTGTACTCCCCGTTGACAAGCTGCCATTCGCCCTTGTCCGAATAGATGGAGAGGTAGTGCGGATTCAACGTCAAGCTCACGGACTTCGACTCGCCCGCCGCCAGCGGCACTTTTTCCCAGGCCACCAGGCGCTTGAAAGGCTCTCCTGCTGCTGCGGGCAGCGTGACATAGACCTCGGCAATCTCCGCGCCCGCGCGATCGCCGGCATTCTTAACAGTGAAACTCACGGTCTCCGGCTGGCTCCCGATCACCTTCAGATTCGAATACGCGTAGCTGGTGTAAGAAAGTCCGTAGCCGAAGGGGAAGAGCGGCTCTTTGCCTTCAGCGTCGTACCATTTGTAGCCGACTTTGAGCCCTTCGTCGTAGTTCACTTCAAACCGCCTGGTATTGCCTTTGAGGCCCGGAAAGAGTTCTCGCATGTCGGCTGGGCCCCGCGGCGGCGGCTGCGGTGTGCCCTTGGGATGCGGCAGATCGGCTTCCGACATGGCGAATGTCAGCGGCAGTTTGGCGGAAGGATTCACGTCGCCGAAAAGTATATTGGCGATGGCTTCGCCTCCGCGAATGCCCGGATACCATGCCTCCAACACCGCGCTGACCTCGTTGATCCAAGGCATCGTCACCGCACCGCCGGTTTCGAGAACCACGATGGTGTGCGGATTGGCGGCTGCCACTGCAGCTACCAGCGCATCCTGGTGGTCCGGCAGCGAGAGACTCGGGATATCCCGTCCTTCGCTGGCCGGCTGGTTGACGAACACAATGGCGACATCGGATTGGCGGGCCAGACTTGCGGCGGCGGCCGGATCCGTCCCGTCGTTGTATTCCACCTTCGCTTGGACCGCCTTGGCGCGTATGGCCTTGAGCGGCGACGAGCGGTGCCATACGACGCGGCTGAAGATATTCGCATTGGGGGGCTCCGGCACCGCGCTGCCCCCCGCGGGATCGACTTGTGCGGATCCTCCGCCCGAGAGAACGCCCACATCGGCATGCGAGCCGATCACCGCGATGGAACGGATGCGTGACGCCGAAAGCGGCAACTGGTCATTGGCATTCTTCAGCAGCACGGTGCCCTGCTCGGCGACGCGCTGGGCTACTTCGAGGCCGCGGAAAATATCCGGCACCCTGCGCTCCGGCGGAGTGTCGAACAGGCCCACCGCGAATTCCGCGCGCAGCAGACGGTGCACCATGTCGTTCAATCGCGACTCAGGCACTTGCCGGCTATCCACTGCCGACTTAAGCGCCTTGTCGAAATACGTGTTGGTGGGCATCTCCATATCGAGCCCCGCCAGCGCGGCTTTAACGGTGCTGTGCGTACCTCCCCAATCCGACACTACAAAACCCTGAAAGCCGAAATCCTTCTTCAGCACATCGGTGAGCAGGTAGCTGTTCTCGCAGGCGTAGTCTCCGTTGACCAGGTTGTAGGAGCACATCACGGCACCTGCGCCGGATTCCTTGACGCCGATTTCAAACGCCAGCAGATCGCTTTCCCGCATGGCGCGCCGATCGACCTTGACATCCACGTAGCTGCGGCCGCTCTCCTGGTCGTTCATGGCGTAGTGCTTAATATCGCCGATGACGCCCTGTTCCTGGAGGGCCTTCATCTCCGCGCCCACCAACTTCCCGGCCAGGATCGGGTCTTCACCCTTGTATTCGAAAGTGCGGCCATTGCGCGGCTCGCGCGTCAGGTTGATGCCGCCGCCCAAAGACATGTTGTAGCCCTGGTCGCGAAGCTCCCGGCCAATCAGCGCGCCGTAATCCCGAGCTACGGCCAGGTCCCAACTCGCGGCTTCCGCGGGACCGGACGGCAGCGCCGTGGCGTACCGGCCGAAAACGGAGGCGTGCGTAACGCCCACCGCCGCGTCGGCCATCTGGAGATCGGGAATGCCGAGGCGGGGGATTCCTGGAATGAAACCGGCGTTGCCGAGCGATTTCGGAGGCAGCGAATCGGGCCCCGCGAATAGGGCTCCCCAGCCGCTACCATGCAGCAGGGAGACCTTCTCGTCGAGCGTCATCTGCGCGATGACCAGGTCGGCGCGCTGGTCCGGCGAGAGGCTCTTATCCATCCAGGGGCCCTTGGGCTTCTGGACAGGCCGCGAAAACTGCGCGGATAGGATGCCGGCGGACGCCGCCATCAGTCCGGCGGCTAGAATTGCGATTAGCATCTGCTTGCTTCGGTCATGAACACGCATGGTTCACCTTCCAACTCTCGGAGCGCGCGGGCCGCGTGGCCGCCGCTCCACGCATTTGGGAACCTTTCATCTTAAAACACGGCATGCTGGTGTGTGTTGCCAGGCGGAAGCGCCTGCCCCACATAGCGGTTGGGGGCTTTACGCCAAAACAGAATTAGGTGATAATGTTTTTATACATCGCCGGCCAAGCCAGGCGAAGGGAGCAACTTGCATGAAATATCATCAAATCCGCAGCGACCTCAAATGCCCGTTCTGCGGAAAACTGAAGTTCGTCTACAAGCGCCCCGGGCTCAGCGGCGACGTGTATCGTTGCGCCGCCGAGTTGGGCGGCTGCGAGCGGACCATTGTCCACCGCCGTAGGAAGGGAGACGCCAAGTGCGGCGTCGCAGCGGTATTGAACTTCGGACATTTCGGCCCGTGGGATCCATGTGTTCCTAGCGGCGCGTCCGCCGGCGAAGAGCGCTGAAGGATCCATGGGATGTCTGCTAAAATTGAAATGCAATGATGCCGCTTG
>JBEKUO010000472.1:0-6102 GCA_049514955.1 Bryobacteraceae bacterium | reverse complement strand
TGCGTAGCGACAATTCGCGTATTCCACCAGCGCCCAGCCCGTGCCGGTCACGCGCTCGCGCAGCACCCAATCGGGATAGAGTTCCGCCCCGCCAGATGCGCTCTTGGAACCCGGTGCCTGGCATGCCCAGGGCCAGTTGGATGTCCCGCACCCTCGCGGCCGGGCCGTTCGGCGGCGGCATCCAGCTCGATCCGAGTGGACTTCCATAATCCACTTCAATCGCGCTAAGCCCGGTTTTCCAGAATGAGCGCACTAACCGCCAAAACGAAGCCAATGGAATCGATAGCATAGAGCGCCAGAATGGTTGGGCCGTAGCCATCGACGCTCCTGTCAACGATCAGGCTGACCAAACGGCCCGCGATCAATCCGCCGAAGACGGCGCACAGAACGATGAACGCTGCCTTGCGTGAAACCACACCGGCCAGCCCCGCCGCGCAGACTGCGGCGGCCGCCAGGAAGAACCCGGCGTATTGTGCTCTAATTTCGTTGATGCCGCCGGCGTTGGCGATCTTCAGTCCTAGCCGCGCGGCGAATTGTTCCGGCGCGGCGCCGCTGCTGAAAGTGGTCATCAGGCAGAACGCGGTGGCGGCGGCCAGGACGGCGGTTCCGAAACGATGGGTCATGATCGTGTACATAATCGTATTATGTAACAGAATCACATTATGTCAAGCAAAAACACTCCCGGCAGCCGCATGAAGCCACGCAGAGAGGTCAACCTGGAGGCCACGCGGGCGGCTCTCATAAAGATCGCCCGCAAACATTTTGCGCGCTATGGCTATTCCCGCGCCGAGATCGGACGCATCGCCGCCGATGCGCGCGTCACCACCGGCGCGATCTATCATCACTTCTCGGGCAAGAAGGAACTCTTCCAGGCAGCCGCCGAGGAATTGGAGGGCGAAATCCTCGCCGCGGCCGCAGCCGTCGACGCGACCGATCCGTGGCTTCGTCTACAGGCCGGATTCGAGAAGTTGATCGACATATGCGCCTCACCCGACGTGCAGCGCATCGTCTTTGTCGAGGCGCCCCAGGTGGTGGGCCCGGACGCCTGGCGCGAAATAGAGCTGCGTTATGCGTTTGGGGCATTGCGCGCTATTCTCTCGGCGCTGCAAGACGGCGGGATAATTAAACCCTACCCCATCGATCTGATCGCCCGCACTCTCCTTGCGCTGCTGCACGAGACGTCCGCCGAGGTCGCGCGATCCAAACACGATCCAAGCGTCCGGGCGCAGATTACCGACCTGATGGCCGGAGTATGGAGCGTTTTGGCTGCCACATGAATGTATGGAGGCCGGAAATACGACTTTGCGGAATGCCGGCCTTTTGTTGTAGACTTGGAGGTTAGTCTGAAAGCTCCGACGCATTCCGTGTGTCCCGGCGCAAGGGCTATAGCTAGGGCGAACTGAAGTTCGCCCGGCCCAGAGGGCGCCCCGCGCTAAAGCGTGCGCCACGGACAAGAGGTTATCCCATGCATGCAATTATTGAGACCGGCGGAAAACAGTACAGGGTTGCCCCTGGCGATGTGGTCCGCGTGCAGAAACTGGAAGGCGAAGTCGGTTCCGAAATCGAACTGCCGCTGCGAGCGGTGTTCAAGGACGAGGGGCAACTGGTGGCCGGCCCGGACCTGGGGCAAGCCACGGTGAAGGGCACGATCCTGGGGACGGGCCGCGGCAAGAAATTGCTGGTCTTCAAGTTCAAGCGCAAGAAGCAGTACAAGCGAACCATCGGACATCGCCAGGACTTCACCGAAGTGAAGGTCGGCGACATCGTGATCTAGGTGAAGTATGGCGCATAAAAAAGGTTTAGGAAGTTCCAAGAACGGGCGCGATTCGAACGCGCAACGGCTGGGCGTGAAGGTCTTCGGCGGACAACTGGTGCCGGGCGGGTCGATCATCGTCCGCCAGCGGGGAACCAAGATCAAGCCCGGCGTGAATGTGGGCTGGGGCAAGGACGATACGCTCTTCGCCAAGGTGACGGGCGTGGTCGAGTTCCGCGATCGCGGCCGCGACGGCAAGTTCGTCAGCGTCAAGGAAGTCGCGTAACTGTTCATCGACGAAGCCCGAATCCTGGTGAAGGCCGGGGACGGCGGCAACGGCTGCCTGGCGTTCCGGCGCGAGAAATATGTTCCGCGCGGCGGGCCCAGCGGCGGCGATGGCGGCCGGGGCGGCGACGTCTTCCTGGTTTCCAGCGAGCACCAAAACACACTCCTGCAGTTTCGTTTTAATCCAGAACACAAAGCGCAGCGCGGCCGGCACGGCGAGGGTAGCAACCGGACGGGCGCCGAAGGGCAGTCGATCGAACTGCGGGTGCCGGTCGGCACGGTGGTGTACGACGAGGCGACCGGCGAGCGGCTGCACGACTTCACGAAGGCCGGCGAACTCTTCCTCGCAGCGCGCGGCGGACGCGGCGGGAAAGGCAACGCGCGGTTCGCCACCTCCACGCACCAGGCGCCTACCGAACACGAGCCCGGCAAGCCCGGAGAAGAGCGCCGCCTGCGCCTGGAACTCAAACTGTTGGCCGATGTGGGGCTGGTCGGGTTTCCCAATGCGGGCAAGTCGACGCTGATCTCGCGGATCTCCGCGGCGCGTCCTAAAATCGCGGACTACCCGTTCACGACGCTCGAGCCGCAGCTTGGCGTGGTCGCGATGGACGACTATCGCAGCTTCGTGGTGGCGGACATCCCGGGGCTGATTGAAGGCGCACACCTGGGGCACGGGCTGGGGACGCAATTCCTGCGGCACATCGAGCGCACACGGCTGTTGGCGCATCTGGTGGATGTGTCGGATGCGAGCGGCCGGGAGCCTGCCGAAGACTTCGCGACGGTGATGCGGGAGTTGGCCAGTTTCAGCGAAGAACTGGCGGCCAAGCCGATGATCCTGGTGGCTACTAAGATGGATGCGGCGCAGGATCCCACGCGGGTAGAGTCGCTGCGCAAGGTGGCGGAGGAGCGCGGGCTGGCGTTCTTCGCGATTTCGAGTGTGACGGGCCAGGGGCTGGATGAGCTGCGCTATGCGATGGCGGAGCGGGTGTTGGGGGCGAAGGTTTAGTGCGCCGTTGGAGATGCAGAATCCAGTACTCCGGTTCGCGGCCTCCCTGGCGGCGGTGCCAACGGGCGAGGAAGGCGCAGTGTTGCTCGAATTCTCATCCACTCCGGACCCGGTCTCGGCGCGTGAGATGAGCCAGGCGATCGAGGAGGGATGCGAGCGTATTGACGCCGCCGAGTGGTAGGTTATTACTCGACATCAGTATCGTCATCGCTCTGCTCGCAGGCGAGGACGTGGTGGTGTCCAATCTCGACCGGGCCACCGGAGCATTCATTCCGGCCGTTGTGATTGGCGAGCTGTTCTTCGGAGCTGCGAAATCTGACCGCCCGTCCGAGAACACAGCGAATGTGGGGAATCTGAGTATGGTGGACGGGGCGTAGCACCCGCAATTGCGTGCACAGGGCCGGTTGTTCGGCTGCCGCCGTAGGACGAGCGTGTTCTGTCTCGCCCCTCTTCTTCCGTGTGCGCGTTGGACGGCGTTGATGTGACGGGGAACTACCAGGACTGATTTCCCGGATTGCCGCTTGGGGCAGGGTGCGGCGGGCCGGGCAGTTCGGTGAGTCTGCGTCTACGCTCATGTGGGAAGCGGATCATCCCAAGACGCAAACTCGTTTCCCGGTCCTAATGCGTCGCCTGGACCCCGCAGGGTCCGCGGGTCAGGGTTCGCGCGTGATACGGCCTATTGGAGCGTGACGGATTCTGTTTCCAAAGGCTAGGTCTCCGTGGACATTGCATTTGGCGCGCCCTATCATGATGAACACGACACGATGGCGGGGTTGCGATCGGATTAGTCCCGAAAGTCGGCTTGGCGACCGTAATCGTCCCAATGACGGCAACTCGACGCATAACGCGCCACTCGTAGAATTGCGCCCACGCTGGCCCCCAGAAGAAGTGGCTGCCGAACAATCCAACCCGGCCCGAAGGCTGAATCTTAGCAGAGGTCCCCAGCTTTCGCGCCTATGGCAGGCTAGGCGCCGCCCACCGGGTCAATAGTTAAACAGAAACTCCTTACTAGTCAGCATCGCCCACATCATGTCTTCCAGCGCCTGGCGATGCACTTCGCGCCGCACCTCCGGCGACCCCGTGCTGGCGCGCGCCGCGTGCAACGCGTCCAACATAGGCTGCCTCTCCGCGTCCGTCGGATACCGGCTGAATGCCGAAAGGAACAAGTGATCCAGAATGCGCGCATCCGACAGCCCCAGCTTCACCGCCAGCGCCGCATACCCATCCCCATCGCTCAGCTCCTTATTCAGCGTTTCCCCGTTGATCACGTGCAGCGCCTGCGCGATATTCGGTTCGCTCGACCGCTCGCCCGCATCGCAGATGATGCGCTTCGGCCGCCCAAACGAGCTGAGGAACTGCGACTGCACCTGCACGTCCGGCAACTGCATCGCACGCATACCGGCCGGATATCCCTTAAACTTCGTGGGCACGCCAGTTACCTGCGACATAACGTCGAGCAGCACCTCCGCGGGCAGCCGCTTCACAAAATACCGCGAGTAATATTTCGTATCCATCTGGTTCTCGGCGTTGGCGTCGGCGGAAAGCTGATAGACGCCGGAATTCATGATGGTCCGGATCAGCCGCTTCACGTCGTAGCCGTTCTTGACGAAATCGTCGCTCAACGCGGCGAACAATTCCTCGTTCGAAGCCGGATTTGTCGCCCGCACATCGTCCACCGATTCCACCAGGCCGCGGCCCATGAAGTTGGCCCACACGCGGTTCACCAGCGATCGTGAAAAGTAAATATTCTTGGGGCTGATCAGCCAGTCGGCGAAATGCACGCGCCGGTCGTCGGTCGAATCGAGCGCCATGGGCGTGCCGTCCAGCGGCGTGGGCGGCAGCGGCTTGAACAGCTTCGGATACGGCACATCGCCGGTGGCCTTGGCGTAGACCACGATGTCGCCTGCCTCGCCGCCGCTCTTCAGCCCTACCCGCGCGAACAGGTTCACCAGTTCGTAATACTGCTTCTGCGTCCACTTCTCCAACGGATGATTGTGGCAACGCGCGCAGGTCACGCGGTTGCCCATGAACGCCTCGGTGGCCGTCTCCGTCAGGTCGATGGGATCCTTGTGCAGCACGTAATAATTGAGCGCGCCATTCTGCCGAGTGTCGCCCGACGAGGTGAAGATCTCGTAGGCAAACTTGTTCCACGGCTTGTTCTCCTTCACGCTGGTGCGGATCCAGTTGTAGAACGACCACATCTCGCTGGTGCGCAGCTTGCGGCTGGAGACCAACAGCAAGTCCGACCACTTGTACGCCCAGTAATCCACGAACTCGTCACGCTCCAGCAGCCGGTCGATCAGCTTCGCGCGCTTGTCCGCGGATTTGTCGGCCAAATAATCTTCGACCTCTTCGGACGTGGGCAGAAGACCGATTGAATCCAAGTACGCGCGCCGTGTGAAGGTCGCATCCGAAGCCGGCCCTGACGGCGCGATGTTCAGCGCCTTCAGCTTCGCCAGCACCAGGTCGTCGATGTAGTTGTGCCGCTCAAATTTGGTGTAGGCTGCGGGGTCCACTTTGTTGGCATACGGCACGCCCATGCGTGCGTACAATACTCGGCTGGCGTACCAGAGCGTAATGGCCGCTTCGCCACTGCCGTTCATCTTCACGTGGCCGGAATCGTCCACTGCGGCAACGCCTTCATCGCTGGAGGCAAACCGCACCCAGCGCGTCACGTCGCGCAGGCGACCGTCGGCATACTTGGCCCGCACCACAATCTGCTGCTCGCCGCCGGGCTTCAGGGTCGCCGAGGCGGGAAAAACTTCGAGGCCGGTCACCGCCGGATCGTCATCGGCAGGACGAGGCGCGCCCGCCGCGATCCACTCCGCGATCACCCGGTATTCGAGCGAATCGGTCGTGAAGCGCTTGCCGCCGCCGTGCGGAACCGCGAAGGTCGGCTTGAGCAGCATCAGACTCTGCGACGGCGCGGAAAGCGAAACACGCCGGCCGAGTGATTGCCGCGTCAGGGTATTGTAGTCTTCATCCGGATCGTAACCGCGCAGGGTGAGCTTGAAGCCGTTCTTGCCGGCTGCCGCGCCGTGGCACGCTCCCGAATTGC
>JBEKUO010000471.1:0-6107 GCA_049514955.1 Bryobacteraceae bacterium | reverse complement strand
GCACTGATCTGTCGCTCTCAAAAAGGGTGGCGGGGAGCTGAGGGGCCATCGCCGGTCATTCTGGCTGCAAAGCTCCGGGCCGGGCATGCCGGTGTCGGACTTGGCTGAGCTTCGGATCACTTGGAACCATTTTTTTGGCTCCTCGCCCGCTTCCTATCACCCAGTACCCGCTTCTCGCCTCAGTTTCCGATTCCCGCGTCAGCGCGTCAACATAGCTTCCCATCTCCGTGTCGCCGCGTCTCCGTGTCTGCCTTCTCCGCGTCTCAAGTTCGGGCCGCGAGCGACTACTTGTGGCGCTTGACGTATTCATCCAGGTAAGCCACAAACGCCGTCCGCAGCGCTGTGCAAACCGGGCCGGAATGCGGAGTTTCACGGCCTTCGATTTCAACCACTGGCAGCAGGCTTCGCGTAGTGGAAGTGATGAAGACCTCGCTGGCGCGTTCCAAATCTGCAGGCGCAAGCGGCTTTTCGGTAATGCTATATCCGGGTACCCGGATCTCGTCGAGCAGCAGTTCGCGAGTCACGCCCGGCAGGCAGCCGGAGCTGAGCGGTGGAGTCCACACGCGGTTCCCCTCAGCCACGAAAATGTTCGCTGAAGTGCACTCGGCAGCCTCGCCCCGCTCGTTGAGCAAAATCGTCTCGTCGAAGCCGCGGGCCTGCGCCCTTTCCAGCCAGGTCAGGTTCATCGCCCACGACAGGATCTTGGCGCCCGCGAACTCGCCGGCTGCGTAGCGTGCCTGCGGCGTGTAGCAGAGGCGCACTCCTGTGCCCCACTCCTTCGTGGCGGTGGTTAGCGCGAGCAGATCGCTGGCGCGGCCGTTCGCTGGACCTTCCCAGATTCCCCCCGTATTGCGCACCACCACCACCCGCATGGTCGCATGCAAGGCTTGGTTGGCTTCCAGCAACTCAAGCAGCTTGCGGTGGACCGCCTCGGGATCGGGCGGCAGGGGCACGCAGAGCTTGGCCGCATCTTTGCGCATACGCGCCCAGTGCCGCTCGAAGGCAAATAGCACGCCATCGACCACCCGTATGGTGCTGAAGACCCCCCAGCCAGAAAGCAGTCCTACCTGCCCCGGCGCGAGTAGCTTGTCGGAGGCTTCCCGGATGTCATCATTATGGAGAACGAAGCGGTGCACAGTTCCCCCATTCTACCGCTGCATAGCCGGAGACTTTTTGCCGTGCGATCGGCACTCGATCCTTGTACTAAAAACGCCAGTCGTCATTGACGCGGGCTTACCAGCGGCCTTCGGCTTCGTTGAACTTCTTCGCATGGAGCGAGGGTGATTGAGGTTGCGAACCAAGAAACTGATTTGTTTGATAAAGGCTTTTTGGACAGTGAGTGGAGCCGTGGCCAGCGCTTCGATGGCGCGCTGCGAAAGATGGACGTTCATCTCGATTTCTTGGATTTGGCGGCCTTTGCGGTGCGCTGCATTTTCTTCTTGAGGAAAGCCGCAACTTCGGCGCCGTCTCTGAACGGGCCGAAGTAGGGTCCCTTCTCCGCTTCGTCCAGACGGGCATTGATGATGCGACGCTGCTCGGGAGTATACTCATTATCGGCGTTGGGAAACTTGGAGCGGTCGATCACCAACTGGGGAATAATGACGATCCTCCTGCCAACCGCACGGACCTCAACGAGGTCGCCGTCAACCAAGCCCACGGCAGAGCGTATTCTGCGAGGAATGGTCATTTGGCCTTTGGGTTGGACTTTAACAAGGGTGCTCATTAGCGTTTACGGAAATCCGGAAATCCGGACCTCCTGCTCGTAGCATACCAGACGGGTTGGCCTTGTCAAGCCTTCGCCAGTTGTCCTTTTTCCAGTTCTTGTGTTGGTTTCAAAGAGCACAGCTCGCGCGGCGGCTCGACCGGAACGACCTGCGCCGCACGGCTGTGTACTTATATAATTGAGAACCAGCACTCAAGGCGCATGCACCTCCACGCGATCAGCGCAGCAGTAACAGTTCTCGCAGGCTCCAGCTTGGCCCATTTGGCCCGGGCAGTAGACTTCGCGACCGAGGTGCATCCCATCCTGGCATCGCGATGCGCTCCATGCCACAGCGGGACGAAGCCTGCTGGCGGGCTGTCGCTGACCAGCCGCGAGTTGGCGTTGAGCGGCGGCCTAAATGGTCCGGCGATCGTGCCCGGCCACAGCGGCGACAGTCTGCTGATCCAAAGAGTCAGCGGGCAGCGGGGCGCCATCATGCCGGCTTCCGGCGAGCCGCTGACGCCCGCCCAGATCGCGGCTCTGCGCGCATGGATCGACGAGGGCACGGTGTGGCCGGAAGCCGTGGTGAGCGCCTCGCAAACTGCCGGGAACGGCTGGGTCGCGGCGATCGCGCCACGCCAGCCCGAACTGCCCGCCAGCTCCAAATCGCATCCCATCGATCGTTTCATCGAAGCTTATTTCGCTAAGCACCAGATGGTGTTCCCGGCTCCGGCGGCAGACTCCATCTTCGTACGGCGCGCCTATTTCGACCTGTGGGGACTGCCTCCCACTCCGGCGCAGCTCGATTCTTTCCTCAGGGACACCACGCCCGGCAAGCGCGGACATCTGATCGATTCCCTGCTCAGCGACTCCAACGCTTACGCGGAGAATTGGATCAGTTGGTGGAATGACCTGCTGCGCAACGATATGGGCGGCAACTATCAGGGCGAGCGCAAGTCCATTACGGAGTGGCTGCGGGGCGCGCTAGAGCGGAACCTGCCTTATGACCGGATGATTGCCGCGCTGGTCAACCCCGTGCGGAAAAGCGATCCGGACGGTTTCCTGATCGGAGTGAACTGGCGCGGAGATGTGAACGCCAGCCAGACCCCTTACATGCAGGCCGCGCAGAACACCGCGCAGATTTTTTTGGGGATCAATTTGAAATGCGCGTCCTGCCACGACAGCTTCATCAACCGGTACAAGCTGCGTGAGTCATACGGCATGGCCGCGCTGTTCTCGCCCGAGAGCCAGCTCGAGTTGGTGCGCTGTGACGTGAAGACCGGCAAATACACCGGGCCGCAACTACTCTATCCGGAGCTCGGCGATTCGCC
The DNA here is from genome assembly GCA_049514955.1 of Bryobacteraceae bacterium. Taxonomy (GTDB): domain Bacteria; phylum Acidobacteriota; class Terriglobia; order Bryobacterales; family Bryobacteraceae; genus Bog-159. Next base: position 3,074 of record JBEKUO010000471.1, on the reverse strand, counting down.
TGAGGCTGCCACGCTTGCCCAGCGCCACGCCGCCGCGGCGCGTTTCTTCACGGACGAGCGGAACGGCCGCGTGCCGCGCACGTTGGTCAATCGTTATTGGCAGAAGCTGTTCGGACGGGGGCTGGTGGAGCCGGTGGACGACATGGATAGCGAGCCGTGGAACGCGGATCTGCTCGATTGGCTGGCTGCGGATTTCACCGCCCACGGCAGCGACCTGCGATACCTCTTGCGGCTGTTGATGACCTCGCAAGCCTATCAGTTGCCGGCCGTCGTCACCGCCGGGCAACCTGAAAAACCTTACGTGTTTCGAGGGGCGCAGGTGCGGCGGCTGACCGCGGAACAGTTCGCCGATACAGTTTCGGCCATTACCGGGGAATGGCGCACGAAGCCGGCATCGCGGAGCGCAATCCCCGCGCGCGACTGGCAGTTCAAGGCATCGTCCCTGGATCTGGCGATGGGAAGGCCCATCCGCGACCAGGTCTTCACCACCCGCGACAACCGTCCGACCACGTTTCAGGCGCTCGAACTGGCTAACGGAGGGAGCCTGGAGAACACCTTGCGGCGCGGCGCCTTGCGATTGCTGGGGCAGCTTCCGCCGGCCCCGCAGAACCTCTTCGATAGCGGCGTGGTGCGCAAAGGCGCGGTGACTTTCGATATCGATATTGCCGGCCTCGATCAATTGTGGCTGCTCGCGGAGGACGCGGGCTCTTACGATGCCGCACGCACGGTGGCCGGTTGGGCCGAGGTGAAACTCAGCGGGCCGAAAGGCTCGAAGACGCTGTCGGATCTGGCGCCGGCCAGCTTCCCGCGAGAACCGCTGGTAGCCGGTAAGCGGCCGATCGGTGAGGCGGTCAGAGTGCCGCCAGGCGGCCGCCTCGTGCTTCCTATTAAAGGACTCGGCCTTACGCACATGCGGGGCCGCGTGGTCCTCGACGATCGCTCTTTGCCCAGCGATATCGAAGGCGCCGTGCGCTTTTTCATCTTCGGCGCCGAGCCGGATAACGAGCGGCTGGTGCGCGTGTCGGGGACGCTGCCAGTTCCCGCGCCCGCGCCGCTCACCAGTGTCGATGACGCGATTCACCGGCTGTTCCCGCAGTTTCTGGCGCGGCAGGCGAACCCAGACGAGGTTCGCCTCGTACATAACTACTTCGACGGCGGCAGACTGTCGCCGGCGCCCTTGGAGGATCTTCTGTGGAGTTTGTTGCTGCATCCCGAGTTTCAGTATTTATATTGATGGGCGGCTGCTTCGCCGCATTCGCGCAGGATGGCGCCGCGATTTATCGGAAGCAGTGCGCGAAGTGCCACGAAGGCGGCGTGGAGCGTGCGCCGCAATCCGTCGCCATGAAGCTGATGACTCCCGAGCGCGTACTTGCCGCGCTGACGAACGGGAAGATGGCGGAACAGGGTAAGGCGCTTACCACGGCGGAGGCGCGCGCGGTCTCCATGTTCGTCACCGGCAAATCGTTCGGCAGCGAAGAAACGCCCCAGGAGGGGCTATGCACGGATCCTGCGGCGGCTTCCGATAAGCCGTTTTCCGGGCCTTACTGGAATGGCTGGGGCGTGGATGCCGGCAACCATCGCATGCAGCCCGCGATCATGGCGGGGCTGAGCGCGGACCAGGTCCCGAAGCTGAAGCTCAAGTGGGCCTTCGCCTTCCCCGGAGCAGCGCGTGCCTTGGCACAGCCCACGATTGCCGGCGGCCGTGTCTTTGCCGGCAGCGACTCGGGCAGGGTGTATGCGCTCGACGCCGCCACCGGCTGCATCTACTGGACCTTCAAAGCCGATGGGACCGTGCGCAGCGCCATCAGCATCGGGCAGATCGGCGACCGCTGGGTGGCGTATTTCGGCGACCAGCGCGCGCAAGCCTACGCGGTGGATGCAGCCACCGGCGCGCAGTTGTGGAAGGTGCGCGTGGAAAAGCATCTGGCAGCCATGATCACCGGCGCGCCCGCACTGCTCGATGGGCGGCTGTATGTCCCATTTTCCTCGTTTGAAGAGGTGACCGGCGCCAATCCAAGATACGAGTGCTGCAAGTTCCGCGGCGGCGTGGCGGCGCTGGATGCATCCACCGGCAAACAGATCTGGAAGAGCTACACCATTCCGGAGGAGCCCCACCCGGTCCGCAAGAACAAGCAGGGCACGCAACTTTGGGGACCCTCCGGCGCGGGCGTGTGGTCGTCGCCGACGCTCGATGCGAAGAAGCGCGCGGTTTATGTGACCACCGGCGATTCCTACTCCGATCCGCCGGCGCGCACCAGCGACGCGTTCCTGGCGTTCGATATGGACACCGGAAAGATGCTCTGGTCGCGCCAGATGACCGAAGGCGACGCGTTCAACCTGGGATGCCCATCCGGCGACAATTGTCCGGAAGCGAAGGGCCCGGATTTCGATTTCGGCTGCTCTCCCAACCTGGTGGATCTGCCGAACGGCAAACGCGCGCTGGTGGCCGGGCAGAAGTCCGGCATGGTGCACGCCATCGATCCGGATCAACAGGGCGAGGTGCTGTGGAGCGTGCGGGTCGGCAAAGGAGGCTCTTTGGGAGGAGTGCAGTGGGGCAATGCTTCCGACAACGAGAACGTTTACGTGGCCCTCTCCGACTTGAAGATCATGCCGGCCGGCCCGTCCGACCCCGGTGCGCACAAGGCTGTGTTCGGGTTCTTCAAAACCGACTCCAAAGCCGGCGGAGGGATGTTCGCGCTCAAACTGACGACGGGCGAGCGCGTGTGGTATACGCCGCCTCCCGGATGCGGCGACAAATTGGGATGCAGCCCGTCGCAATCCGCCGCGGTGACGGTGATCCCCGGAGTGGTGTTCTCCGGCGCGCTCGACGGGCACCTGCGCGCTTACTCCACCGCCGATGGCCGGATCGTTTGGGACGTCGACACCGCAGTAGAATACAAAGCGGTGAACGGCGGCAAGGCGAACGGCGGATCGATAGACGGTCCGGGGCCGGTGGTGGTGGGCGGTATTTTGTATGTGAACTCGGGATATGGGGCCTTCGGCGGCATGCCCGGCAACGTGCTGCTGGCCTATTCGGTGGATGGGAAATGAGTATTGCAGAGAGTCTTTCGCGC
>JBEKUO010000470.1:0-6112 GCA_049514955.1 Bryobacteraceae bacterium | reverse complement strand
TGACAAAGCATGCGCCGCACTCTCTTCGCCCCGATCCTGCTAGCCGGCCGGCCTCTTCCCCACTCGCAGACACCCGTGCCACGCCAACGATCCCCGAGAAGCCGGGGGGAGCAGCATTCCTTGAAGCCGTCTACCCCGGTCGTGTCCGCAGCCCGGAGACACTGTGTCTCTCTCTTCTCGAATGCGGCTGCGATCGTACGAGATCCTTCCGGGCATCGGCGCCGGCGGAATGGGAGAAGTCAAAGTATTGCCGCAAGCTTTTGCAAGCGGTCCGGATCGCATAGCGCGATTCGAGCCGCGAGGCCAAGGTGCTGGCCCTCCTCAACCATCCGATTATGGCGGCCACTTATGGCGTCGAAGACGGGCGCTGGTAGGGTAGCTGGTGGAAGGGGAAATGCTGTCGCGCCCTCCGAGGCGCCCGACTATGCGCACGAGCGCGGCGCGCGACGATTCGTTTTCTTGGCTGCCTTCTCCGCACGCGCGCTTGCCAATCCGCGGTTTAAAACGACTACACGCTCATGTGCGTGGCGAGAAGTCGATGACGCACCCGCGAAGAGAGGCCCGATACTTCCAATTGGAGTTGGAAACTGGCAGGCGGCCGCCGTTGACAGGCGCCCCAGCGGTATGGGATTCTACCTTCAGCGCGCGCTGGGGCGCCTCCTGTCCGCGGCAAGGGAGCCTGCTCCCACCCTGTATTGGATTTGCGTCTTGCACAGACCTTTCATCCGGCCCTGAGCTAAGCGGACCTGGGCAAAAAACGGAAGGAAGGTTATGTCACGAAAGCTCACTTCAGATACCACTCTCGACAATCTGAGGAAAGAAGCCAAGCGCTGGCTCAAGGCACTGCGCGAAAACGACCCGCATGCCGGCCGGCGCCTTGAAACTGCGTATCCCAATGGCTCACGCGAGCCCGTCTTACGCGACGTGCAGCACGCGCTCGCTCGCGAATACGGTTTCGAAGGTTGGCAGGATCTTCGCGCGGCGGCGCTCCGCCTGGAAGACAAAAGCCCGGAGTGGGCCGCCGCGGAGGCGGAACGCGCCATCCATGACAACGAGGTCGAACGACTAGCGCAACTGATTCGGGAGTATCCTGCGCTTCTATCGTGGCGCGGCAATTCCGGAGAATCGCTACTTGGGTTTGCCACAGGGTCGTTTGGCGACAGCGGCGATCCTAACCGGGAAAAGATGTTCACGCGCATCGAGTGCGCCGAGTTTCTCTTGGATGCGGGCGCTACGGTAGAGCCGGCGATATGGGAAGGCGCAATTCGCGCCCGCGCCGAGGGAGTGTTGCAGCTTCTTTTGCGCAAAGGTGTTCCGCCGCGCAGGCTCGATATTCTGGCGGCACTGGGTGACTACGAGGGCGTACGCGATTGTCTTGAATCCATACGGACCCGCCCGGGTGGCGATGCCGCCGCCGTCACGCAGGCGTTCCTTCGTGCCTGCCGTTTTAAGCATAAGCCGGTAGCCGCTCTCCTTCTCAACCGTTCCATCGAGCTCGACCCCGCGCTCGGCGAGCGAGTGGAGAAATGGCGTGGACAAAGCGGGTTCATCGACTACTTGGCCGAACATCAAGTGCACTACGGGGGTCCCTGGCAGACGGTCGTTAGGAATGAAATACAAGCGGCGATGGACGCAAACGACCTCGACGAGTTCAGCCGGTGGCTACAGCGGGAATCCGATCTGCTCGACGAACACAATGTGGTGGAGTTAATCGAGAATGCGGCGTACCACGATCGAGAACCTTTCATCGCTCGATTGATGGAGTTCCATCCCGCGCTAAAGGTGAAGCGCCCACCTTCGTTCGCACTGGGGTTCGCGCTGGAGTATGGGAACGCGCATCTCATCCCGCTATTGACTCAGATTTGGCCGCTGCCGGACGATCTTCCGCACGCGGCCGGCGTAGGGGACTTCGCGGGAGTCAGGGGTTGGTTTGATGAGGCCGGCCGACCGAGGCTGGGGAGCCTCAGTCAGCATTACCCCACCAACAATCCTTCGGTACTCCGGAATCTTCATTGGGCGCCCCCGAACGCGCAGCACATCCTGGATGTCGCGCTGGCATGGGCGTGTATGAACCGGCAGCTTGAGATCGCGGATTTTCTTCTGGGGCACGGAGCCAACATCAATACGGATTGGGGCACGCACGAGCCAGCCAGTATTCTGCATGAATGTGCCATCCGCGGGAACTACGAAGCAGCGCAGTTCCTCATCGACCGCGGCATCGATATGACGATTTGCGATTATCGCTGGGACGGGACTGCGGAAGGGTGGGCGTACTACGCCGCCAAGGATAAGGACATGGCGGAGTTCCTGGCTCGCGCCGAGCGCGCACGGAAAGCACAGTCCCTTTGAAGAAGACACGCTCGTGGCGTTCGGGGAAGTTGCCACTCGCTTCTCGCTGGATCACGCACCGTTCGGAAATTGGCAGTCTCCGATCCAATTGACGGGAAACGCCCTGGCAGCCCGTGGCAGAAGTCACTGTGAGTCGCGGTCGGCAGGCGAAAGCGCCTGCCCCACCACGGTGAACCAACAGCTTGAGAGCTTCGGCGGAGAAACATTCAAGCTGCCGGGACTTCCGCGCGCCGTCTGCCTGGTGGAGGCACGCAAATCAGGAAGTACCCGGTTGACGAAGTGGCATCGCTCTTGGGATAATGAATATGGCAACTGGAGGTCTGATGTCCACCTATTCCGCCGAGCCCAGCACAATCGAAGAAGTCCAAAGCACAATTGAAAACTGGTTTGGCACTCGCTACAAGGAGGCGACGCCGGCGTTTTCTCTTAAGTCTAAACACACTGGGCTCGATGTGTTCATTTCACACTCCGCTCACCACGACTTGAAAGTCGAGATTATCGACCGGAGCTTGCTCTTTCAAGTCAAGCACACGAGGCTTAATCTCAATCTCGAAGGATTCCTCATCCGCAGTGCCTATAAAGACGAGAAGCTGTGGCTGAGGATCGAGCGCGACCCAGAGCTAGAAAATCGCCTGTTGGTTTCGGTATTGAAGCAGTTTAGAAACACCAAACATCCAGCTTTTTGCACTCGAATCCTGAGGGCGGTGAAAGACCTCGAAGCCGATCTCACAAGCACTTCGATTGAGGAGGCGACTGCCGCTCCAACGGATAACCTCGTGATGCTTGAGGCCCTCAGTTCGGCCTCTTGGGTGTCGGAGTTAGCAGGGCAAGATCCGATTGTCGCTTCGAAGCTTCGAGGGTTTGAGCTTCGGCAAGGGATGCTCAAAAAGGCCGAAGGGGTTCTCAGTTCCGGAAAGGTTGCTGAATTGCTGAAGCTTTCTCGTCAAGCGGTCGATAAGAGGCGAGCCGCAAATCAACTCCTTGCATTGACACAAGGTAGACGTGGATACAGTTATCCAAGTTTTCAGTTTGAAGACGGAAAGACCCTGAACGGTCTAGAAGAAGTGTTGAGAAATCTCAGTGCTCTCGATCCCTGGATGCAGCTCAGGTTCTTTACAAGTTCGCATGAAAGACTTGGTAATAAGACCCCGATCGAAGCGCTACGCAGCGGAAGAGCTAACGAGGTGGTGAGGGCCGCGAGCGCATACGGCGAACAAGGAGCAATGTGATCGACCTTCCGGGCGACCATCCGCCGCCCCATGCGCAATTGGCTGCTCAACATCCGTCGATCTTCACCTTGCTGGCAGGAGAGATTTTGTACCGGCACTATAAGAAGATTGACGATCCCATATATTTCGGTAAGAAGGGCTACTATCGCCTCGATGACCCGGACTGTCCGGCGCCGGGGTGTTTCGGTGTCCTGTACGCCGGCGCCGACCCCGAGTGTTGCCTCTTGGAATCTAGCGGGGAGACGACCGGAGTGCCTGCCGTTTCCGGAGCGTATCTGGATGCACGCGCAATCGCGAGAATGAGGTTGACCGGCTCTCTACGGTTTATCGATCTTGTGGATGATGGTGGGCTCGCCAGCATCGGGGCGGACGGACGTCTCGGGACAGGCTCATATAAGGTGGCGCAGCAGTGGTCCGCCGCACTAAAGAAACATCCCTGCAAGCCGGACGGAATCCGTTATCGTTCGCGACATGCCCAGGAACGGATTGCCTATGCCATTTATGAGCGACCGCCTAGCAGTTTCAGTGTCACGTCAATGGGTTCATTCACTGACCCAACGAACGAAGCGCTCTTAAAACGCATCCTGAGGACATACAACTTCGCCCTAATCTGAAGCCATTCCCGCTCTGACGACAGAACGCTGCTGCCAAACGCTCTACTGACGTTGCACGTCCATTGCCTGGAAATGAGCGCACGGTTGACGCCGTCCGGAAACCCGGGTTATTCGGCGCCAACCTTTACGTATCACGCGCTGGCCGTAGAATTGACGTCATGCAGGTAATTGGCGCCATCGTGGAGCGCGTCTGCGCCGACAAGAGCGCCGGCGGCAGTACAATCACTTTTCCATCCAGCTTTTCCAGTAGTCTTTCCACTCCACGCTTTCTCCGGCGGGCAGGACTTCGATGGGGTTGAGGCCGTCGAGCATCACGGCGCTTTCGTCGGTGAAGCCCTTCTTGCCCTGGTTGGCCAAGGCCTTGGGGTGCGGGCCGTGGTGGATGCCGCGCGGGTGCAGCGTGGCCATGCCCGCCTTGATGTGTCGCGGCTGAAGAAGTCGCCGTCGTGATAGAAGATGAACTCGTCGTAGTCCGTGTTGCGGTGGAAGAAGGGCACCTTGAGGGCTTGCGCGTCCTGCTCCAGGGGGCGCGGCAGAAAGCTGCAAATCACCGCGCCTTCAGTAACGAAAGCGTCGCGACGGGGTTGACCATCTATCCGTCAATGCCGTATGCTCAAAAAGGTGATCGCCGAGATTGTAAGTCTGTCTGGATATGAATCTCAGGTTTCGGCTCTGCTGAACGAGGAGGAGCGGATGGCGATGGAGTTCTACATCGCCTGCACGCCGGAAGATCATCCAGTCATTCCGGGCGCCGGTGGATTTCGCAAGGCGCGCTGGGCGCGGTGAGGCAGGGGGAAGAGCGGCGGGCTTCGTGTGGTCTATTTCTTTCTGGCCGAGCCGGGACGGATCTACATGGCCGCGATCTACGCCAAATCGCGAAAGGAGACCCTGTCGGCGGCCGATCAAAACGTGCTCGCGAAACTTAGCGGCGCAGATCAAGAAAGCGGCACGAGGAGGGCAATAATTATGGGAGTAGGCAATCTGAACACTGGAAGCAAACGGCGGACGAAGCTCGGCATGGCGCTGGAGCAGAGCGCCAAAGAAATTCTGGCCCACGTGAAGGGCGAGGCGAGGCTGCCTACGCGGCGTATCGTGCTGCCGGATGAGGTGGATGTGAGGCGCATCCGGACCAAGGCGGGAATGTCGCAAGCGGAGTTTGCGCGCGCGTTTTGCATAAATCCGAGAACGCTACAGGAATGGGAGCAAGGGCGGCGAAAACCCGACGCAACCACGCGGGCGTACCTCGCGGTTATCGCCAGGAATCGCGAGGCGGTGTTGGCGGCGCTGGCGTCTTGAAGGCCCACAAATAGAAATTCTGAGATTGAGCACTAAGCAAGCCTGCGCCGGCAGGAGTGCCGCCGCGGCAGGCACGGCGGGCAGGACTTCGATGGGGCGGAGGCCGTCGAGCATCACGGCACCACGCGCCTGTGCGATTCAGGGCGCTACACTGGGAACATGGTCGTTGAGTCGTGCAGGGTGCACGATCCCCAGATCACGCGTGCCCAAAGGCTGGAGCGGCCATGCGAAAGAAGTCGGGGACAACACCTGCCGAAGCTTGAGGCCCTTGCGATGCGCAGGCTGGCTCGTTTCGGCGTTTGTGGCTCCTGTATTTTCGAGAACGGTGCTATCCTGCAGCCCGTCATGATTCCTATGAGCCTTGACCGCTTTTCCAGGGCAGACCGAGTCAAAACGCCCAGGCATCACATCGACCCAGGTTTCGTTAATCACCGCTTGATTTTCTCCACACTGGGCCACGATTTCCGAGAATTCTACGAGCGAAGAAGGCTTAAGTCTGACGACCATATGTCGCTGCTCTATAACGACCACCTGCTCGTGACGTATCTCCTCAATTCCTGTCATGAGGCCGGGGTCCCAACTCTCGGCGAAGTGCTTCAGTCGCCAGTTGTTGGATCTCTGTTT
>JBEKUO010000469.1:0-6128 GCA_049514955.1 Bryobacteraceae bacterium | reverse complement strand
CACGTCGCAAGACGACGTGACACCAGCGGTTCGCATGCCAATGTGGGTTTTTCACGGCGCTGCCGATCAGACCGTTCCCGTGGCCGTATCGCGCGACCGCATCGCGGCTCTGCGCAAAGCGGGTGGCCGGCCTTTGTATACCGAATACACCGGGGTGGACCACAATGTCTGGGAATGGGCATTCACGGAACCTGAGCTAGTGCACTGGCTATTCGCCCAGCACCGCCCGGCTTAGGCTTCGCGATCCCACTGGCTGTCTGCGGAAATCGGCGACCGTCCTCTGCTCACGCCCACGCATCCACAGCTTCACTGTTAGTAACACCGCTTCCCGTAACGGATCTGATTTTGGCTACGGACAACCGCAAGCGTGCTCGACGCCGCTTGAAGGGTCGCGCCATTGGTGACGACCGACAGGCTAGAATGAAATAGAGATCCACAAACAACCTCGAAGATCACACCGCCAGGGTGAGAGCTTCTGCCGCGATGACCTTCGGAAAACTGCGGAGATGGAATGACTTTTTGTCTCGGAATCACTGTTGAAGACGGCCTTGTCGGCATCGCGGATACACGGGTGCTTTCGGGCAGCGAGTCGTTGGTTGCAAAAAAGGTGGCCACGTATCAGGGGCCTGGTTTTTCTTTCTTCGTCATGACATCGGGCTTGCGCTCGCTGCGGGATAAGGCGCTGCTTTATTTCGAAGAGGTATATACGCGTCAGGTCGCCGCGCGTGACCGCCTCTTCAAGATCGTAAACCTGTATGCGGACCAGGTGCGTCGACTCGGCAAGGAAGAGGGACCGTCGCTGCGCCATGCCGACTTCAATTTCAATATTTATTCCCTGGTGGGAGGCCAGATGTCGGCCGACTCCGTGCACCAGTTGTTTCTGGTCTACCCGGAGGGCAACTGGGTCGAGATCGGTCCCGACACGCCCTATCAGATCATCGGCAATTCCGGCTTCGGCAAGCCGATCCTGGAACGCTCCCTGACCCACAGCGACTCTATTCTCTACGCATTTAAGTTGAGCATCCTGGCTTTCGACGCCACCCGGTTGTGCGCGGCAAACGTGGATTTTCCCGTCGATCTGCTGCTTTATACGCGGGGGAGCTTTGAACTGATCGAACACCGATACGAGCGCAAGGATCTGGTACAAATCTCAGACTGGTGGCAGGAGCGCATGCGGTGCGCCGTAAACGAACTGCCCTCCGAGTGGGTCGAGACCGCCTTCTCAAAACTAGCGGGGAGAAACCCTCCACCGCTTAGCTCGTAGTTTTTCGGCTCTCATGTAAGCGGCATCACATCCACCTCCACGTGCAGCTTGTGCCTGGCGCCGCCGAGGAGAACGCCGTAGATAGGACTGACGTCGCTGTAATCGCGTCCCCAAGCTACGGTGATGTGACCGTCCGAGGGTATGCAATTGTTCGTGGGATCGAAATCCACCCATCCGGTCCCGGGGCACCATGCCGAGCACCAGGCGTGCGAGGCGTCGGCGCCCACCAAACGCGGGCGGCCAGGCGGCGGCATCGTTCTCAAATAGCCGCTGACGTAACGCGCCGGGAGGCCCAGAGATCGCATGCACCCGATCTGAAGGTGAGCGAAGTCCTGGCACACGCCGCGGCGCTTTTCGAAAAAAGTCTGGACGGGGGTCGCGACTTCGGTGGCCTTCTTGTCGAAGCGGAAATCCTGGTGGATTCTGCGCGTGAGATCGAGAACCGCCGCGAGCAGCGGCCGTCCTTCGGGAAACGACTCGAGCGCATAGGCGGCCAGTTCCGGACTGGACCGCACGCGTTGGGTATCGAAAACGAACTGATAGGCGTTCAGGCCCTCGTCGCCGTGATCGCCGGCCAACGACTCCCGCACGGTCTCCCACCGAGGAGATCCGGAGAAGTCCGGCGATTCGATGGCATTCACTTCCAAATCGCTGTTGGTCTCCACGATGAGGCAGTCGTGAGGCTCGGACAGCGTGAAGGAGGTCAGAGTATTGCCGAAATAGTCGAGGTGCGTGGAGGTGACTGGCGGCGCAGGCAGTATGGACAAGTGGCTTCCCCGGCACGTCTGTTTTGCAAGATTGCGCGGAGTGAGACGCACCACGTGATGCGATACCGAAACCGGGTCCTCATAATGGTACGTCGTTCTGTGCCGAATGCGATAGTTCAAATGGCCCGCTCCAATTCCGCGTGACTGAAATAGACATGCGTGATGGCATCCGACAAAGCGGGCAGCGCCGCGCCCGTCTCGGCGAGCAGTTGGTCTAGCGGCTCGCGGATGCCGCCGTCGCCTGGCTCGCAGAGCGTACGAATGTCCGCCCCAAACAGATTTGCTGCCGCTTCTTCCAAACGTCTCTGTTTGGAAACCGGCCACTCAGCCCCCGAAGGTCTGTCGGATAAGCGCCGGCAATGCTCCACGAGATCCTGTAATTGGAAGGCGAGCGAGCGCGGATTTCGCTCGTCGCTCATCAGCAGATCGAGCACGGGCGCTGCCTGCAACACGGTGAAGTAGCGGGATCGATAGGTCATCGAACTGTCGGCGACCTCCAGCAACATCTCCAGCGTGGGCAACGTCCGGGCGCTGAGCGGCACGATAATGCCTCGGAAAAGGCCCACCAGTTGGATGGAGCGCTCGATGCGCCTTCCGAGGCCGAGGAAATGCCATCCGGGGCCGCGCGTAATGTTCTCCATTTCGATCCCGCGAAGCGCGGCCAGTATCCCGATACAACGATTCAGTACAGCCAGCGCTTCGCCGGTCGAGGCGTAGCCCCAGGCCGAGGTATGCGCGGCGCCGAACTGGTTCACGATCCGCAACGTGTCGCTCGAAAGACTGTCCCGGACGTGCGCGGCCGACCGCGCGGCGCGGCTCAAGACGGTGTTCAGGCTATCGCTTCGCTGTTCTTCGAAAATCAGAGAAAGGATCTCCTGCTCCAGATCCCGCCATTGGTCCAGATGCCCTTGGGGGTCCTCCTCCGACAGCCTCGAATGCGGCGACGCCAGACAATTGTACAACGTCATGAGGGAATCCCATTCCGACGCGCCGGACGCCCCGAACTCGCCCGTGAGCCGGATCAGAATGCACCGAAGCACCCGGGCGAGGTGCTCGCAGCGTTCGGCGTAGCGGCCCAGCCAGAAGAGGTGGTCGGCCGCACGGCTGGGCAGGTCGCTGCGCTCGCCGCGATTCAGGTCCAGGGGCTGGTCGCGGCGGCGTTGCAGCGTGAATACGTCCACCGGTCCATTCGAAAGCACCCAGGTGTCCTTGCTGCCGCCACCGCGCTGCATGGAAACTACCTGCGTGTCGAGCGAAGGAGACACGCGCGCGAGTCCGCCCGGCATCGCCACCCAGGAGCCTCCCGACGCTGCCAGAAATACGCGCAGAACGACCCGGCGGGGGGTCAGGCTGTCTTGGGACCACACCGGGACCGTGGAGAGGTCCAGTATCTCCTGCCCAGCGAATTCGTATGGACGTTCCCGCAGGCGCGTAATCACTCGAGACCGTTCGTCGCCGGTAAGCTTCCCGCCAAAGACCGGCTCCGTGCCGTATGACGGAAAGGCGGGCTTGATCACCAGGAAATCGAGGTTATCGAGCACGTACCGCAACGGCCGGGTCTGGCCGCACCACCACGTGGCGACGGAAGGCAGTTTCAGCCGCTCTCCGAGCAACTGCTGGCTGAGCTGCGGAAGGAAGGGCATGAAGGCCGGCGATTCAATCAGGCCGCTGCCTAACGAATTGGCGACTACCACATTGCCCGCCCGCACGGCCTCGACCAGACCGGCCACGCCCAGAAACGAGTCGGAGCGTAATTCGATCGGGTCGCAAAAGCTGTCGTCCACGCGCCGCAAGATCACATCGACCGGCTTGAGACCGTCGAGTGTTTGGAGGAATACGCTGCTGTCGCGCACCGTCAAGTCTTCGCCCTGAACGAGCGTGAAACCAAGATAGCGGGCCAGGTAAGAGTGTTCGAAGTACGTCTCGTTGAGCGGTCCCGGCGTAAGGAGCACAACCCGCGGATTGTCGCTGCGCGAGGGCGACAGGTGCAGCAGAGTGTCGCGAAACGAGCGGAAAAAGAAAGCCAGCCGTTGGACCTGGAACTCGCGGAACAAGTCCGGAAAGGTTTCCGCCAGAACCGTGCGGTTCTCCAGCGCATATCCCGCGCCCGAAGGCGCCTGGGTACGGTCGGCGAGTACCCACCATTGGCCATCGGGTGAGCGCGCCAGGTCGACGGCCAGCAAGTGCAGGTAGGGATGCACCGCCGTGGGCATGCCGTGGCACGGCCGCCAGAACGCGGGGTTGGCGAAGACCAGCGCCGGCGGGAGGAGGCCGCCGCGGAGCAGTTGTTGCGGGCCGTAAAGGTCCTCAAGGATGCAGTTCAGGAGGCGCGCGCGCTGTATCAGACCCGCTTCGAGTTCGCTCCACTCCGACGGCGGGATCAGCAGAGGGATGGAATCCAGACTCCACGGGCGGTCCATTCCGAGCGGATCGCCGTAGATATTGTACGTAACGCCGTTTTCCCGAATTCGCTGCCGGGCGGTCTTCCAGCGGCGGGCAAGTTCTTCGCCGCCAAGCGCGGACATCGAACCGATGAACGTATCCCAGTGCGGCCGAAGAACGCCCGGCGCAACGCACATCTCGTCATAAACGCCATCCGTCTGGCGATAACCGGCGCTCAGCGGGGGCGTATCGAGAGTGTCTCCGGAAATGCTCATCGGGGCTCACCTTGTCTTGGCGCGGTTTCCCATATCGGGAGTTCCTGAAAGCGCCGGGGCGTAACGATCAGGGTACTCCCCCACGACTGGGGAAAGTGCTTTAGATTGCCGGTCACCAGATAGTAAGCACGTGCGGCGTATGCGCATTCGAGAAAAACATCGTCGTCCGGGTCGGAGCATGCCTTGATCGTCTCCGTGGGCTTGACCCAAAATCCTTTCTCGCGAACCGTTTGCAGCGTGGCGATTATAACTTCTTCATCGCGCGCGAGCCGGGGCCGCCGGATTACCTCTTCGTACTCGGCATAAAGATTGCCGCTGACGCACAGTTGAACCGCGCCGCCGACCACCAGGAGAAAGACCGCGGCCGGCGGTCCGAGAGGTTGCAACAGCGCGGAGACGATAACGTTGGTGTCGCGGACAACTCGGATCATGGTCCTGGGTCGAGCCGGCTTTCGCGGCGCGCTTTCCGTGCAGCGGCTATCTCCGCGTCGATCTCATCCATCGAAAGCTGGCTCAATCCGGCTTGCGTTGCCGTCTCCCATGATCCTCGCAGCCAGTCCGGCGCGAGATCGCGTTCCAGCACTTGCCTGGCGTACGCCTCGGCGGACACGCCGCGTGCGCGCGCCTTGGCGGCAAGCGCAGATACTTCTGCGTCCGGAAGGTCGATCGTGAGCGTCATGGGGGCTCCCTCCAATTCATCGTAGCAAGGCTGATCTGACGCCGGCGGAGCGGGTTATCGGGCAGGAGAGGGCTGGTCGATTCTGGGAGAGAACTTGGTTTTCGCGTTGTTGTCGATCCGGGCTGGTGTTTGAAAACCAACTGCATGAAGCCTCGTCAGATCGCCGGCCTGCGGTGTTTCGCGGTCCCGCTCCAGGTCTTCTAGCGTGTAGTCGTGATAGACTTCGGACCGCTTGAAGATGCCGTCCACCGCAATGGACCGATGCCCAACATTTCAGCGGCTTTTCGTCACCCTCACGCACGGGTTCAATTGCGGTGCTTCGATTACGGGGTGAAAAGATCTGGCGCCTCTCGGCCAAGCATCGCGCGGTTTCCTCAAATAGTTCCTCGGTTCCTGCATACGGCTGTGTGCTCGACGAAGCGGTAGGCCGATCAGTTGGCTTCTCCACCGAAAAGCAGAACCGGCGGTCAGTACTGAGAAGTTGAAGGAAAAGGCTCTTGATTGCCGGTCGCTGAACCCTTAACCCTTGTCGGGTTTTCTCGGAAAGCTTTCGGTCAGATTATGCCCACCGCTTCGCCAGCGTTTCAAGGCAATTACCGGCTTGCAAGCTGGAACGATTCATTCCCCGTTCCCACGCCTTTCTCGCTTTCAACCTTAGGGCGCTCGCAGTTTTGGCTGATGGCACATCAGAATACTACCCTCCCGTACGCCGCAGATCCAACGTCAACGGGAATTCGGAATTGCGCTCCTCCGGCGGCACA